>NZ_SMKR01000092.1 GCF_004348725.1 Kribbella turkmenica
GTTCAATGCCCGCGGAGTCCTGCACGTTCTGCTGAGCCAGCTGGCGATCGGGGTGAAGGGCTTCCCGATCCCGGGTGACGACGAGCTGTTCGGCCGGCCGATCGAGGCCCGGGCCGACATGCTGCTGATGCTTACCGAGGCAGTGCAGGCCTCACAGCCCTACATCTACCGCCCGGCCGCTACCCAGTCCTAGGTACGAACGCGGTCGCGACGACGTGAGTGCTGCCACACTTCGGCAGTTCGGGCCGAACCTGGGCCTCCGGCAACGATCACGAGGAACAGCACGGACAGCACGGACAGCACGGACAGCACGACGCGCCGAACCAGCCACGCCCGTTCGTTATCCAAATCAACCACCCTGCAGATCTGGTCCGGTGTCCAGTCGAACGGTAGCGTGCTCCGTTGCGCCTGTGTCCCGAGGAGGTTTGCAGTGTCCCGATTGTCCGCGGTCAAACCCGCGTACTGGATCTCCGGCGTCCTGCTGGCGATCGCGGTCGTCGTACCGCTCCTGGTGTCCACCTACGCCAAGGACGAACCCCGGCTGTGGGGTTTCCCGTTCTTCTACTGGTACCAGCTCCTGTGGGTCTTCCTCTCCGCGATCCTGGTCAGCATCTGCTACAAGCTGGTGATCACCGAGGAGCGCAAGCGGCGAGCGGCCGAAGGACTCGGTGACCCCGACAAGGCGGGCCCGGCGAAGGAGGGCGACCAGTGAACCACAGCGTCGACTGGGTACAGCTCATCATCGTCACCCTGATCTTCGGGGCCGTCACCGTGATGGGCTTCATGGCGGCCCGCTGGCGCAGTTCCGGCACTCTGGACAACCTGGACGAGTGGGGTCTGGGCGGCCGCGGCTTCGGCACCTTCATCACCTGGTTCCTGCTCGGCGGCGACCTCTACACGGCGTACACGTTCATCGCCGTACCGGCCGCGATGTACGCCACCGGTGCGATCAGCGGCTTCTTCGCGGTGCCGTACACGATCGTGGTCTATCCGATCATCTTCATCTTCATGTCCCGGCTGTGGTCGGTCTCGCACCGCAACGGCTACGTGACCCCGGCGGACTTCGTCGGCGGCCGGTACGGCAGCAAGGCGTTGTCGCTGGCGGTCGCGTTGACCGGCATCCTCGCCACGATGCCGTACATCGCCTTGCAGCTGGTCGGCATGCAGGCCGTGTTCGAGACGATGGGTCTCGGCGGCGACAACCTGCTGGCCAAGGACCTGCCGCTGCTGATCGCGTTCGCGGTGCTGGCGGCGTACACGTACTCCTCGGGCCTGCGCGCGCCGGCGATGATCGCGTTCGTCAAGGACGGCCTGATCTACCTGGTGATCGCGGTCGCGATCTTCTACCTGCCGGACGTGCTGGGAGGCTGGGGCTCCATCTTCGACGCGGCGGAGGCCAAACTGACCGCCACGAACCCGAACACCGGCAGGCCGGTCGGCGCGTTCGTCCCGGGTGAGTCCGGCTACTCGGCGTACTGGACGCTGGCGCTCGGGTCGGCGATGGCGCTGTTCATGTACCCGCACTCGGTGACCGCGGTGCTGTCCACCAAGAACCGCAACATCGTCCGGCGGAACGCCGCGATCCTGCCGGCGTACTCGCTGCTGCTCGGCCTGCTCGCGCTGCTCGGCTTCATGGCGATCAAGGCCAACGTGGACGTGCGCGGCCTGGACGGGATCCCGAACCCGCAGCTGGCGATCCCGCGGCTGTTCGACCAGGAGTTCCCGTCCTGGTTCGCCGGGATCGCGTTCGCGGCGATCGCGGTCGGGGCGCTGGTCCCGGCGGCGATCATGTCGATCGCGGCCGCGAACCTGTTCACCCGCAACATCTACCGCGACTTCATCAAACGCGACGCGACCCCGGCCCAGGAGGCCAAGGTCTCCAAGATCGCGTCGCTGCTGGTGAAACTCGGCGCGCTGGCGTTCGTGCTGACGCTGGACAAGACGCTCGCGCTGAACTTCCAGCTGCTCGGCGGGATCTGGATCCTGCAGACCTTCCCGGCGATCGTGGTCGGCCTGTACACCCGGTGGTTCCACCGGTGGGCCCTGCTGGCCGGCTGGGCGACGGCGATGTTGTTCGGCACGCTCGAGGCCTACAACGTGATCAATCCGGCGACCGGCAAGCACTTCGGCGGCTCGCTGGCGAACATCCCGTTCACCGATACCCAGGCGTACATCGCGCTGACCGCGTTCGCGCTCAACGTGATCGTGGTCGTCGTACTGACGCTGGTGTTCCGGGCGCTGAAGCTGCCGGAGGGCGTGGACAGCACGCACGCGTCGGACTACCGCGCCGACCAGGGCGACCCGGGGGTGAAGGACCTGCCGGAGCTGCTCGACGAGGGCGGTCCCTCGCCGGCGAAGTCGTAGTTCGTTGCCGGCGGCCCCTTCCGGACGGGAGGGGCCGCCGTCACTCTGTGCTGTTGTGTCGACACGCTGCGGGACAGCTTGCCCGGGATTCCGCGGCCGGCGCGGCAGAATCGCGAGGGTGTTGCTGGTCCTCCTCGTCATGCTGCTCGCCGCCGCCGCGGCCTGGGCGACCGGTGGACGCTTCACTGGGCTGGCCGACAACTCGCTGACCGGCGTGCACTGGATGGCCGCCGCGGCCATCGGCCAGCTCCTCGGTTCGGTGATCGGCGGAACGGCGTACCCGGTCGGCCTGATCGGCTCCGCGGTCTGCATCGCGGTCTTCCTCCGCCAGAACCTGGCCCACTCCGGTGTCGGTTTGCTTGCCCTGGGCTTCTTCTGCAACGCGCTCGTGGTCGCGCTGAACGGCGCGATGCCGGTGTCCGCCGGCGCCTTGGCCCGCGCGGGTGTCGGCCCCTTGATGAACTCCCCGCGCCACGAACCGGCCGACGTCTCGACCACGCTGCCGTGGCTCGGCGATGTCGTACCCGTGGCCCTGCCGGGACTCGGCCAGGCGGTCAGCCCGGGCGACGTGCTGATCGCCGCCGGCGCCGGACTCCTGCTGTACGCCGGAATGGGCGGATCGCACCGGATCCCGGCGCAGACCGCGCCGGTGTGGGACGACCTTTCGCCGTGTGCCGACGCACCGGCGATCCTCCGGCTAGAACCGGAAGCCCCGGCCGATCACCCTTCTGAGTGACTCGACCACGACCGGGTCGTACTCGGCACCGATCCCCAGCCCGATGGACTCCATCGCCTTCGCCGGCGACTGCCCGGTCCCCTCGCCGACCAACTGCTCGTACGCCAACGCGACGTTCACGATCCCGCTCTCCAACGGGATGTCCGCGTTGTTCGCCCGCCCCTGCCGGTACGGATCGTTCGAGTGCCGCACGATCTCGGCCACATGATCCAGCACCCCCGACCGCTCGATCACCGAGGCCCCGATCTCCGCCGCCCGGCGCCGCTCCTCCCGCGTCCGCAACAGGCTCGCCCCACCCGGACTGGGATCCGCCAACGCCAACTGCCCGACCCCCGACAACAAAGCCGCGTACTCCAACGCCTCCATCCGCGACGGCGTCAACCCCAGGTCGTGGCCCAGAGCAACCGCCAGCTGAGCCGTCCGCGCGTTCTGCCCCGGACTACTGAACCCCGCAATCTCCGTACTCCGAGCCATCGACCGCACCGTCGTCCGATACGTCCGCTGCGCCGAAGCAAACCGCCTGAACGCGAACTGCGTCAGGAGCAACGGCACCACCACCAGCGGCATCGCCCACAGACCGATCAACGACGTACTTGCGGCGAGGAGGACGCCGCTGAGGCCCATTGCCAGACCGATGCGAACGGCGATCACCAGTTCGTCGCGCAGCGCGGCGGGAAACGGCTGGTTGTACCTCTCCGTCGTCTGACCGGCTCCGACGAAAGCATCGACGACCGCGGCCGTCAGCACGGCGAGCAGCATCGCGCCGGTCAACGCGACCGCGTCCTGCCACGTGCCGCTCCAGTACAGGCCCGGCGGTGTGACGGCGGAGAATACCGCCGCAGCACACGCAACAGAGACGACGCGCCGGCTGGACACCACCAGATCCCAGCGCAGCCCCGCGATCACGCGGGGCAGAACCCCTACCAGCGTTGCGACTCCGGTGACAGCGACCGCCTGTGCGATCTCCGGCGGAACCGCGACTTCCGGCGGACGCAACAGTACGTAACCCAGTGCTGCACTCGTCGCGATCGGCGCCCGGTTCCGGCTCCGGTCCACGCGGAACTGCACCATCTCGCCGACGGCCACCAACAGTCCGAAGG
Source organism: Kribbella turkmenica (assembly GCF_004348725.1). Classification (GTDB taxonomy): domain Bacteria; phylum Actinomycetota; class Actinomycetes; order Propionibacteriales; family Kribbellaceae; genus Kribbella; species Kribbella turkmenica. Next base: position 4,201 of record NZ_SMKR01000092.1, read on the forward strand.
TCAGCGCGTACTGCCATTCGGTGAGCCCGTTCCGCACCGTCAGAATCATCGCGGTCACGCCGACGGCCGCACCGGCCAACGTGATCACGACGCCACTGTCGAGCCTGCCCAGAGCCGGCTCCTGACCGGTCATCACAGTTCCGGCCCAGCCGCGGAGCCGGTGGCGCCACCACCGCTCCCCAGACTGAGGTCGTCGTGATCGATGCTGGCAGCGATGCTGCTGTCCGGAGCAAGCTGCTCGGCCGCCGCGGCGCCCCAACCCTCGGCACGGATCACGGCCACGAACGCGTCCACGAGATTCGGATCAAAATGTGTGTAGCGATCCTGCAGAAGGATGTCGAGCGTCTCCTCGACGCCCCGCGCCGGACGATAAGAGCGGGTCGAGGTCAAGCAGTCGAAGGCATCGACGATGCCGATGATCCGGGCGAAGTAGGGGATGTTCTCTCCGCTCAAGCCGGCCGGGTATCCGGTTCCGTCGTACTTCTCGTGATGGTGTAGGACAGCGGACTTGACCTCTTCCAGGAACGGGATGTTGCCGATCAGTTCGACGCCTCGGGCGGGGTGCAACCGGATCGCGTCCATCTCCGCGTCGTCGAGTCTGCCGGGCTTCCGGATGATGCTCGTCGGCACGCCGACCTTTCCTACGTCGTGGAGCAGTCCGGCATGCTCCAGGGCGAGCTGACGGTCCTCGCTGAGCTGCAGACGACGGCCGAGCATGCCCACGCCTTCGCTGACGCGCTCTGAGTGACCGCGGGTGTACAGATCTTTGGTCTCGATGACCTGGATGAAGGCACGCATCGTTGCCGCCTGCGCGTTGCGCTCGGCTTCGTACAGCGACAGGGCCCAGCGCGCGACCACCAATGGGACAACGACCAGGAACACCGCGCCGATGCCGAGGCCACCGATCCAGACCACGGCCAGCAGCAGGCCGAGCAGGCCGTAACCCGTCATCGGGATGACGGTGGGGGCGGCCACCTTGCGCAGGAACGTGAGCGGCGAGGTGCTGCCGCGGTCGAGCCAGAGCACGAGGCACATCAGCGAGGCGTTCACCGCCAGCCAGGTCACGATCGCGGCGAAGCCGGAAACGGTCGCCTGTCCGGGCGCGTCCAGCACGGCGTCACCGCGCTCACCGCCGGTGGAGACGAAAACGAAGCCGGCCGCAGCGGCACACAGGACGGCCTGAGCACCGTTGAAGACCCGCCGCATGACCGGCAGGCGCCGGTCCTGGGTCAGCGGGAGAAGAACTGCGACAACAACGGTCGCCGCCGGTCCGGACAACAACAGAAGGGCGATACAGACCACGTGGTCGAGGGCCGCGCGGACTGGTCCGACCTTGGACCGGAGCAGGACTCCGATCAACAGCAGCAGACCGAGCGCCACAATCGGGACGTCCAGCCGTGTGTGCAACAACGCGACGACGAGAACCAGCGCGGCGACAGCGGTGCTGATCGCCACCGTCAGACGGAGCGGCCAGCGGCTGTTCACGCGTGAACTCTAACCGTCACCACTCCCAACCGTCACTACCAAACACCGCGGTCACCTCCGCTCAGCGGTCGCAGTCTTGTTCCGCGCCGAACGGCTGGGAACAGGGGGGCAGACAGCACATCGCTGACTCGACATGATTTTGCTTCGTCAGGCACGCCGCGAAACACTGTAGGCCAGACCGTGACCCGCCGCACGACATGAAGTGCGGTAGATGGTATGAGAGACTGTCACTCTTTGCAGTTGTTTCAAGGAGGCTTAGGAATGGGCAAGACCGGCCGCAAGCGCCGCGCACGCAAGAAGAAGGGCGCAAACCACGGTAAGCGCCCCAACGCCTGACCCAGGCAATTACAGACAGCGAGGACCCCGGCCAAAGCCGGGGTTCTTGCAATTTGGTCACAGGTCGGTGCAGACCTCGATTTCCACGGACCTTGCATTCGGAGCGTTCGCAGACGAATACCGAATGCAATCTTCAAACGATCGTTGGGCCTTCCGTCCGATGTGAGTTGGCATACTCCACAGGCCGCCACCCAACCGGTCCAGTCCTGGCTGTGGATAACGCCAGCGCGCAGTCGGCTCGCCTCTTAGAGTTAGCTCCGATATCCGGCACCATGCGTAGCCGGACGGGACGCGATCTGTGAGGGAGGTGGGTGACATGGCGACCGAGAGCCTGAGCGAACTGCTGCGCAGGTACCGGACCCGGGCCGGCCTCACCCAGGCTGCCCTCGCCGACAAGGCGGGGCTGAGCGAGCAAGCGATCAGCGTCCTCGAGCGCGGCACTCGACGCCGTCCCCGTAACGAAACGGTCCGGGCCTTGACCGCTGTCCTCGGTCTGAATGCCGAGGAGGCTGCGACGTTCACGGCCGCTGCCCGGAGCAAACGCCGCACGGCTCGAACCACCGCTCCCGAGCCCAGACCGGCGGCCGAAGCCGATTCCCTGCCGATACCGTGGCAACTGCCGCCGGCCATCGCGGACTTCACCGGCCGTGCCGCACAGATCGAGGCGATCCTCTCGGCGCTCCGGGTTCCCGCCAACCCGCGCAGCGACACGGTCGGCCTCGTCGCGGTGAGCGGAATGGGCGGTATCGGCAAGACCGCGCTGGCAATTCAGGCCGCGCACAAACTGGTGGACAGCTACCCGGACGGTCACCTGTATCTCAACCTTCGCGGGTACGGTCCCGGCCTGCCGATGACCACCGCCGACGCGCTAGGTCAGTTGCTTCGTTCGCTCCGGGTGGACCTGAGGCTGGTCCCCGAGGGTGTCGAGGAAGCCGCTGCTCTGCTTCGATCACAGCTGGCCGGTCGGCGCGTGCTCGTGGTGCTCGACAACGCGACCGACGTACCGCATGTCCTGCCGTTGCTGCCGGGCAGTCCGGGGTCGGCCGCGATCATCACCAGCCGAGAATCGATGGCGACGCTTCCTGGTGCTCGGCAGATGAGGCTCGATGCGTTGTCGGGCTCAGAGGCGGTCGAGATGCTGTCGGGCGTCGTCGGAGCGGAGCGGATCGGGGCCGAGCCGGATGCGGCCGACAGCCTCACCCTGCTGACCGGCCGGCTGCCGCTGGCGGTCCGTCTGACCGGTGCCCGGCTGGCTGCCCGGCCGACGTGGCCGATCCGGTATTTGGTCGACCTGCTCCAGGACGAGGGCCGGCGACTTGATGGCCTAGGTTCGGACGAAACCGGCGTGCGGGCGAGCATCGCCAGCTCCGTGCACTTCCTGGAGACCAGCAACCGCGGCCTCGACCGCGAAGCCGCCCGGGCAGTGCCGATGCTCAGTGTCCCCGACGGATCGAACCTGCTGACCGTCGTTGCCGCCCACCTGCTCGATGTCCCGGTCCAGCGGGCCGACGCCATCCTGGAACGCCTCGTCGATCTCAACCTGATGGATTGCGTCGCCCCCGAGCGCTATCGCTTCCACGACCTCATCCGCACCTACGGCCGGGAGCTCGCCGACCAGTCCCTCACCGCGGCCGAACGCGACGCCGGCCTGGAGCGCATCCTGCGCTTCTACATCGGCTGCGCCTGGCGCTGCCATGCACTGATCCACGACACGAGCCCCCGCCTGGCGCTCGCCACGATTCAGATCGAGCCGTTCCCGGCGCTTGGCGATGTCGACTCGGCCCTGCACTGGTTCGACGACGAGCAACGCAACCTGATGGACCGCTTCGCTCAGGCGGCCGGGACGACGCTGGCGGGATCCATGCTGTTCCCGGAGCTCGCCCTCGCGCTGTTCGGCTACCACGAGCCGCGCGGTCGCTGGGCCGAGATGCGTGAGGTCGGTCGTGGAGTCGTCGAGCTCGCGGTGCGGTTCGGGCAGCCGTCGATGGCAGCCTGGCTCGAGCACGACAGCGCGATCCCCGAGGTCGAGAACGGCGATCTGGAGTCGGCCGTCACACACCTGTTCAAGGCGCTGGAGATGTTCCGCGTTCAAAGCGACACGATCGGCCTGGCTCGCTGCTGCTCCTCGCTGACCTATGTTCTCGGACATCACGGCCGGATCGAGGAGGCCCTGGAATTCGGCAACGAAGCACTGCGGCTCAGCCAGGAACTCGGCGACCCGACCCTCGAGGGCGTCTCCTACGCCGCGGTCGGCGGGCTCTACAACCGAGCCGGAGACCACACTCGCGCGGATGAGGCCTTCCAGCGCGGCATCGCCCTCGCTGAGACCTCCGATGACACTCGTCTGATCTACAAGAAGCACATCAACGTAGCCTTTTCACACCTGCTGGTCGGGCGTTATCGCGACGCCGTGGAGTATGCCCAGCGCAGCCTCGCGATCGCGGAGCAGGCGGGCAACGGCCTCGGAGTCATTGAATCCCACCAGATTCTCACGTTGGGGTGGGCGGCACAGGGAGATTACGAAACCGCCCTGCGACATGCCGAGGGCGCCCTGGCCTTCGCCCGGCGGGTGAAGAACACGATTCGGGAAGGCCGCCTGCTGCTCGAGATGGCTCGAATCAACGCCGCGATGGGTGATCGTTCCACGGCGACTGCGAACGCCACGGCCGCGGCCGCAGTACTCGCCGCCGTTTCACCGCTCCACGCAACCTACGCCAACGAACTGTTGGCGTTATTGCAGCGCGGCGACTTGTACACGTATAGCTTCACAACGCACTCGATCTGACGCCGGACAGCCTTCAGTCGGTGGTGGTGATACTGGTTTCTACCTGGATCCGGGTCAGGCGGAGGAGGATTTTCTGGCGGAGGGCGTCCGGGGCGTGGTCGGAGCCGCAGGAGCGGTGAACCAGTTTCTTGACGCAGCGTTCCAAGTCGTACTCGTCCAGGCAGGGGGCGCACTCTTCCAGGTGCTGCCGGATCTCTTCGGTGCTGGCGTCCTCGAGTTCGTTGTCGATGAAGACGTAGACACGCTGCAGGATCTCGCTGCAGTCGACGTCGTGGTGCTCGCCGCAGCTCACGACTCCTCCTCGGTTCCGGTCTCGTCGGACGGGATCAGGCCCCGGTCGCGCGCGTAGTCGCCCAGCAGGTCACGCAGCTGGCGGCGGCCACGGTGCAACCGCGACATCACGGTGCCGACCGGCGTCCCCATGATGTCGGCGATCTCCTTGTAGGCAAAGCCCTCGACGTCGGCCAGGTAGACGGCCAGCCGGAAGTCCTCCGGGATGGCCTGCAGGGCTCCCTTGACGTCGGAGTCGGGCAGGTGCTCGAGGGCGACGGCCTCGGCCGACTTCAGCCCGCCGGGAGTGTGCGACTCGGCGGCGGTGAGCTGCCAGTCCTCGATCTCCTCGGTCGGCGACTGCGTCGGCTGGCGCTGCCGCTTGCGGTATCCGTTGATGAACGTGTTCGTCAGGATCCGGTACAGCCACGCCTTCAGGTTGGTGCCCGGCGTGAACTGGTGGAACGAGCTGTACGCCTTAGCGAAGGTGTCCTGGACCAGGTCTTCGGCGTCCGACGGATTACGGGTCATCCGCATCGCCGCGGCGTACATCTGGTCGAGGAAGGGCAGCGCCTCGCGCTCGAAGCGCGCGGTCCGCTGCTCGGGTGTCTCGGTGGTGGTGGGAGTCGGCATCGTTATCGAGAATACCGGGGTCTTCCCGGTGGTCCTCTCCGGTGCCTGTCTCGTCGCCATCATGCTGTGCACAACACGCCCGGACGCGGGGGCATTCCCCGTCAGCGACCGTCCACTATCCGGACACCTCGCGGCTGACCCACTCGAACACGGCTTCGACCAGGACGTCGTACGCCTCCTGCTGGCTGAGCTCCGCCCGCTTCGGCACCTTGAACGAGTGCTCCGCCTCCGGTACGACGGCCATCTCGGTGAGCGGAGGGAATTCCTCGGGCGTCCCGAACGGGTCCCGCTCCCCCTGGACCACCAGCGTCGGCAGCCCGGCCCCCTGCAGCTCGTCCACCCGCGACTTCTCCGGCTTCCCGGGCGCGTGCAGCGGAAAGGCCAGCGCCAGTACGCCGGACGCCCCGAGCCCGCTCGCGGTCCGGCAGGCCACCCGGGCCCCGGCGCTGCGCCCGCCGATCACCAGCGGGGTGCGGATCCGGAGCTGGCCGATGATCGCGATCCAGGCCTCGTCGAGGATCTTCGGCCCGGGCGCGAGCTTCCGGCCGGCGTGGCGCCAGGGCTGCTCGATCAGGAACACATTGATGTCCTGCTTCGGCAGCCGGGAGGCCAGCGCGGCCAGGTCGCCCGACTCGATCCCGCCCCCGGCGCCATGACCGAGCGCCAGCGTCGCCACCGGCCGCCGGGCCCGATGCGCCACGATCCGGGCGTCCCCGTGCGGCGTCCCCACAATCCGTTCGTCGGTCACCCGCCCCATCCTGTCATCAGGACGCGGAAAGACGGGCGAAGAAACGGCGCGGGTCAGAAGAGAGTGGTCTCTTCCGGCTCCTCGGGCTTGTCGACCGGGTCGGCACCGTCGGGCGGCAGCGGCTCGATCAGGTGCGGCCCGTTGTTCTTCACCGAGCTGACCGCCTTGGACACGGCGTACGCCTCGAGCCGGCCGGGCGCGGCCGGGACCAGCAGGTCGAGCAGGTCGTCGGGGTCGGAGCTGAGCGGGTCGAGCCAGGCGTCGTACCGCTCGCGCTCGACCAGCAGCGGCATCCGGTCGTGGATCCGGCCGAGGTCGTCGGTGGCCGTGGTGGTGAGCACCGTGCAGGTCCACAGCCAGGCCTCGTCGGAGTCCGGGTCCTCGACGGTCTTGTCCCGCCAGATCTCGTACAGCCCGGCCATCGCCAGTACGCCGCCGTCGGCCGGGCGGATGAAGTACGGCTGCTTGACCGGTTTGCCGTTCACCTTCTGCTCGGACTTGTACCACTCGTAGTACCCGTCGGCGGGCAGGATGCAGCGCCGGGTGGCGAACGCCTTCTTGAACGCGGGCTTCTCCGCGACCGTCTCCATCCGCGCGTTGATCAGCCGGTTCCCGATCGAGGTGTCCTTCGCCCACGACGGCACCAGCCCCCACTTGACCGTCGTCAGCTTGCGCACGGTCTCGTCGGGCACCTCGCGGTTCGTCCGCTCGACCACGGCGATCACCTGGTCGGTCGGGGCGACGTTGTAGTTGTCCGGGAGCTCCTGGACGGACTCGCGCACGTTGCCCGCCTCGATCTCGAACTCGACCACGAGATCGGCAGGGTCCCGGCTGGAGGCGTATCGACCGCACATGGCACCCAGCCTAGACAGCCCCACGGACAGTGGCGACCGACGAGCGGCGGCGGATCGTCCACCCCGTGATGGGCGATCCGCCGCCTGCGTGATGCGTCCGGGCACCCCCCTGTCGGCGTCCGGACGCAGGTCCTACGGTCTGGCCAGCTCGTCGAGCACGCGCCCGGCCATGGCGTCGGTGGCCGGGAGTCCTTCGATCCAGATCCGGGCCAGCTGGGGTACGTCGGTGTCCAGCCGCCACTGCGTGATCAGGGTTCGTGCCGTCTCGACCTGCTCCGGCAGGTTCGGTTCGCGGCCGACGAGCGCCGCCGCGCGGTGTGAGCCGACGCGGCCCAGTACGTCACCGCCGTAGAACACGATCCGCAGGCACTCCGCGACGTCGACGAGCCGGAGCTCGCGGTCGAACGGCGTGGTCCCCGGCGGATTGAGCGGCTCCACGACCACCAGTGCGTTGGTCTGCGGTACGGAAGTTCCACGGAACTCCGCCTCTCGGTAGAGCTCTCCCAGCCGGGACCGCAGGTGCGCCAGGCTGGACAGCCCGGTCAGCGGGTCCTCGCAGGAGAGCGTGTGGAGGTAGATCAGTGAGGCCTCGGCCCAGCTGGAACTGAGTGCGCGTACCGCGGCGAAAGCCGGCTCGCCCCCGGCGATCGAGCGGTACAGCGCACTCAGCCCATCAAGTGCCTCGAGCAACGAGACTCCATCGGCCGCCAACTGCCGGCCGACCTCGTCGCTCGCAGGCACGACATCGGCTCCGTCCTGCAGCGCCTCGGCGATCGCGAGATAGGCGCTGTGGTCGGTGCCAGCTGTGCCGTGCGAGTCCCTCCACTCGCACGGTTGCTCGGTGGACGACGCCTCCGGGCGGGTCCGGGCGGGCGACCCCGCCAGGTTCAGGGGCAGGTGCGAACGCAGGTCGAACCGTCGGCGGATGTCCGCGAACAGCGACATGACCCTCCTCGACTAGCCCCGTCAGTCTCCCGACCGGCCGGCCGGAAGCGTCGTTCCGGGAGTGAGACAGGGCCCGGCGAGGTTCATGACGCGGATTCGCCGAACTTTTTTCGCGTAACCTCCGCACCACCGCTCTCGTCAGGAAAGAGCACGGTTCCGTGTCCGGAGAGATGCGCTCAGCCCGTCCCACGTGGGAGCCTTGTTCCCGGCAACCATGTGACGGACCGTCACATGGTTGTACGGACAGTCGTGACACCCACGGGGAGACAGATGGAGACGCCGGAAGGACCGAGCGACGCCGAGCTGATCGCGCGTGTCCGCAACGGCGATCTGGAGGCGTACGGCGAACTGTTCGGCCGGCACCACCACGCGGCCGAGCGGATGGCCCGCCAGCTGGTCCCGGCCAACGATGCCGACGACCTGGCCAGTGACGCGTTCGCGAAGGTGCTCGACGCGCTTCGCGGCGGCGGCGGTCCCGACGTCTCCTTCCGGGCCTACCTGCTGACGACGGTACGCCGGGTGCACGTCGACCGGATCCGGTCCGGCCGGAAGGTCCAGGCGACCGACGACATCGCGGCGTACGAGCGGGAGCCGGAGACCTTCGACGACCCGACCGTGACCGGCTTCGAGAGCGGCGCGGCGGCCAAGGCGTTCGCCAGCCTGCCCGAGCGCTGGCAGGCCGTGCTCTGGCACACCGAGGTCGAAGGCGAGAAGCCCGCGGCGATCGCGCCGCTCCTCGGCCTGACCGCGAACGGGGTGTCCGCGCTCGCGTACCGCGCCCGTGAGGGTCTGCGGCAGGCCTACCTGCAGCAGCACCTGGCCGACGTCGCCGGTGATCGCTGCCGCTGGACCACCGAACGCCTGGGCGCCTACGTCCGCGGCGGCCTGACCAAGCGGGAGAACCGCAACGTCCGCGAGCACCTGGACGACTGCGCCAAGTGCACCGCGGTCTACCTCGAGCTGGTCGAGGTCAACAGCGCGCTGCCGGCGCTGCTCGCCCCGGCCCTGCTGGGTACCGCCGGCCTGGGCTACCTGGCGGCCGCGTCCGGCGCGAAGGTCGGTCTGGTCGGTTTCTTCGTCACCGGCTGGAAGAAGGCGACGGAGAACAGCACGCGTACGGCGATCAGCGCCGGAGCCGTCGTGGTCGTCGCGGTGGCCGCCGTACTGGCCGCGATGGCGCTCACCGGCAACGAGACTCCCCCGGCGGCGATCAGCAACCCGCCGGCGCAGCAGCCGACCCGACCGCCGGGCGAGCCGCCGACCGTCCCGCCGGTGAAGCCACCGACGGTGAAACCACCAACCACCGCGCCGACGACAGCCCCGACGACCGCGCCGACGACCGCGCCGTCCGAGCCCGAGCCGACTCCCACGCCGACGCCGTCGCAACCGACCACCACGACACCGACGCCCACCCCGCCGGAGCCGACCACGCCGATCCTGGACGAGGGTCTGGTGACGATCAGCGTGCCGCCGGGCGGCGGTGCGCCGTCCACCCGCGCCGTGGGGACCCAGGCTCAGGGCGTGCGCTTCGTGATCACGATCAAGGTCCCGGCAGCCAACGCGAAACCCGTTGTCATCGGCATCAGGTACGGCAAGTCCCTGACGTGGCCGCTCGGCGGCAACCCCGGCGGCTGGACCTGCACCCCGTCGGCCGGCACCTGTAGGGCGACCGACTCGGCCGCGCCCGCGCCACTGCCGGTCACGTTCGACCCGCCGACCGGCGGCTCGGTGACGGACCGCACCTTCACCGTCTCGGCGAAGACCGGCCGGCTGTACGACGACGACTCGGAGACGCTGACCGCCCCGCCGCGGACCGACGAGAGCCTGCTGAGGATCGTCGCCGGCAAGGCCGACCCCGACGTCCACCACCGCGTCCTGACCGTTGCCCGTGGCACGGACCGGACGAGCGTGACGCTGAAGATCGACTACGGCTCGTCGCTCGAGTGGCCGATCGCGGCGAACCCGGCGGGCTGGCGGTGCTCGGCCAGGTCCCGGACCTGTACGGCGCTGACCCCGGCCAGACCGGCTCCGCTGCCGGCCTCCTTCGAGGTACCGGCGGACGGCTCGGCGGCGGCCAGGACGTTCACCGTTTCCGCGACGGCCGGGCTGGTCAGTGACACGGACTCCGAGGTGCTGGCGGGGATCCGGCCGGACGAGTCGCTGCTGCAGATCGTGACGCCGACACCGCATACCGATCCGAACCCGTTCGTCTACAACCGGTTCCTGAAGGTCAACGGGGTCGCGAACCGCCGGGTGACGCTGGAGATCTCCTGGGGACGGAACCTGTCGTTCCTGTCCGCGCTGGACAAGGGCTGGACCTGCTCGCGCTCGAGCGACATCCGGCGCGCGACCTGCTCGACGGACAACTACCGCAAGCCGTTCAACTCCGAGTGGACCGCCTGGTTGCCCGGCACCGGCACCACCAACCGAATCACCGTGCACGCCCGCGTCGGCGGCCGCGAGGACACCGACACGGCCCAGATCCCCCCGTCCGACAGCCGGCGCTGAAATCGGGTTGCCGCCTGCACTAGTCTGGAACTGTTCGCGCTGACGGAACCAAGTAGCGCCGTACACCATGTTCGAGAGAGTCGCCGGTTGCTGTGAGGCGGCACATGGAGCGGTGGCGAAGACACTCCTGAGCGGATGCACGGCAAGAGGCCGGGTCGACCCGACCCGGTGAAGGTGTGGTGGCACCGCGAGTTCCCCTTCGCCCACACCTCCGGGGTACGAGAAACGACCTGGAGGTGAAAACAGCGATGCGCATTCTCAGCCATGAGATCCCCTCAGCAGTGGGCCAGACCGTCACGGTGGCCGGCTGGGTGCACCGAAGACGACGGCTCGCCGCCGTCGGTTTCCTGATCCTGCGCGACCGGTCCGGCCTCAGCCAGATCGTCGTGAAGACGGCGGAGACCCAGTCACTGCTGGACGAGTTCGGTGAGGAGACCGTCGTCCAGGTGACCGGTACGGTCGCCGCCAACCCGCAGGCGCCCGGTGGCGCGGAGATCGTCGACCCGGTGATCGAGCCGCTGACCGAGCCGGCGGTGACGCCGCCGATCGAGCTCTGGCGGCCCGCGGTCGGCGCCGGGCTGCCCGTCGTCCTGGACAACGCGCCGGTCGCGCTGCGGCACCCGGCGGTCCGGGCCGGCTGGGAGATCGCCGCCGCGGCGATCCACGGGTTCCGCTCGGCGCTCGACGGCCAGGGGTTCACCGAGATCCACACGCCGAAGATCGTCGGTACGGCGACCGAGTCCGGAGCCAACGTGTTCGCGCTGGACTACTTCGGCGGACCGGCGTACCTGGCGCAGTCCCCGCAGTTCTACAAGCAGACGATGGTCGGGGTGTTCGAGCGGGTCTTCGAGGTCGGCCCGGTGTTCCGCGCCGAGCCGCACGACACCGTCCGGCACCTGGCCGAGTACGTCTCGCTGGACGCGGAGTTCGGCTTCGTCTCCGACCATCGCGACGTGCTGGCGATGCTGCGGTCGGCGATCGCGGGCATGCTGGCCGCGGTGGGTGAGCGGGCGGCGCCGGCGCTGGAGCGGCGCGGGGTGACGCTCCCGGAGATCCCCGTCGACGTGCCGGTGGTGCACTTCGGCGAGGCGTTGAAGATCGCCGGTGCGGACCCGGACGAGCCCGACCTGGCGCCGGCCCACGAGCGGGCGATCGGCGAGTGGGCGTTGCGCGAGCACGGCAGCGAGTTCGTCGCGGTCGAGGGCTACCCGATGGTGAAACGGCCGTTCTACACGCATCCGCAGCCGTCGGACCCTCGCTGGTCGAACTCCTTCGACCTGCTGTTCAAGGGCGTGGAGCTGGTGACCGGCGGACAGCGGCTGCATCGCTACAGCGACTACGCGGCAGCGCTGGCAGCTCGTGGTGAGTCGGCGGACGCTCCGGCGTACAGCTCGTACCTGCAGGCGTTCAAGCACGGGATGCCGCCGCACGGCGGATTCGCGATCGGTCTGGAGCGGTTCGTGGCGCGGCTGACGGGCGCGGAGAACGTGCGCGAGGTCACGCTGTTCCCCCGCGACCTGCACCGGCTGACGCCGTGACGGACACCACCGAGTCGGTCGTCACCGAGCTGAACGTTGCCTTAGGCACCGATTACCGGTTGGTGCGGCAACTGCCCGGTGGTTTCCAATCGAGTGCGTACGAACTCAGCGACGTCGGGCCCCGGGTCGTCCTCAAGTGGTGCGACGACCCGGGCTGGGCTCCGCGGGTCCACCGGGCGGCCGAGCTCGTCCGGCGGGCGCGCGCTGCCGGGTACCCGACTCCGGCGTGGCTTGCCGTCGGCACGACCGCCGCCGGGTCGCCGTACCAGCTGCAAACGTACGTCGAGGGCCGCAGCCTGGCCGACGCGTCGTCGATCGGGCCGTCGCTGGCCCGGGAGCTGATCCGGATCAGCGAGACGCAGCGCGACCTCGTCCCGGACCAGGACTCGAACTGGTCGGTCTGGTCCGCCGGTGTGGTCTTCGACGGCTGGGACGGCGTCTGGGACCGCGTCCTCGGCTACGGCGGCGAGGCCACCGACCTGCTCGAGCGGTACGGCGCGCTGTGCCGGCCGTACCGGGATCACGCGTTGCCGGTCGACGACCTCGTCCACGGTGATCTGAATGTCGGCAACGTGATTGTCGACAATGGACGGGTCGCCGGGATCATCGACATCGAGGCGGCCGGCGGTGGATCGCGCGCCTACGACCTGGTCTCGCTGGCGACCTCGGCGACCAGGGACGGCGCGCCGGCCGGCGTCGACGAGCTGTTCCTGGAGGCGGCGCTGCGGGCCGGCGGCCGGACGGTGGTCGCGATCTGCGCGGCGGCGGCGTACGCCACGATCGCGGAGTTCGTCCGCGACCGGTCGACGTACTCGCAGGAGTTGGTGCTGGACGGCGCCCGCCGGCTGCTGGAGCTGCTCGATGCATGATGGGCGCATGCTGAGTGAGGTCGAGCAGCGGGTGCTGGCTGCGATGGACGACGAGCGGATTGTCGACGATCTGCGGGCGCTGGTCCGGATTCCGAGTGTGGACGGCACCGCGGCGGAGAGCGACGTACAGGCGTGGTGTGCCCGGCGGCTGACCGAGCTCGGGCTCGCCGTGGACCACTGGCGGATCGACCTGCCGGCGGCGACCGCGGACCCGGAGTTCCCCGGGATGGAGGTCGACCGCGACCAGGCCTGGGGCTGCGTCGGCGTCCTCGGCGGCGACGGGACGGCGGGACTGATCCTCAACGGGCACGTGGACGTCGTCCCGCCGGGCGAGCTGGGGATGTGGCCGGACGACGATCCGTTCTCGGCGCGGATCGAGGACGGGATCATGTGGGGCCGCGGCACCTGCGACATGAAGGGCGGCGTCGCCGCGATCCTCGGCGCGGTCGCGGCGATCGTTGCGTCGGGCATCCAGCTGCGGAAGCCACTCGCCGTGCACACCGTGATCGGCGAGGAGGACGGCGGTGCCGGTGCGTTCGCCACCCTGCGGCGCGGTCACACCGGTGAGGCCTGCCTGATCGCCGAGCCGACCGCGGGCTGCGTCGTCACGGCCAACTCGGGATCGTTGACCTTCCGCCTCGAGGTCGCGGGGCTGGCGACGCACGGCTCGACCCGCTCCCGCGGCGTCAGCGCGATCGACAAGTTCGTCGTGATCCAGTCCGCGTTGCAGGCGCTGGAGGCCGAGCGCAACCGCGACCCGCACCCGCTGCTGGCGCACCTGGACCTGGCGAACCCGCTGTCCGTCGGCATGGTCCGGTCTGGCGACTGGGCCAGCACAGTCCCCGACGTCCTGGTTGCCGAGGGCAGGTACGGCGTACGCCTCGGCGAGCCGCTCGCCACCGCCCGCGCAGCGTTCGAGTCAGCGATCGCCGAAGCCTGTGCCAAGGACGACTGGCTGCGGGACCACCCGGTCAAGGTCACCTGGCCCGGCGGCGCCTTCGCCTCCGGTGTGCTCCCCGACGACGACCCCCTGCTCGCCGACACCCTGCACGCCGCCGGTGAGCCGACGCCCGAGGTCAGGGGCGCCCCCTACGGCTCGGACCTCCGCCAGTACGCCGCCGCCGGCATCCCCACGCTGCAGTACGGCCCCGGCGACGTCCGCTACGCCCACGCCACCGACGAGCACGTCCGCCTCGACGACGTCCTGCACGCCGCCCGCACCTACGCCGTACTCGCCCTCCGCCGCTGCGGGTGAGCGAGAGAAATCCGAGATGAAGGCGCTGCGGGGACGTTCACAGGAGCCGTTGCAGAGCGCGCTGCCCGGCCGGTAGCCAGGTCGGCTTGCCGCCGGGCAGGCCCTTCTCGCCCGCCTCGCCGATCGAGATCAGCGCCAGCGCCTTCCCGGCGGCCCAGGCGCGGGCGCGGGCGATCATCGCCTCGTCGGCCAGCGTGTAGGCGTCGAAGAAACGCTCCGCCGCGCCGTCGGGCAGCAGCACCCAGGCAGCGGCCAGATCGGTGGCCGGGTCACCGATGCTCAGGTCACCGAAGTCGATCACCCCCGACAGCGCGCCGTCGTCCGTGACCACGACGTTCGCGGGATGCAGGTCGCCGTGCAGCCATTTCGGCGGGCCGTCCCACTGCGGCGCGGCGACACCGTCGTCCCAGATCTTGCGTACGGCGGCGTCCGCGTCGGGCGGGAACTCCAGAGTCCTCAGCGGGACACCCCTGTCCCGGCTGACGGGCCCGTCCGCCGGCGCATCCGTGTGCAGTGCCCGCAGGAACCCGGCCAGGGTGTCCGCGGACTTCTCCGCGCTGATCGGCCTGAGGTCGGCGGGCTCGCCGCCCACCCAGGTGGTGACGAGCCAGGAGTGCGGGAAGCGCTCGGTCGGCTCGCCGAGCCGCTGTGGCACCGGCACCCGCAGCGGCAGCCGCGGCGCGAACTCGGGCAGCCAGCGGTACTCCTTGCGCAGCAACTCCGGCCCGCGCTCCGTCCGCGGCATCCGGACCGCCAGCTCGCTCCCGAGCCGCCAGACCTGGTTGTCCCAGCCGCCGACCACGAGCGTCAGCTCGAGCTCCGCCAGATCGGGATGCTGCTCCTGCAGAAGATCTCGTACCAGTTGTTCGTCCACGGCGCGTCAGACGCGTCACACCCGGGGTTGGTTGGGAATGCCGCCGAATCCGCTGCGGTTCTCGCGAGCATGCGAATCGATGTGTGGTCCGACGTCGTCTGTCCCTGGTGCTACATCGGCAAGCGGCGCCTGGAGCAGGCGCTGGCGGAGACCGGTGACCAGGCCGAGATCGTCTGGCACAGCTTCCAGCTGGATCCCTCCGCGACGAACGACGACCCCCGGGACCTGCCGACCCGGCTCGGCGAGAAGTATGGCCGCGGCCGCGACTGGGGCGTGCAGGCGAACGCGCACGTGACCGAGATCGCCGCCGAGCTCGGCCTCGAGTACCACCTCGACCACGCGAAGTCCGCGAACACCGTCGACGCGCACCGCCTGCTCCACCTCGCCGGCGACCTGGCCGACGCCGGCCAGGTTTCCGCCGACACCCAGGGCCGCCTCAAGGAGCGGCTGCTGAAGGCCTACTTCACCGACGGCCTCCCAGTCGGCGACCACGCCACCCTCACCGCTCTGGCGGAAGAGGCCGGGCTGCCGGCCGACCGTGCCGCCGAGGTCCTCGCGAGTACGGCGTACGCCGAGGCCGTCGCCGCGGACCAGGCCCAGGCGCTGGCGTACGGCGCGAACGGCGTGCCGTTCTTCGTCATCGACGAGAAGTACGGCGTGAGCGGTGCCCAGCCGGTGGAAGTGTTCCGCGAGGCGCTGCGCCGGGCGAACGCCGACCGCAAGCCGGTCACCCTGATCAGCGCGCCCGGTGCGACCGGTGACGCCGCCTGCGGCCCGGACGGCTGCCCGGTCTGAGGCTGGACGGTTGAGCTGTGGGTACAGGGAGTCATCGGAAAGTTGGTGTATGAAGGAGGCATGACTGTCGTGCGCGCACTGGCCAGGCCGCTGCTGTCGATGATCTTCGTCGTGCAGGGTGCGAACTCGATCCGGAACCCGGAGCCGCTGGTGCCCAAGGCCCAGCCGCTGACGGATCGCTTGGTGCCGCTGGTGAAGCGGGTCGCTCCACCGCAGGTCGGTGACCGCATCCCTGAGACGACGGTGAACCTGGTCCGCCTGAACGGCGCCGTCCAGGTGCTCGGCGGCCTCGCGCTGGCGACCGGAAAGGGCCGGCGGCTGGGTGCCGCGACGCTCGCGACGACGCTGGTGCCGGTGACGGTGGCCGGGCACCCGTTCTGGCAGGTGAAGGACAAGGAAGCCCGGCAGGCGCAGCGGGTCCAGTTCATGAAGAACCTCGGCCTGCTCGGCGGGCTGCTGCTCGCGGCGGTCGACACCGAGGGCCGGCCGGGTATCGCCTGGCGGGCGACCCACGGTGCCCGGGCGGCGAAGCGCGAGACCAGGCGCGGGGTGAAGGCGGCCCGGCGCGAGACCGGACGCGGCGCCAAGGCGGCCAAGCGGGAGGCTCGGCAGCTGGCCCGCGAGGCGAAGCAGGCCGCCCGCCTGGCGAAGGCTGAGCTCACCTGAGCCGAACCCGATGCCCTAGGCTCGGAGCAGAAAATCCGAGCCGAGGGAGTGGGACAAGCATGCAGCAGCAGGGCTGGGCGGCGCCGCGGGCGAGAGGTCCGGTCACCGGCCGGGTGACGGTGCCCGGATCGAAGTCGATCAGCAACCGCGCGCTCGTCCTGGCCGCGATCGCGGACGGCCCCTC
Organism: Kribbella turkmenica; assembly: GCF_004348725.1. Taxonomy (GTDB): domain Bacteria; phylum Actinomycetota; class Actinomycetes; order Propionibacteriales; family Kribbellaceae; genus Kribbella; species Kribbella turkmenica. The sequence continues at coordinate 20,946 of NZ_SMKR01000092.1, forward strand.
CCACCTGACCGGCCTGCTCACCGCGCGCGACACCTCCTTGATGCGGGCGGCCCTGGTCTCCCTCGGCGTCGGCATCACCGAGAACGGCGGCACCGTCACCGTCACCCCCGGCTCGCTCAAGGGCCCGGCGAGCGTCGATTGCGGTCTGGCCGGCACCGTGATGCGGTTCGTCCCGCCGGTGGCCGCGCTGGCCGACGGTGTGGTCGAGTTCGACGGCGACCCGTACGCCCGCGAGCGCCCGATGAACGTCATCCTCGACGCCCTGCGGACGCTCGGCGTACGGATCGACGACCACGGCACCGGCCGGATGCCGTACGCCGTCTCCGGCGCGGGCTCGGTCCGCGGCGGCACGGTGACCCTGGACGCGTCCGGCTCGAGCCAGTTCGTGTCCGCGCTGCTGCTCGCCGGCGCCCGGTACGACGAGGGCGTCGACATCCGCCACGACGGGAAGCCGGTGCCGTCGCAGCCGCACCTGGACATGTCGGTGACGATGCTGCGCGAACGTGGCGTCCAGGTGGACGACAGCGAGCCGAACCGCTGGGTCGTTGCTCCTGGCCCCATCCGGGCGACGGACACCGCGATCGAGCCGGACCTGTCCAACGCCGCGCCGTTCCTGGCCGCGGCCGTGCTCACCGGTGGCGAGGTGACCGTGACCGGCTGGCCCGCGACGACCACCCAGCCCGGTGACCAGTTGCGCGACATCTTCACCCGCTTCGGCGCCGAGGTGACCCGCACCGGCGACGGTCTGACCGTGCGCGGCACCGGCCGCGTCCAGGGTGTCGACCTCGATCTGGGCGAGGTCGGTGAGCTCTCACCGGTGATCGCCGCGGTGGCCGCGTTCGCGGACGGGCCGTCGTACCTGCGGGGGATCGCGCACCTGCGCAACCACGAGACCGACCGGCTGGCCGCGCTCGAGCGGGAGTTCAACGCGCTCGGCGGGGACGTGACGCAGACGGCGGACGGGCTGGAGATCCGGCCGAAACCCCTGCGTGGCGGGCGCTTCGGGACCTACAACGATCACCGGATGGCGCACGCGGCGGCCGTCGTCGGGCTGCTCGTCGACGGTCTGGCGATCGAGAACATCGGGACCACGGCGAAGACGCTGCCGGAGTTCCCCGAGCTCTGGTCCGGACTCGCCGGCTGATGTCACGGTACGACGAGGAGGCCCGGTACGACCGGCCGAAGCGCCGGACCCGGCCGCGGACGAAGGACCGCCCGTCGTACGACGACGCCGTCACCGGTTTCGTCATCACCCGCGACCGCGGACGCTACACCTGCTGGGTGGAGCCGGGCGACCGGGTCGTGACCGCGATGAAGGCCAGGCAACTCGGCCGCAAGGGCGTGATCGTCGGCGACCAGGTCAAGCTCGACGGCGACGCCAGTGGTGACGAGGGCACCCTCGCACGGATCGTCGAGGTGCTCCCGCGGGAGACGCTGCTGCGCCGTTCGGCCGACGACGACGACCCGGTCGAGCGCCCCCTGGTGGCGAACGCGGATCAACTCGTGATCGTCGTCGCCGTCGCGAACCCCGAACCCCGCACCGGCCTGATCGACCGCTTCCTGGTCGCCGCGTACGACGCCGGCCTGCGCCCGCTGCTCTGCCTGACCAAGACCGACCTCGCCGACCCGGACCCGCTGCTCTCGATCTACCGCCCGCTCGGCGTCGAGTCGGTGGCGACCCACCAGAACGGCGACCTGAGCGAGCTCCGCGACCAACTCCGGAACCGCAGCAGCGTGCTGGTCGGGCACTCGGGTGTCGGCAAGTCGACGCTGGTCAACGCGCTCATCCCGGGCGCGGACCGGGCGATCGGCGTGGTCAACGAGGTGACCGGCCGTGGCCGCCACACCTCGACGAGCACGCTCGTCCTGCGGCTGCCCGGCGGCGGCTGGATCATCGACACCCCGGGCATCCGGTCGTTCGGGCTGGCCCACGTCGACTCGGACAAGCTCATCCACGCCTTCCCCGACCTGGCCGACATCGCCGGGGACTGCCCGCGCGGCTGCACGCACACCGCCGACGCACCCGACTGCGCGCTCGACGAGGCTGTCGCCGAAGGCCGCGCCGACGCCGACCGGGTCGCCTCCTTCCGCCGGCTGCTGGCCAGCCGCGAGGGTTCGGCCTGACCGGCGCCCGAACTACTTCGGCGGCAGTTGCCCGTCCCAGACGGCCTTGGCGCCGGCGTCGCCGGTGCGGATCGTCTGCCAGATGACCAGTACGCCGATGACGACCACGGCGGCGCTGGTGACGAGCTCCAGCGGCTTGCTCCTGGTTGCCTTCGCACCCTTTCCGCTGGCGAGCGCCGACGGGCCGCCGAGCAGCAGGAACGCGGCCACCGCGACCGCGGCGAAGATCAGGCAGAACCAGAACAGCAGGTCACCGCGCTCCTTGTGCTCGCGCACCGCCTGCTCCAGCGTCGGCACCGCCGCGACGAACGCGTCTCCGCTCTCCTTCGCGACGTACGCGAGCACCACCGCGCCCACGCCGAGCAGCAGGGCCGGCCAGCGGAGCAGCCAGCGCCAGCGGGGCAGCACGGCGAAGGCGATCGCGGTCAGGGCGGCCACCGGCAGTACAACCACCGCGGCGTGGATCACCAGCACGTGCAGCGGCAGGTCCCCGAAGCGCTCGAACATTGACGCCTCCATGGCAGTCGTGTGGGTCAGACACTAACTGCACGTTCAACGACCCTGTTCGGTTCACTGCGGGCCGCAACCGTTCCGCAACCTTTGCGGACACCTGCTCCGCTGAGCGGCCGGTCAGGCTAGCCTTCCGGCATGCCTTCGCACACGGATGACCTGCGGCTCGCCCACATCCTGGCCGACGACGCGGACTCGACCACGATGGACCGCTACAAGGCGCTCGACCTGCACGTGGCCACCAAGCCGGACCTCACCCCGGTGAGCGAGTCGGACCAGAAGGTCGAGGACGTGATGCGCAAGACGCTCGCCCGGGCGCGCCCCCGGGACGCGTTCGTGGGCGAGGAGGACGGCACCAGCGGCTGGGGCGTGCGCCGCTGGGTGGTCGACCCGATCGACGGCACCAAGAACTACATCCGCGGCGTCCCGGTGTGGGCGACGCTGATCAGCCTGATGATCGAGGACCAGGTGGTCGTCGGCGTGGTCTCCGCCCCGGCGCTCGGGAAGCGCTGGTGGGCGTCGTACGGCGACGGCGCCTGGACCGGCCGCGCGCTGCACTCCTCCCAGCCGTGCCGGGTCAGCGACGTCAGCAAGATCGAGGACGCCTCGCTGTCGTACGCCTCGCTCAAGGGCTGGGAGAAGCTCGGCAAGAAGAACCAGTGGGCCGACCTGCTGGACGCGTGCTGGCGGACCCGCGCCTACGGCGACTTCTGGTCGTACATGCTGGTCGCGGAGGGCGCGGTCGACATCGCCGCCGAGCCGGAGCTGAACCTCTACGACATGGCCGCGCTGGCGATCATCGTCGAGGAGGCCGGCGGGCGGTTCACCTCGGTCGACGGCGCGCCCGGCCCGAACGGGCCGAACGCGGTCGCCACCAACGGCCGTCTGCACGACGAGGTCCTCCAACGACTGGAGTGATCCGGGCTTCGCGGACCACGTAGGGTGGCTGGCATGCCCTTGACCTACCCGATCGCGGAACAGACGCTGGACAACGGCTTACGCGTCGTCGTCAGCTCCGACCGCGCCGTACCGATCGTCGCCGTGAACCTCTGGTACGACGTCGGCTCGCGCCACGAGCCCCCGGGGCTGACCGGGTTCGCCCACCTGTTCGAGCACCTGATGTTCCAGGGGTCACGCAACGTCGCCTCCGGTCAGCACTTCAGCCTCCTGGAGACGGCAGGCGCCAGCCTGAACGCGAGCACGTTCTTCGACCGGACGAACTACTTCGAGTCGCTGCCCAGCGGCGGGCTCGACCTCGCCCTGTGGCTCGAGGCCGACCGGATGGGCTACCTGCTCGACGCCGTGAACCAGGAGAACCTGGACAACCAGCGCGACGTGGTCAAGGAGGAGAAGCGGCAGAGCTACGACAACCGCCCGTACGGCGACTCCTACGAGCGGCTGGTGAAGCTCACCTTTCCCGCGGACCATCCGTACGCGCACATGACGATCGGCTCGATGGCCGACCTCGACGCCGCCTCGGTGGAGGACGTGCACGCGTTCTTCCGCACGTACTACGGCCCGAACAACGCCGTCCTGACCATCGTCGGCGACGTGGCCGAGGAGGACGCCTTCGACGCGGCCAAGCGGTACTTCGGCCACCTGCCGGCCGTCCCGAAGCCGCCGGCCGCACCGGACGGCACGATCGGCCCGCTCACCGAGGTGCGCCGCGACGACGTGGTCTCCGACGTACCGTCGGACCTGGTCACGATGATGTTCCGGCTGCCCGTCGACGGGACGCCGGAGCTGGACGCGGCCGGCCTCGCGCTGGACATCCTGGCCGCCGGCCAGAGCGGCCGGCTGAACCGCCGGCTGGTCCGCGACGAGCAGATCGCGCAGTCGGTCTCCGGCGGCGCGCTGCCGCTGATCGGCGGGGTCTCGTTCGGCACGCTGACCGGGATCGCCTCCGACGGCGTGGACCTGCAGAAGGTCGAGGACGCGCTGCTCGAGGAGATCGAGAAGCTGGCCGAGCACGGCATCACCGGGGACGAGCTGGCCACTGTGCAGGCGCAGGCCGAGCGGGACTGGCTGGAGCAGCTGGCGACCTGCGCCGGCCGCGCCGACGAGATCTCGCACCACGCGTTGCTGTTCGGCGACCCGAACCGGATCAACACCCGGATCGACCAGGTCAAGGCAGTCACCGTCGAGCAGGTACAGGCGGCCGCGGCCCAGTGGATCCGTGCGTCCGGTCGTGCCCAGGTGACCTACCGGCAGAGCGAGACCGCAGGAGAGCAGGCATGAACCAGGTTCTGACCACCCCGCCGGCCGTCGGGGCGCCCCGCCCGTGGAAGTTCCCGCAATCGACCACCACGTCGACCGCCGCCGGCACGCCGGTGCACGTCTTCGACCGCCCCGGGCAGTACGTCGCCACCGTCCGGGTGACGATCGCGATGCCGCTGATCGCCGAGCCGCGGGAGCTCGAAGGCATCGCCACGATCATGTCCCGGACCCTCGACGAAGGCACCGAGCTGCGGTCGGCGAACGACTTCGCGGCCGCCCTCGAGCGGCACGGCGCGGCGTACGGCGTGGACGTCAGCTCGGACGCGTTGCACGTGGAGATCTCGGTGCCGGTGTCGCACCTGGCGCCGGCGGTGCAGCTGCTGGCCGAGGCCGTCACCCGGCCCGCGTTCAACCCGGCCGACGTCGGCCGGCACGTGACGATCCGGCTCGGCGAGATCAACCAGGAACGGGCGAACGCCGGCTACCGCGCCCGCGAGGCGTTCGCGGCGAACCTGTTCGACCCGTCGACCAGGCGGTCCCGCCCGACCGCGGGCACGCCGGACACGATCCGGCCGCTGACGAACGTCCAGGTGGCCGGGTTCTACCGGGACAACATCGGCCCGGGCCGGGCGCAGATCCTGTTCGCGGGTGACGCGACCGGCGTGGACGTGGCCGCGATCGTCGACGAGGCGTTCGGGGGCTGGACGTCCGCGTCCGGCCCGGCCGTGGACACGCCCGAGCCGCTGTACATCCCCGGCGACCGGGTCGTTCTGGTCGACCGGCCCGGCTCCGTGCAGAGCCAGCTCCTGATCGGCTGCGCCGGGCCCGACCGCCGCGATCCCGCCTGGGGTGCGGCCGCGGTCGCCAACCACGTGGTCGGCGGCACGATCACGTCGCGGGTCGACACCGTCCTGCGCGAGGAGAAGGGCTACACCTACGGGACCCGGACGAGCTTCGCCGCACCGCGCAAGGGCGGCACGTTCAGCCTGGGCGGCGCCGTTCGCACCGAGGTGACCGGGGCCGCGATCGGTGACGCGCTCCGGATCCTCCGGGAGGCCCGCGACGGGCTGACCGAGCAGGAGGTCCAGGAGGCGAAGGACAGCCTGATCCGGACCGCCCCGCTGCGGTACGAGCAGGCCGACTCGGTCGCCCAGCAGGTCGGCAGCAACATCGCCAACGGCGTACCGATCGGCTTCGCCGACACCTATCTTGCCCAGATCGCCGCGACCACCGCCGCCGAGGCCACCGACGCCTACCGCCGGTACGTGGGAACCGACGGTCTGCTGGTCGTCGTCGTAGGGGAAGCCAAGGACATCCGGCCCCAGTTGACCGCGCTGGAGCTGGGTGACCTGATCGACCTGAGCTGAGCAGCAGCCGCTCCTCTGCTCGGCACCCGAGGGCACTGAGCAGAGGAGCAGCATGTTCACGGATCGTCCGACCGACGCGACGGACCGCACTCACACCTTCTGGTCACCGGCGTACCCGCTGCAGCCCGGTTTTCCGGAACAGCCCGCGTACGGCATCCTCCGGGACCACGGTCAGGCCACGGTGTCCCTGGTTCTCGGCGCGATCGCGCTCTGCACCGGCCTGCTGATCGTCTCGCCGGTCGCCTGGTGGCTCGGCTCCCAGGCCCTCGCCGAGATCGACGCGTCACCCGGTGTCTACCACAACCGCGGCATGGCCGAGGCCGGCCAGATCTGCGGCCTGATCGGCACGGCCCTGCTCGCCCTTGGGTCGCTGGTGCTGGCCGGTCTGGCAGTGCTGCTGTCGGCTGCGTCGTGAATCAACTGCTGATGTAGTTCGACAGTTGCTCCCGCTCGAACTCGAGCTCGCCGATCCGGGACTTGACCACGTCGCCGATGCTGACCAGGCCGGTCAACGCACCGTCGACGACCACCGGGACGTGCCGGATGCGGCGGTCCGTCATCAGCCGCATCAGGTCGTCGATGTGCTCGTCCGGCCCGCAGGTGGCGACGTCGGCCGTCATGATCGAGCTGACCCGGACGTCTCCCGCGTCCGGGGTGCCGTTCCAGAGCCGGACGACGTCGCGCTCGGAGACGATGCCGGCCACGGAGGATCCGTCCGGGCTCACCACGACGGCTCCGATGTTGTGGTCGGCCAGCAGGGTGAGGAGTTCGGTGACGGTGGCTTCTGGGGAGATGGTGACGACCTGGTTGCCCTTGCCGCGCAGTACGTCGTTGATCTTCACGGAGCCTCCTGCAGATCGAGGACCAATACCCCACGGTAGCGAAAACCGCTCCCCAGCGGCAGTCCTCACCGATCACAGGTTGTCAACCATCGGTGCCGAATGTGATGACCCTCAGTAGTCGCCCATCGGGTTGTCACAACCGGCCGTCGTACCTGGTCCTGACGGTCAGGACCGGATCCCCTGATCCGGCGGGCGGGTGCACGGCCCCGAGCGGATACCCGCCCGCTGTTCCATCTGCGTAGGGTGGTCGGGTGAGCTCAATCGTTCCGGGTCCGCAGAAGAAGCTCGAAGAGGAGATCAGTGCGGCGCGCTCCGGCGGCAAGCCGCTGAGCGCTGGTGACCTCAACCCGTCCGCGCCCCGGAAGGAGCAACTCGCCGGCCTCGACGACTGGCCGCCGTCCCTGCGTGCTGCGGTCGAGGCCGACTACGACCGAGTCACCGCGCTGGCCACGAACCGCCGCCGGACCGCCGACCGCGCACTGCCCGAGGTCGTCCGCGCGTTGGACACTCTGCTCGACCAGCTCGCCGAGCAACTCCGGTCCGGCAGACCACGCCTCCTGCGCAAGTCGTCCTCGCCTTCGCCCGAGGTCCCGCCGGCAGACCTCGCCGAACTCCTCGGCATCCCGGCCGGCGACCTGGCCACGCCCGCCCGGGCCGAACACCGCGCCGCCCTCCGCACCATCAGACAACTGCGCGGCCAGCTCAACGATCTAGAGACCACGCCCGACCACTCCCGCCTGACCAGGCTGTCCACCTTCGTGATCCGTCTGGCTGTCGTCCTCGACGCTGTCCCGGACGCAGCCGCTCCCCTGGCCTCACCCGCCCTGTCCCGCTTCGCCGACGCCGAGCCGGACTACCAATGGGACTGGCCCTTCCACCAGAAACTCACCTTCTGGCAGGAAACCCGCCACACCCTGACCGACCGCCGAACCTAGCCGGACTCCCGCGCACCGAGTACGTCGACCACCTGCACAACCGCCCGGACGCACATACGACGAACAGCCGCCGGGGACACCCTGTCCACAGCGGCTGTTCGGCGTACGTCGTACTAGCCCTTGATCGCGCCACCCAGGGCGAACGCCCCACCGAGCTTCCGGCTGAGCAGCAGGTACAGCAGCAGCACCGGCATCGTGTAGATCAACGAGTACGCCGCCAGCTGACCATAGTTCGGCTCACCGTACTGACCGAAGAACGTGAAGATGCTGACCGAGGCCGGCAACCGTTCCGGGGACAGCAGCAGCATGAACGGGACGAAGAAGTTCCCCCACATGCCGATGAAGGTGAAGATTGCCACGACCGCGATCCCGGGCCACATCAGCGGCAGCACGATCGCCCGCAGCGCCTGCATGCTGCCGGCCCCGTCGACCCAGGCGGCCTCCTCGAGAGAGATCGGTACGCCGTCCATGAACGTCTTCGTCAGCCAGATCGCGAACGGCAGCGAACTGGTCGCCATGAACATGATCGTGCCGCCGATCGTGTCGACCAGGTTGAGCTGCACGAACAGGCCGTACACCGGCACCATGACCGCGGTGATCGGCAGCCCGGTGACGAACAGCACGGTCAGCAGGAACGGCCGGTTGAACCTCGACTTGAACCGCGACAGCGGGTATGCCGCCAGTACGGCGCAGATCATCGTGAGCAGTGCCGAGCCGCCGCACAGCACGATGCCGTTCAGGACCGGCCGGTACGTGGTGTCGGTGTTGAGCACCGCCTTGAAGTTGCCCAGCGTGGGTGAGGTCGGGAACTCCACCCGCAGGCCCGCGGTCCGGTTGATCGACGCGAACAGCACCCAGAGCAGCGGCAGCACGAACAGCACACCGATCGCCAGCAGAACGACGTTCGAGGTGAGCTTGTTGATCCGGTCCCGCGCGATCATCGGGCCTCCCGGCCTGAAAGTGGAGAGAGCGACGCGACCGGAGCGACGAGGGAAGGCCGGGCGTTGCCACCCGACGATCCGCCGCGCCGGAGGCGTGGCATATGTACTGTCATGCGG
>NZ_SMKR01000093.1 GCF_004348725.1 Kribbella turkmenica
GGGCGGGACCCTGCGTTTGGGACGATGTCGGGGTGGTGGACGGGCTGATGCGGGGGCCGGCGGGCTCGCGGCGCGAGACGACGCGGCCGGCGGGCCGGTTCGCGCGCGCAACGGCGGCCCTGGTGCGCGGCCTCGGAGCCCTGGGCCGGGTGTCGACGTACCTGCGGTGGGTGTACCTGCTGCTGGGCGCGGCACTGGTGCTGGCGTTCGTGCTCGTGGACAGCGCGCTGGGCGCCCTCGCGCAGGATTTCGATCTGCCGTCCGTGCTGAGCGGCATCGTGATCGCGATCCTGCTGGTCGGGCCGCCGATCGCGGTCGGCACGCTGCCCGCGGTCCGGGAGGTCGAGGGCATCGCGGTCGAGTCTTTGCTCGGCGTCCGGTTCGAGGAGCGTCCGCTCGGCCCGGCCCGCACCTGGGCGCAACGCCGCCGGACGACCACGTGGTTCTGCCTGCACCTGGTCAGCGGCGGAATCGTCGGCACCATCAGCACGATCGTGGTCGGGCTGGGCGCGGTGTTCCTCGCGGCCCCCTTCCGCTCCCCCGGCCGGCGCGAGCTGTTCCCGGACTTCTCGTACGACGTGCAGGGCAACTGGACCGACCTGTGGATGCCCGTGGTCGCGCTGGCCGGGATCGCCGGGCTCTTCTACCTGTCCGCCGCGGTCGGCGCACTGCTCAAGTACCTCGCCCCGCGCGTTCTCGGACCGACGCCGGCCGAGCGCATCGAGCTGCTCGAGCGCCGGACGGCGACCCTTGCCGAGCGCAACCGTCTGGCCCGGGAGCTGCACGACAGCGTCGGCCACGCACTCAGCCTGGTCACCATCCAGGCGGCCGCGGCCCGCCGGGTGCTGGCGACCGATCCGGCGTTCGCGGAGACCGCACTGGCCGCGATGGAGACCTCGGCGCGCAGCGCGCTGGCCGACCTCGACCACGTCCTCGGGCTCCTCCGGGACGACCGGCGGCCGGGCTCGGGGACCGCGCCGCAGGCGACCCTGGCCGAGCTCACCCGCCTGGTCGAGGCGACCCGGGCCGGCGGCATCAGCGTCGAGGTCCACAGCGACGGTGACCTGAGCCGGTTGCCGGCCGCGGTCTCGCGGGAGGCGTACCGGATCGTCCAGGAAGGGCTGACCAACGCGATCCGGCACGCGGGCCGACCGGCCGGGCAGGTCACCGTCGAGTTGTCGATCCGTCTGGACGCGACCGGACTGCGGCTCGAGCTGACCAATCCGGTCAGCGGTTCGTCGGATCACTCCGGCGGGGCACGTGGACTGGCCGGCATCCGTGAAAGAGTCGCCGTACTGCGAGGCACGGTGGACGCCGGCCTGGACGGGAACCGCTGGCGGCTCGCGGTCACACTGCCGGTCGCGGTGACGACGAAGGGATGACATGAACCTGTCGGTGGTCGTGGTCGACGACGAGCCGCTGATCCGCAGCGGGCTGCGCGCCATCATCAACGCCGAGCCCGACCTCACGGTCGTCGGCGAGGCCGGTGACGGCGCGGAGGTGCTGCCGGTCGTCCGCCGGACCGGCGCGGACGTCGTGCTGATGGACGTCCGGATGCCCGCGGTCGACGGCATCCAGGCGACCCGGCTGTTGCTGGACAGCCTCGACCCGGCGCCGCGCGTGCTGGTGGTGACGACCTTCGAGAACGACGACTACGTGTACGAAGCTCTGCGTGCCGGAGCCTCCGGGTTTCTACTGAAGCGGACTCCGCCGGATGACATCATCGCCGCGATCCGGACGGTCGCCGGGAGCGAGTCGCTGCTGTTCCCGGAGGCGATCCGGGCGCTGGCCCTGGCGCACGTGGGTGCGCAGCCGTCCCGCCCGACCGGCCTGGACGAGTACCAGCTGACCGAGCGCGAGCAGGAGGTACTGCGCCTGATGGCCAGGGGACTGTCCAACGCGGAGATCGCGGAGGAGCTGATCCTCGGCCTGCAGACGGTGAAGACGCACGTCGCGAACGTGCTGGCGAAGCTGAACGCCCGGGACCGCACCCAGGCGGTGATCCGCGCCTACGAGTCGGGCTTCGTTCCGCTGGGCTGACGCTCAGGTGGTCGTCGGGTCGTCGCTCTCGGCCAGCGTGCACGCGTTCTGCAGCGGGTCGATCGCGTTCGCCTTCATCGCCACCTGCTGCAACAGCATCCGGAAGCTGGCCCGCTCGGCCGGCTCCAGGCTGCCGAGGACCTCGTCCTCGGCCGTGACCAGGCGACGCTCGAGCTCACAGAGCACCTCCGTGCCCTCGGCGGTCGGAACGATCAGCCGCGCCCGCCGGTCGGCCGGGTCCGCCTGCCGCTGCACCAGCCCGGCCTTCTCCAGGTCGTCCAGGAGGTACGTCATCACGGTCCGGTCCACGCCGAGCTGCGCGGCCAGGTCGAGCTGCCGCCGGGGACCTTCGGCAACGGTCGTCGCCAGCACCTGATAACCCCGCGGGCCACCCGGTACGTCGTCCAGCGCGGCGGCGGCCGCCTTCGCGTACCGGCGGAACACGACGCCGAGCGCCCAGCCCAGGTCGGACTCGACCGGGGCGCCGCTGGCGACCCGCGGCTGGGTCCCACCGGCGCCGCGGCGCGCCACCTCGCGCGCAATCCGGCCTTTGACGTCCGGCGAAGTACTGGTCATGTCCCCATCGTACGTGGTGTAGGCCACTCGGAATACGATCTGGCTTGAAGATGTTCTGTTCTCCAGACTATCTTCAGTACAGCTCGAATACGAGCTCGCCCCCTCACGATGATGGAGAAACCTGAATGACCACCCTGCTACGCGTCGACGCCAGCCTCCGGCTGGACGGATCGGTCAGCCGCGCCCTGGCGGACAGCGCCGAGGCCGCCTGGAAGGCGGAGCACCCGAACGGCGTCGTGATCCGCCGTGACCTCGGTCAGCACCCGTTGCCGGCCACCGCGTGGCCCGCGCTCGTGGCCACCAAGCTGGGCGCCGAGGCCGGCCCGGACCACGCCGAGGCGGCCGCGCTGGCGGCAGAGCTCGCGGCCGAGGTGAAGAAGGCCGACGCGATCCTGCTCGCCGTACCGCTGTACAACTACGGCATCGCCCAGCACGTCAAGACCTGGATCGACCTGCTGCTGATCGACCCCGAGCTGGTCTACGGCCCCAGCCCGATCGCCGGCCGGCCGGCGATCTTCACCCTCGCCCGCGGCGGCGGCTACAGCCCGGGCGCCCCGAAGCACGGCTGGGACCACGCCACGCCGTACCTGGAGCGCGTCTTCGGCGACGTCTTCGGCATGAACGTCCGGATCGCCGCCGCCGAACTCACGCTGGCCCCGGCCACCCCGGGGATGGAGCAGCTCATCGACGCCTCCAAGGTGTCGGAGACCGAGGCCCACGTCACCGCTGAGCAGCACGGCACCATGGTCGCCCGCGAGGTCATCGCGAACGTCGCCTGATCCCGACCGGCGCGATCCGGTGGTGCCGAGCTCGAGCCGGCATCACCCGCCACGTCGCCCTAGGCGGCCCGCCAGCGCGACAGCGTGACCGACAACGTCACCATCGCCGGTTCCGGAAGGACGGCGATCCGGGCCGACAGCTCCCGGTGGCGGACGTGCCGCGCGCTCGGCGTCATCAGCACCAACTGCTCGATCGCAGTGCGGTCGAGCCGCATCGTCTCCGCGACGACCTCGCTGCCGATCTGCTCGAACTTGCCGGCCAGCGACTCGTACAACCGTCGTTCCTTCTCCTCGTCCACCTTGACCAGGCCGAGGACGCCGACGAGCTCGGCCAGGTGCTCCTGGTTCGGCGTGACCACCAGCAGGGTGCCCCCGGGTGCCAGCACGCGCGCCATCTCGGCGGCGTTGCGTGGGGCGAACACGTTCAGCATCAGCCGCGCCGAGCCGTCCAGCAGCGGCAGCTCCCGCCACGCGTCGCACACCACCGACCCGATCCGTGGATCCACCTTGGCCGCGCGCCGGGCGGCGTACCGGGAGACGTCGAGGGCGATCCCCCGCCGGCCGGCCGCCGTACCGATGACGCCGGCGAGGTAGTAGCCGGTGCCGGCGCCGACCTCCACCACCAGGTCGTCGTCCCGCAGCTTCGTGGCGGCGAGGATCAGCGCGTCCCGGATCGGCGCGTAGTGACCGCCGCCGAGAAAGACCGTGCGGGCACCGACCATCGCGGCCGAGTCGCCGTCGATCCCGGTCGATGCTGTGGGCAACAGGTTCAGGTACCCCTGCTTGGCCAGGTCGTAGGCGTGCCCGTGCGCGCACCGCGCCGTCCGGCCCGTCAGCGCGAGCGCGCCGGCGCAGACCGGGCAGCGCAGTACGGCGACGAGGTCGGCATCCACCCGACCAGTGTCTCAGCCGTTGATGTCGCGACTGGTGATCCGGGCCCAGGCGGCCGCGTAGAAGACGGCCAGGTAGCCGGCCTGCAGCAGCAGGTTGCGCCAGATGGCGTCCCAGTACGGCGGATCACGCAGCAGGTCGGCGAACGACGGCCAGCCGTACATCAGCAGCCACGGGTGGATCACGTCGATCTGCGGGATCGCGCTCAGGATCCCGCAGACGATGAACGAGCCGAAGGTGGCCGCCATCGCCGCCAGCGGCGTCGACGTCAGCGACGACACGAACAGCCCGATCCCGGCCAGTCCGAGCATCGACAGCCCGATCAGGACGGCGATCCCGAGCGCGCGCACGAGTCCGTCGCCCAGCGGCACCGTGGTCCCGGAGAGCAGCAGGACGTCGCCGACCGGGAACAGCAGGAAGCCCGCGATCAGCCCGGACAGCCAGATGACCATCGTCGCGACCAGGCAGAACACGGCCAGCGAGACCATCTTGGCGGCCAGCAGCCGGGACCGCCCGGCCGGCGCGGTGAGCAGGTTGCGGAACGTGCCCAGGCTCGACTCGCCGGCGAGCGACTCCCCCGAGATCACCGTGACCGCGGTCGGCAGGAAGAACGGCAGCGAGACCGCGAGGCTCGCGACGATCAGGAAGAACCCGTTCCCGGCGACCTGGCCGATGAACCCCTCGGCGTCGCCCTCGGACCCGGACAGCCGGATCGCGACCCCGATCATCACCGGCACCGCGGCCAGGACGGCGAGCAGCACCCAGGTCCGCGCCCGTCCGAACACCAGGTGCAGCTCGGACCGGAACAGTGCCAGGGTGTGCCGGCCGGCGCTGGGCCGGTTTCGACTGGATCGGGCTGGACCGGAGCGGCCTGGACTGGCGCGGGCTGGGGCGGGCCGGCCGACGTCCACGGTCTCGGCGGCCGCCGGGTCACTCGGCGACATCGAAGCCCTCCCCGGTCAGGGCCACGAAGGCGTCCTCGAGGCTGGGACGTTCCAGGCCGAAGCCGTGAATGCGGACGTCGGCGGCCACCAGGGCGGCCGCGAACTTGTCGATCGGAAGCTCACCCGCGTCCCCGTCGACGGTCTCGGCCGTGGTCCTGAGGTCGGTGACACCGAGGCTCGTCAACGTCTCGGCGGCCTGGCCGAGGTCGGGCGTACGGACGACGAGCCGGGGACGCAGCTCGGCGCGGAGGTCGGCGACGGTCGACTGCCGGACGAGGCGGCCGCGGCTCATCACAGCGGCGTGGGTGCAGACCTGCTCGACCTCGGCCAGCAGGTGGGTCGAGGTGAAGATCGTCGTGCCGTCGCTCGCGAGGTCACGGATCAGGTGGCGGACCTCGCGGGTGCCCTGCGGGTCCAGGCCGTTGGTCGGCTCGTCCAGCACGAGCAGCTCGCGGCGCTGCATCAGCGCGACCGCGATCGCCAGCCGTTGCCGCATGCCGAGCGAGTACGCACGCACCTTCTTGTTCGCCGCGTTGGACAGGCCGACCCGCTCGAGCGCCTCGCCGGCCCGCGCCTTGCGGGTGCCGGGGTCGGCGGTCCGGTCGGCCGCGTCGAAGCGGAGCAGGTTCGCCTGTCCGCTCCAGAACGGGTAGAACGCCGGACCCTCGACCAGCGCCCCTACCCGCGGCAGCACCCGGAGCTGGGCCTTCGGCATCGGCTCGCCGAGCAGCTCGACCGATCCCGCCGTGGGCGTGATCAGCCCGAGTAACATCCGGATCGTCGTGGTCTTCCCGGAGCCGTTCGGCCCCAGGAACCCGAACACCGTCCCGGCAGGCACCTCGAGGTCGACCGCGTCGACGGCGACCTGCCCGCCTCGGAACCGCTTGGTCAGCCCGCGGGTCACCACCGGCGGCGAGGACGGACCGGCCACGGTCAGCGTGGTGCCTTCGGTGCGGCCGCGACCAGGGTGTCCGGGCTGACCAGGCCGACCAGGACCCGGCCGTCGTCGGTGATCAGGGCGTTGACCATCTTGCTGGTCAGGATCTTGCCCTTGCCCCACGAACCCTCGACCGTCCGGGCGTTCGCGAGCAACTGGCCGACCGGCCCGCTGCGCGGCACGTCCAGGTCACGGAACGCGACCACGCTCTCCCAGCCCTCGCCGATCACTGTCGGCTTGTCGCCGGCGTTCTGCGCGGGGCGCTTGGGAGTGACCGCCTTCGGCGGCTTCACCGGGGTCGGCGCCTGCCGGACGGCAGGCACCGACTTCTCCGTGACCTTCACGCCCTTCGGCGGGGTGAAGGTGAAGGTGCTCGTCGCCGGGATGCCGAACGACACCGAGGAGAAGCCGAGCTGCGCCGCCGGGTCCTTCCCGGTCCGCGGCATCACGGTCACCTCGAGCGGCACCCAGTTCTTCGAGTCGATCGCGAGTGTGACCGAACCGACCGTCGACTTGTCGGTCTTCGGCACCAGGCGCAGCATGTACGCGTCCCGGCCCGCGACCTTGTCGGTCCCGCTGACCTCGACCTGAGTGGTCGGGTCGATCGCGTCCAGGAACTGCTTGGCCACCGTCGCCGGGTTGTACGACTCCGGCTTGAGCTCGGGCCCGGCCGGTCGGTGAGCCCGGGCCGGCAGCGTCAGCTTGACGGCCTCGCGCTCGGCGGAGTCGTAGGCCCACGCGGTCTTGCCGTCGGTCGTCCAGACCCGCTCGGCCATGTTGTCGAGCACGGCGACCCGTGCCTTGTCCGGCGCCGCGAAGGCGACCCGGGCGGTGTGCTCGCCGGTCAGCAGGTCGGGGATCTGGCTGCCGCCCTCGACACCGGGCAGCGCGGGCAGGCCGAGATCGGCGGCCGACCGGACGGTCCCGCTGAGGCCGTCGACCTTCGCCGTCTGGACCTTGGTCAACAGTTCCTGGGCGGTGATGCCGGGCAGGTTGGGAGACGCGTCCGCGACCACCGGACCGAGTGTGCCCACCCCCGCGACCACCGCGACTGCCGTGACCGGTACCAACCACCGTCGACTGCGCTGCGCTACGCCCATGCAACAAGACTCGCACCGCGACCAAGCGGAACCAAGTGCTCTCAGGGTCACTTCCCCCAAAAGAGTGAGGGCGGCCTACGACCAGGGAAGTACGCCGGTCGCCCGGCGTACTGCCCTGGTCTCGAGGCGCTCCTCAGCTCAGCGGCTCTGGAGCGCGTCCAGGGCGACCGTCATCGCGGCGGCCACGCGGAAGTCCAGGCGGGGATCCTGGACGCTGACCCGGTAGCGGTCACGCACCGAGATCTTCCGCTCCACCGACAGCACCGGCCGGCCGGTCTGCGCCTCGGTGAAGTCGAAGTGGAAGATGAACGGCAGCGGGATCTCGCCGACGAACGGGACGAACTCCCAGACCCGGCGGACGATCGCGACCGTCGGGTTACGCTCCGTGCCGCTCGCGTGCAGGTGGCCGCTGGACAACAGCCAGCTGGACCGCAGCAGGCTCTTGCCGAACTCCTTCTTGAACCAGCCGATCGGCTGGCCGTTCGCGTCGAAGACGTCGTACCCGGAGCCGAGGTCGATGGCCTTGCGCGCCCTGAACGAGAACACCGCCTGCGACTTGGAGTCGTCGCTGTAGAAGGTGACCTGCTCCTTGAAGGCCATCCGCTTCTGCTGCGCGAACGCCAGCACCTGGCCGTCGCTGCCGTCCGGGTTGGTGGCGATCAGCTCGTACTTGTTCGCCATCATCGTGATCCGCTGCTTCATCGAGAACGCGGGCACGTACATGGCGGCTTGATCCGGGCTGGGGCCCTGGGGTGGAACAGTCATGCGAAGAGTCTGTCACCCCGACCAGTCCACCCCACACGCACGCGCCCCGGCGCGGAGCCCACGCACCAGGCCATCGGCCACCTCGGACTGCTCGACCGTCTGTAGGGCGAGGTGCCCGACGCCCTGCAGTGCCAGGTCGCGCGCGACCTCGACCCCCAGCTCCACCGCCTCCACCGGTGTCCGAGCGGGCCGCCAGAGCACTCCGAAATCGGCTATCGGCTTGTCCGCGCCCAGATGTACGACGAGTGCATCGGCGTGATCCAGGTAGTCCGCTGGATCACCACCCACGATCACTCGCACTCGCTGCCGCCCAACCGCCCGTACAGCGTTCTCACCGGCCCGAGCCGCGTCGTGCTCGATCGACGTGACACCGCGCTGTCCCCACTGCTCGTGGTGAACCGCCCAGGCGAGCGGACGACGCGCGGCCCAGCCTGTCCGCACGAGCTCGGGCGCGGCGGCGAACTCCTCCACGTGACCGACACACAGGTACCCGACGAGCTCGATGTGCGCGGGCAGATCGAGTACGGCGGCAACCTCGCCGGGCTCGAAGAACGAGACCCAGCCGACGCCGAGCCCTTCGGCACGGGCGGCGAGCCAGAGGTTCTGGATCGCGATCGCCGCCGAGAACCAGGTCGTCCGCGGATCGGCGTGCCGGCCCAGGACGTGCCGGCCACCGCGACCGGCGTCGCAGGTCACCGCGATGTTGAGCGGCGTGTCCAGGATCGCCTCGATTTTCAGCCCGTCGAACGCCTGCCGCCGGTCCGGCGGCAGCGAGGCGGCGAACGCGTCCCGCTGGGCGCCGGCGAGGTCATGGATCTTCCGGCGGGTGGCGAGATCACGGATCAGCACGAAATCCCACGGCTGGCTGAGTCCTACACTCGGTGCGCGGTGCGCCGACTCCAGCACGCGCGTGAGTACGTCGTCCGCGATCGGCCGGTCCACGAAGCCCCGACGTACGTCGCGGCGCTCGGCGATCACCCGGTGGACGACGTCCCGCTCGGTCGGCGGGTAGCCGGGAGCGGCAGCCATCCGGCCGACGGCCGCGGTCGCGTTGACGGACCGGCGCTTCGGCACGACCAGTTCCGCGCCGGTCGCGAGTACGGCTGACTCCGCGACACTCGGCGTACCCGTCAATCGCTCGACCCGTGGGCCGGGTGTGGGCGCGGGATGCCTGGCGAGCTCGGAGACCGGTGTGGTGTGAAGCTCCGCGTCGAGGAAGGCCGCCAACCGCTGCAGGCCCGGCTCGGTCTCGCGTCCCTCGACGGTGACGACAACGCGCACGTCTCCCCCGCCGGCCGCGGCCACGGTGGCGTCGACCAGGTCGCGCAGCTCGCGGTACGACGTACCGGAGCGGAGGCCGACGCCGACCACCAGCTTCATGTGTCCAGCCCGGCGTGGACCCGGGCGGCGGCTACCAGGCGCGTGGGGACATCGGGCGTCGCCGTCCAGTGCAGATGGAGGTACGACGCGTGGACGCGTGGCCGGGCGATTCCCTCGACACCGCCCGGGAGGTACCAGGCCGGGCTCACGTCGGTGTCGAGGTCGACCGCCGTCCGGTGGAACTCGTGTCCGCGGACGCGGCGGCCCTCGTCGAAGAACGCGGTGGTGGTCGCGGCGATCGCCGTCCGGTAGCCGAGGACCAGACGACCGGTCATCCGTCCGGTCGCGGGCAGGACGCCGGCCATCGGGTGGCCGTCGAGCTCGCGGCACAGGTAGAGCAGGCCGGCGCACTCGGCGACGACGGGAAGTCCGGCGGCGATCTCGGTCGCCACCTGGCGGCGAAGGCCGTCGTTGGCGGACAAGGCTTCGGCGTGCAGTTCGGGGAAGCCGCCGCCGAGGTACAGGGCTGCTGTTGCTGCGGGCAACGTGTCGGTGAGTGGGTCGAAGGCGACGACCTCGGCGCCGGCGGCGGCGAGCAGCTCGGCAGTCTCGGTGTAGCGGAACGAGAAGACGGGGCCACCGGCAACAGCCACCACCGGGCGTCCGGGCGGATCCGCCGTCGGCGCTACCTCGTCGGCCGGGTCCCACGCCTCGGCGTTCAGCTCCACCGCTTTCCGGGCTTCCGTGACGAAGGCTTCGAGGTCGACGCCCTGACGGACCATTTCGGCGGCCGCGTCGACCGCGGCGGACGCCTGCTCGCGCTGCTCGTCGGCGGGCACCAGTCCGAGATGGCGGCTGGGCACGGTCAGCCGGGTGCCCCGCCGCAGGACGCCGAGCACCGGTACGCCGGTCGGCGCGACGCCGGCGCGGACCTCGGCCTCGTGCCGGTCCGAGCCGACCTTGTTCAGGATCACGCCGACGATCCGCACCTCGGTGTCGAACGCGACGAACCCGTTGACCACGGCACCGACACTGCGGCCGGCCGCGGAGGCGTCGACGACGAGGACGACGGGTGCCTCGAGCAACTTCGAGACGTGCGCGGTGGAGGCGTAGCCCTCCGTCCCGAGCGCACCGTCGTACAGCCCCATCACGCCTTCGACCACGGCGACGTCCGCACCCGCCGCGCCATGGGCGAACAGCGGGGCCACCCGCTCCTCGCCCTGCAGCATCGGGTCGAGGTTGCGTCCCGGGCGACCGGTCGCGACGGCGTGGAAGCCGGGATCGATGTAGTCCGGGCCGACCTTGAACCCGGCGACCGTGTGACCGGCCCGCCGCAGCGCCGCCATCAGGCCGACGGCGACCGTCGTCTTCCCGGCCCCGGAGGCGGGGGCCGCGACGACCAGCCGTGGGATCACCACTCGATGCCCTTCTGGCCCTTCTGGCCCGCATCCATCGGGTGCTTGACCTTCGTCATCTCGGTCACCAGGTCGGCCGCGTCCAGCAGGCGCTGGTCGGCGTTCCGGCCGGTGATCACGACGTACTGGTGGCCGGGGCGGCCGACGAGCGTGTCGACCACCTCGTCGACGTCGACCCAGCCCCACTTCATCGGGTACGTGAACTCGTCCAGCACGTAGAGGTCGTGCGTCTCGGCCCGGATCCGGCGCTGGATCTCCCGCCAGCCCTCGAGCGCGTCGGCGGCGTGGTCCTCCTCGGTGCCGGCCTTGCGCGACCAGCTCCAGCCCTCGCCCATCTTGTGCCACTCGACCGGCCCGCCCTGGCCCGTTTCCTCGTGCAACTGACCGAGCGCCTTGAACGCGCTCTCCTCGCCGACCTTCCACTTCGCGCTCTTGACGAACTGGAACACGCCGATGTTCCAACCCTGCGTCCAGCCCCGCAGCGCCATCCCGAAGGCGGCCGTCGACTTCCCCTTCATCTCGCCGGTGTGCACCATCAGCAGCGGCCGGTTCCGCCGCTGCCGGGTGGTCAGGCCGTCCTGCGGTACGACGGCCGGCTGTCCCTTCGGCATCAGGCGGCCCGCCGCTCGGTGACCGCGCGGACCAGCTGGCCGGCGGCGACCTCGCCGAGATCGAGGTACTCGGCGGACAGGTCCGCGGCCAGCTCGGCGGCCAGTCCGAGCCGGACACCGCGGTGCGGCTCGCAGTCGACGACGACCGCGGCGATCCCCTGCTGGGCGAGCCATCCGGCGGCCCGCCGGGCGTGCGCGAAGGCGTTCTCCCCGTGGGTCGCCCGGCCGTCGGTGACGAGCACGAGCAGCGGGCGTCGACGCGGGTCCCGGATCGCGGCGATGCGCAGTACCTCGGCCGCCTGGAGCAGGCCTTCGGCCAGCGGCGTCCGGCCGCCGGTGGGGAGCGATTCGAGGCGTCGTACGGCGGTCTCGACGCTGCCGGTCGGCGGCAGAACGACCGTGGCGGCGGGGCCGGCGAAGGTGACCAGGCCGACACTGTCGCGGCGCTGGTACGCGTCCAGGAGGAGCGAGACGATCGCCGTCTTCACCTCGCCCATGCGCTTCCTGGCACCCATCGAGCCGGAGGCGTCGACACAGAACAGGACGAGGTTGCCCTCGCGGCCCTCCCGTACGGCGAGCCGCACGTCGGACGTGTGGACGGTCAGTCCGGGCCCGCCATTCCGCCGCTCCCGTTGATGCGGCGCAGCCGACCTGATGGTGGCCAGCAGATGTGGACGGCCGGACTCCCGGCCGATCCGGGGCCGGTCCCCCACGACGCGGCCGGCGTCGGTGATCGCCCGCGACCGTCGTCCGGCGACCCCTGCGCCGGCAGCCTGCACCCTGAGCAGCCGGGCCTTGTAGGGCTCCGAGCTGCCGACGACTTCGCCGGCCGGCGCCGGACCCGCCGTGGCGGCGGCCGCTTCGGAGTCGCGGCCGGGGTCGCCGGCGTCGGCATCGGCCGGGTCTGCGTCGGCCGGATCGGCCGAGTCGCCGCCGTCCGGGTCCGATGGGTCGGCGCCGCCGCCCTCAGGACTGTCCGGTTCGCCGTCCGGGTCCGACGGGTTGCCGCCGCCCCCGGGACCGTCGGGATCGTCGTCCGGGTCCGGCGGCGGGGTGCTGTTGTCGATCGCCGCTTCGAGCTGCTCGTCGTCCAGCCCGGGCGCATCGAACGGGTTGCGGCGCTTGCGGTGCGGCAGCGCGAGCTTGGCGGCCGCGCGGACGTCGTCCACTTCCACGACCGTCCGGCCGGACCAGGCCGCGTGCGCGAGCGCCGTCCGCGCGGTGACCAGGTCGGCGCGCATGCCGTCGACGTCGAAGGACGCGCAGATCTCCGCGATCTGGCGGAGCGCGGCGTCGGTCAGGATCACCTCGGACAGCAGGTCGCGCGCCTTGACGATCCGTTCGGCGAGCTCCCGCTGCGCGCCGTCGTACCGCGCGGTGAAGCCGGCCGGGTCGGCCTCGTAGGCGAGTCGCGCGCGCATCACCTCGACCCGGACGGCCGGGTCGCGGCTGGCGACGACGTCGACGGTCAGGCCGAAGCGGTCGAGGAGTTGCGGCCGGAGCTCGCCCTCCTCCGGGTTCATCGTGCCGATCAGGACGAACCGCGCCGGGTGGGTGACCGAGACGCCGTCGCGTTCGACGGTCGCACGTCCCATCGCGGCGGCGTCCAGCAGGACGTCGACCAGGTGGTCGTGCAGCAGGTTGACCTCGTCGACGTACAGCAGTCCGCGATGCGCCACCGCAAGCAGACCGGGCTCGTACGCCGTGACGCCCTCGGCCAGCGCCTTCTCCAGGTGCAGCGACCCGAGCACCCGGTCCTCGGTCGCGCCGACCGGCAGCTCGACCAGCCGCGCCGGCCGGACGTCGCGCCCGCCGGAGTGTGGGCCGTCCGGGCAGACGTGGTCCGGGTGGTCCGGATCGCAGGAGAAGCGGCAGCCAGGGACGACGTCGACCGGCGGGAGGACCTCGGTGAGCGCCCGGACGGCCGTGGACTTGGCGGTCCCCTTCTCGCCACGGATCAGTACGCCGCCGATGGCGGGAGAGATCGCGGCGAGGATGAGTGCCAGCTGCAGGTCCTGCATCCCGACCACGGCGGTGAAGGGGAACCCGGAGCTTTCCCGTGGAGTGAGGCTGGTCGGAGCAGGCCGCATCGGCGGGATCCCTTCGTCGAGCGGGTGTCCACGCCCGCTACGGCAGCTGGTACGCCGGACCACGGAGAGGCCGGCGGACGGGCGCGGATGTCCTGGCTTCCGGGTCACCCCGGTCACAGTGGCGGGACCGCCCCGGACTCACACCGGGTTCCTCCACAACCGTCGGCCCGATCATGGCACATCCCACTCGCCCGCTCAGCGACCAGGTTCACACCGGCGCCCGAGTTCGTTCGAGGTCGAGGCGGGTTGTTCACGCCGGCCGCGGGTACGCGGTGTGGGTCGGCCTGGAGGACATGCTCACCGGTCCCGACGGCCAACCGGTCCGGGACAACGCCGAACTGCTGGGTCACCTGTAGCCGGAGAGGCGTTTCGCCAGGGCGGTCGCGGCCGCGTCGTCCTTGACCTCGCGGATCCCGACGATCGGCGTCACCGCGACGAACCCGGCGGCGAGCAGGGCCTCGTCCGACCCGGCGACCGGGTTCGCCGCCGGCGGTTCGAGCTCGATCATCGGCTCGCCGGCCGGCGCTGTCGTGCCGGTGATCCGGGACCGCCTGATCGGCGCCAGCGACGCGTGCCGCACCCCGGCCAACTGGTCGAGCGGCCGGTCCGGCACGTTGATCGTCAGCACGGTCCCGGCCGGCTCCGGCACGACCCAGGTCAGCGCCTCCGCCGCGACCGCGGCCGCGGTCTCCCAGTGCGCGGGATCCTCGGAGTCGATGCTCACGGCAATCGCGGAGAGGCCTTGACCGGCCGCGGTGAGCGCCGCGGCCACCGTGCCCGAGTGGAAGATCGGTACGCCGATGTTGTGCCCGCGGTTGATCCCGGACACGACCACGTCCGGGACGCCGCCGAAGGCCCCGACGGCGGCCAGCGTGACCGCCAGTGCCGGCGTGCCGTCGATCCCGCGATAGGTGACACCGCCCAGGTCCTCGGACGCGGTCCGGATCGGGCGGCCGACCATCCCCGCCCTGGCCGAACCCACACCGCTCTGGTCGTCCAGCGGAGCCACCACCAGGACGTCGTGTCCGAGCTCGGCGATCGCCGGCGCGAGCGCCCGGATCCCCGGAGCCTGATAACCGTCGTCGTTGGTGATCAGGACTCGCAGCTTCTCGGACGCCATGTCCCTACCCAATCAGCCGCGATCCTCGATGTCACCCTCCGTCTCGAGGACCGCGGTGCGGAGCGTCTCGAGCGCCTCGGCCGACGGCTCCGACCACAGGCCGCGCTGCGCCGCCTCCAGCAGGCGCTCCGCGATCCCGTGCCGCGCCCACGGATTGGACCTGCGGAAGAACTCCGCCATCTCCGGGTTCGCGACGTACTCGGTGGTCAGCGTTTCGTACATCCAGTCGTCGACCACGCCGGCGGTCGCGTCGTACCCGAAGAGGTAGTCCACCGTGGCGGCCATCTCGAAGGCACCCTTGTAGCCGTGCCGGCGCATGGCGGCCATCCAGCGCGGGTTCACCACCCGGGCCCGGAAGACCCGCTTGGTCTCCTCCGCCAGCGTCCGGGTCTTCACCCGTGCCGGTGCGGCGGAGTCGCCGACGTACGCCTTCGGGGCGGCGCCGGTCAGGTGGCGGACCATCGCGATCATGCCGCCGTGGTACTGGACGTAGTCGTCGGAGTCCATGATGTCGTGCTCGCGGGTGTCCGCGTTCTTCGCCGCCACCTGGATCCGGGCGTACGCGCGCTCCATCGAGCCGCGGGCCTCCGCGCCGTCGAGGTCCTTGCCGTACGCGTACCCGCCCCAGACCGCGTAGACCTCGGCCAGCTCGGCGTCGGTCCGCCAGTTCCGCGCGTCCACGAGCGGCAGCAGGCCGGCGCCGTACGAGCCGGGCTTGGAGCCGAAGACCCGCGCCGTGGATGCCCGCAGGTCGTTGCCAGCCGCAACATCAGCGTCGACGTGCGCCCGCAGGTAGTTGTCGTCGGGCGCCTCGTCCAGCGCGGCGACCGTGCGGACGGCCTCGTCGAGCAGTGCGACGACGTGCGGGAAGGCGTCCCGGAAGAAGCCGGAGATCCGGACCGTGACGTCGACCCGCGGGCGGCCGAGCTCCGCGACCGGCACCACCTCGAACCCGGTGACCCGGCGGGACGCGTCGTCCCAGACCGGGCGGCACCCGAGCAGCCACAGCACCTCGGCGAGGTCGTCGCCCTGCGTGCGCATCGCCGACGTACCCCACACCGTCAGGCCGACGGACCGCGGCCACTCCCCCGTCTCGGCCCGGTGCCGGGCCAGCAGCGAGTCGGCCAGCGCGACCCCGACGTCCCAGGCATTCCGGCTCGGGATCGCCTTCGGGTCGACGGCGTAGAAGTTGCGGCCGGTCGGCAGCACGTTGACCAGGCCGCGGGTCGGCGACCCGGACGGACCGGCCTCGACAAAGCGGCCGTCCAGGGCACGCAGTACGTTCGTCAGCTCGTCGCCGGTGCGCGCGAGCCGTGGCACGACCTCGGTGGCGGCGAACGTCAGCGACGCCTCGACGCCGGCCGACGAGCGACCGAGCACCTCGGCGACGACCACCGGGACCTTCGCGGCGTCCCAGCTCAGCGTCTCCATGCCGACGACGAGCTTGCGAGCGACCGCCTCCAGCAGATCGACCCCGTCGGCGCCGCTGACCGCGGGCAGGTCGGCCAGCGTGGCCAGGTCGGCGAGGTCCGCGGCCTGCCCCGGGTTCGCCAGCAGCTCGGCCTCGTCCACGCCGAACGTGTCGCCGAGCGCCGTCCGCAGACCGGGGATCGAGTACGAGCCACCCCACAACTGCCGGGCCCGGAGAACCGCGAGCACCAGGTTGATCCGCGCCTCACCGGCCGGCGCACCCCCGAGCACGTGCAGCCCGTCGCGGATCTGCACGTCCTTGATCTCGCACAGATACCCGTCGAGGTGCAGCACGAACTCGTCGAAGTCGTCGTCCCCCGGCTTCTCGGCGGTGTGCAGGTCGTGGTGCAACTGCGCCGCCTGGATCAGCGTCCAGATCTGCGCCCGCAGGGTCGGCACCTTGTCCGGGTCCAGCGCCTGCACGGTCGCGTACTCGTCGAGCAGGTACTCCAGCTTCGCCATGTCCCCGTACGTCTCGGCCCGGGCCATCGGCGGCACCAGGTGGTCGACGACGGTCGCGTGCGCGCGCCGCTTCGCCTGGGTGCCCTCGCCCGGGTCGTTGACGATGAACGGGTAGACCATCGGCAGGTCCCCGAGGACGGCGTCCGGCGCGCAGTCGGCCGCCATCCCGATGCCCTTGCCCGGCAGCCACTCCAGCGTCCCGTGCTTGCCCAGGTGTACGACGGCATGCGCGCCGAAACCGCCCTCGGCGACCGGCGCCTCGAGCCAGCGGTACGCCGCCAGGTAGTGGTGCGACGGCGCCATGTCCGGGTCGTGGTAGATCGCGACCGGGTTCTCGCCGAACCCGCGCGGCGGCTGGATCATCAGCACGACGTTCCCGAACCGCAACGCGGCCAGCGCGATCTCACCCGACGGCGCCACGTACAAGTGCCCCGGCGGTGCGCCCCAGGCCTCGGTCATTGCCGCACGCAACGACTCGGGGATCCGGCCGAACCACTGCTCGTACGTCGCCGGCGGGATCTTCGCGACCGCCGTCGCCAGCTGCTCGTCGGTCAGCCAGTCGACGTCGTGGCCACCGGCCGCGATCAGCCGATGGATCAGCCCGTCACCGTCCAGCTCACCGACGTCCAGGCCGCCGAGGTCGTAGCCGGCCTCGTGCAACCGCCCGAGCAGCACGACCGCCGATGCCGGGGTGTCGAGACCGACCGCGTTCCCGATCCGCGCGTGCTTGGTCGGGTACGACGAGAGGACCAGAGCGATCCGCTTCTCCGCGGCCGGAACGTGCCGGAGCCGGGCATGCGCGACGGCGATCCCGGCGAGCCGCTCACACCGGTCCGGGTCGGGCGCGTACCGGGCCAGACCGTCCTCGTCGTAGGCCTTGAAGGAGAACGGAACGGTGATCAGCCGGCCGTCGAACTCCGGGATCGCCACCTGGGTCGCCGCGTCGAGCGGGCTGATCGCGGCGTCGCTGGCCAGCCACTGCTCGCGGGTCGAGGTCAGCGCGAGGCCCTGGATCAGCGGGATGTCGAGGGACGCCAGCGCACCCGCGTCCCACGCGTCGTCCGCACCGCCCGCACTCGCGTCGGCCGCGACTGTCCCACCGGCCGCGAGCAGCGTGGTGACCAGGACGTCGCACTTGCGCAGCAGGTCGAAGAGACCGGTGTTCTCGGCCGAGTCCGGATCCAGGCCGCGGAGCGTGCCGCAGTACACCGGCAACGGCTGGGCACCCGCGGACTCGACCGCGGTCGCGAGGGCGTCGACGAACGCCGTGTTCCCGGAGATCTCGTGTGCGCGGTAGTAGACGATGCCGACCACCGGCCGCTCGTCCTCGACGAACGTCCCGCGCACGCCGTACGTCGGCAGCGCCCGCGGCGGATCGAACTCGTCGCCGGTCAGCAGGATCGTGTCGCGCAGGAACCCGGCCAGGTTGCGGAGATTGTCCGAGCCGCCCTCGCGCAGGTACGCGAGCGCTTCGGTGACCGCACCGGCGGGCACGGTCGACAGCGACATCAGTTCGGCGTCGGGCGCGGCCTCACCGCTGACCACGACGGCCGGCCGGCCAGAGGCCAGCACGGCGGCCAGCCCTTCCTCCCAGGCCCGGCGACCGCCGAGCAGCCGGACCACGACGATCTCGGCCGCCGCCAGCAGCGGAGCCAGGCCGGCCAGGTCGAGCCGGGCGGGATTCGCGACCTTCCAGCCGGCCTCCGCCTCGGCGGCGGCGAGCAGATCGGTGTCGGCGGTCGAGAGCAGCAGGAGATTCGCAGGCACGCGCGTTCCTTCCCGGGGTGTCCACGCCCCGAACGGAGGTACGACGGCGGCAGTTCCTGACTCCCCTGGCGGGTCACAGTGGCGGGACCGTCCCGGACTCACACCGGGTTCCTGCTGATGCCGTCGATTGACTCCGCTGACTCTAGCGGTGGATGGCGTAGTGCGCTGCCAGCAGGTCGGTGCCCCAGTCGTTGCGGAGGTCACGCCAGACGGAGTGGATGTGGTTGGCGTCGTCCTGGGTGTTGTCGTACTCGGCCAGGAACGTCGGGCCGGCGATCGAGTAGTAGTGCGGGTGGCCGATACCGGGCTCGGTCGCGCCGGCCCAGGCGAACGTGAGGCGCTCGATGCCGTGATCGGTGATGTCCTGCCAGGTCTGCAATCCGATCGGCCCGGCCGCGCGGCCGACGTACTGGCCGACGAGCAGGCTGAACACCTGGCGCTGGTCCGCGGACATCTCGCCGTACGCGAGCCCCTGGTGGAGGCGGGACGGGTCGGCCACCGGGTCGTGCCGGGTGAGGATGTCGCCGGGCGCCTCCTCGGAGACGACCGCGACCGCCCGCTGCCCGGGGTCGAGCGAGTGCAGCAGCTCGAAGCCGAGATCCTGCTCGCCGACCAGGAAGCGCCGCCCGGCCTGTGGTCCCGACCTGACCTCGGCCGGGTTCGACCCGATGAACTGCGGGGTGAACGCGATCGCCCCGTCGACCAGGGTGACGTGCAGCGCCAGGTGGTGACCGTTCAGCCGCCAGGCCCACGGCTCCGTCCCGGCCGGATCGCCGAGCACCCGGAGGAAGTACCGACCGCCGAGCACGGAACCTTCCCACTCCCCCGAGGGTGGCAGATCGGGGATGCCGCGCAGGATGACCTCGGCCTCGAACACGGCCTTCGAGTCGGCCACCCCGCGCTCGCTGCAGCCGATCTCGATCAGCCGCTCGGTGAGCCGCTGCTGCGCGGGCGTCAGCTCGGACAGCGGGAGCCCCGGCCGGTCGCCGGGCAGATAGGTCCACTCCTTGTGGTCCGGGGTGTCGAACGCCGCCCTGACCTTGTCCAGCTGCGCGGGCGTGAGACTCGCCAGCAGGTCGAGGACCGCGTCCCGGGTCTGCTCTACAACCATGCCGATCGCTCCCGTTCCGTCGGTTCGTAGTGGGTCCACTGTTCGAACGGCCGGTCCAGCTTGTACCGGAAATCCGGCTGCCGCAGCAGGACGCGTGTTTCCGCGTTGTCCGGGTTGCGCAACGTCTCGAAGAACCGGACCGACCAGTGGAACCAGCGCATGCAGAACAGCCGCATGGTCAGCCCGTGCGACACCAGCAGCACGTTCCGCGGCGCGTCCGGGGTCTCGAAGTCGCGGTGCATCGTCTCCAGGAACGTCGACACCCGGTCGTACACGTCGGAGCCGGACTCACCGTGGGCGAACCGGTAGAAGAAGTGCCCGTACGAGTCGCGCAACTGCTGCTGCCGCTCGATGTCCTCGGTGTCCTGGAAGTTGGCCCAGTCCTGCTCCCGCAGCCGCGGCTCCTCGCGGACGACGTCGACGAGGTCGTCGATCCCGAGCGACTCGAGCGTCTGGCAGGCCCGCAGGTACGGCGAGACGTAGACCCGGACCGGCTGGTTCTCGAACAGATCGCGCAGCCGCTTGCCCGCCTCGGCCGCCTGCTCGTGCCCGTACGGGGTGAGCGGGATGGCGTGGTCGGGGATGCGCTCGAAGATGCGCTTGTCCAGGTTCGCCTCGGACTCGCCGTGCCGGATCAGCGCGATCCGCAGCGGTCGCCGGCTCAGGTTCATCGTCGCCCCTTCCGTCGCCCGCTCAGTGCCAGGATCGCCGCGACACCGGCCGCGGCGACGCCGACGCGCCGCGCCAGCGCAGCGGTACGGCGGACGTCCGCGACCGTCGGCGTGGGTCCGGCCCCCAGCGTGCCACGGTCCTCCTGATAGTCCCCGTAGCTGTTCCGCCCACCGAGCCGCAGGTCGAGCGCGCCGGCGAATGCGGCCTCGACCGGACCCGCGTTCGGACTCGGGTGCTTGGCCGCGTCCCGGCACCACACCGCGATCGCCTCCCGGGGCCGCCCCGCGGCCAGGCCGGTCAGAACCGCACACGCCCTCGCCGGGAGCAGATTGAGGACGTCGTCCAGCCGGGCCGCCGCCCACCCGAAGTTCAGGTACTTGGCCGACTTGTAGCCGACCATCGCGTCCAAGGTGTTGGCCGCCCGGTAGCCGAGCAGTCCGGGTACCCCGAGCGCCCCGCCCCAGAGCAGCGGCGCCACGCACGCGTCGGACGTGTTCTCGGCCAGCGATTCCACGGTGGCGCGCGCGAGGTCGTCGGCTGCCAAGTCGGCCGCGTCCCGGGCACACAGGTGGCTCAGCCGATCACGGGCCGCCGGGATGTCCTTCTCCTCGAGCAGACCGGCCATGTGTTCGGCCTCGCGATCCAGGCTGCGGGCGCCGAGCACGGTCCAGGTCGCGGCCGCGGTGACGAGCGTGTGGACGAACGGGCGATCCCGGGTCAGCCGCTCCACGATCACTCCGGCGGCGCTCGCCGTACCGACGAGGACGGAGGTGTACGCCGTACCGGCGGACCGCGAGTCGGCGTACCAGTGATCCTCCAGCCGGGCCGCGGTCCGGCCGAAGCCGGCCACCGGGTGGTAGCGGCGCGGATCGCCGAGAACGCGGTCGGCAGCGAACCCGAGGATCAGACCCAACGCTCTGGACACCCTCGGAAGTCTGCCAGGCCCCTGTGTGTAAGGGTGAGCGGCATGGGAATCGCGGAGTCGCTCCGGAACGTCGACGGCCGCGGCGAGTTCGGGGTGTGGCTGGGCCGGCTGGACGGCGTACCGGCGTTCGAGCACGAGGCGGAGACGACGCACTACTCCGCCAGCACGATGAAACTGCCGGTGGCGATGGCGATGATGCGCAAGGTCGAGGCGGGTGAACTGGCGCTCGACCAGCCGGTGACCGTGCACAACGACTTCGCGTCCGCGGCCGGTGGCCGGTTCGGCGTGAACCCGGAGGAGGACGAGGCGCCGGCGACCTGGGGAAGGCTCGGCTCCGAGGTTCCGCTCGGGTGGCTGGCGGCCGAGATGATCACCCGGTCCAGCAATCTGGCCACGAACCTGGTCCTGGAACTGGTCGGCGTGGACGCGGCCGACGCCCTGCTCAGGCCGGGACCGAGCGCGATCCGTCGTGGCATCGACGACCTCCCGGCGCGGGCGGCCGGGATCAGCAACGAGATGAGCGCGGCCGGCCTGGCCGGCGTCCTGCGTGCGGTGGGCAACCAGGAGGGCGCGTCCGGCGACCACCTGCGCGACCTGCTCGCGGGCAACCAGTGGAACGGCGAGATCCCCGCCCAACTGCCGGCCGGCACCCGGGTCGAGCACAAGAACGGCTGGGACACCCGGATCCGGCACGACGGCGGCATCGTCCGCCCGCCGGACGCCGACCCGTTCGTGCTGGTCGTGTGTACGACGTCCGGCCTGCCGGACGCGGACGCGCAGCAGCTGATCGCCTCGATCGCCCTGGAAGCCTGGAACCACCGGCACGACCTCGGAGCCGTTCGATGAAGATCTCCACGCACCTGGTGTCGGCGCCGCTGCACACCCCGTTCGTGACGGCTCTCCGGACGGCGACCCACGCCGACTCGCTGCTGGTCGAGATCAGCGACGGTGAGCTGAGCGGCTGGGGCGAGGCTCCGCAGGTCTGGAAGGTCACCGGCGAATCGCTCGCCGGTGCACAGGCCTGCGTCGAAGGCCCGATCGCCGCGGCCCTCGACGGCCTCGAGCCGGACGACCTGACCGAGGCGTTGCGCCGGGTGCAGAACGCTGCCGTCGGCAACTTCGGCGCGAAGGGCGCGGTGGACGTCGCACTGCACGACCTCGCCGCCCGGCGACGTGGGCAGACGCTGCACGCGTTCCTCGGGTCGTCGGTCGGCACCGTGGCGACCGACGTCACGCTGTCCGCCGGCGACGCCGAGGCGCTGGCCGCCGCCGCACGTGACCGGGTCGCCGACGGGTTCGACGTCCTCAAGGTGAAGGTCGGGACCGGTGACGCGACCGCGGACGCCGCGCGGGTCCGGCGGATCCGGGAGGCGATCGGTCCCGGCCCGCGCCTGCGCCTGGACGCGAACCAGGGCTGGACCCGCCGCGACGCCGTCACCGCGATCCGATCGCTCGAGGACTGCGACATCGAACTCGTCGAGCAGCCCGTCCCCGCGGCCGACCTCGACGGCATGGCGTGGGTGACCGACCGGGTCAGCACGCCGATCCTGGCCGACGAGTCCGTGTACGGCGTCCGCGACCTGGTCGCGGTGATCCGGCACGGCGCCGCGGACAT
Organism: Kribbella turkmenica; assembly: GCF_004348725.1. Lineage (GTDB taxonomy): Bacteria > Actinomycetota > Actinomycetes > Propionibacteriales > Kribbellaceae > Kribbella > Kribbella turkmenica. The sequence continues at coordinate 22,611 of NZ_SMKR01000093.1, forward strand.
GGTGAACGTCAAACTGGCCAAGTGCGGCGGGCTCGCGCCGGCCCGGACGCTGCTGGAACTGGCCCGGGAGCACGGGATCCGGACCATCGTCGGCTCGATGATGGAGGGTCCGGTCGGCGTCGGCGCGGCGGCCGCGCTGGTGTCGGCGTACCCGACGTCGGCGGTCAACGACCTCGACGCCGCGTGGTGGCTGCGCGAACCGCCGGTGGCCGGCGGGATCCGGTACGACGGCCCGATGATCCACCTGCCTTCGGCGCCCGGCCTCGGCGTGACAGGCTTGACCGTATGAAATTAGTCGCCGCCAAGGTCCCGGTCAGCACGGTGTGGACCGCGCCGGACGCGCCCAGGGACGTCGACGCCCCCGCGATCGCCGCCCAGCCCGACGTGGCCGCGTGGGCGACGTCGATGGACACCGAGACCCGCCTCGGGCTGCACGGCCGCACGCTGACCCAGTTGCTGTACGCGGAGCCGGTGCTGGTCCGGTCGGAGCGTGACGGGTGGTCGGAGATCGTCGCGCCGTGGCAGCCGTCGTCGCAGGACGCGCTCGGCTACCCGGGGTGGGTGCCGTCGAGCCACCTCGGTGAGTTGCCTGGAGCCGCGACCGCTCCGGTCGCTGTCGCCGTACCGACCGCTCCCCTGTTCGCCGAGCCCGGGGCCGGCGCCTTCGCGGAGCTGTCGTTCGCCACGGTGCTCGCGTCGGTCGAGCACGCGGACGGGTACACGCGGGTGGCGACGCCGGATGGCGGGTCGGGCTGGTTGGCGGACGACGTCCTGTGGTCCGGCGGTGCGGGTACGGCGGACGATCGGCTGCGGCTGGGGTCGCAGTTCCTCGGGCTCGAGTACCTGTGGGGCGGTACGTCGGCGTACGGGCTGGACTGCTCCGGTCTCGTGCACACGGTCAACCGGGTGCTCGGCCTGCGCACTCCGCGGGACGCGCACGACCAGGCGGACACGCTCGAGAACATCGCCATCGACGAAGCACAGCCTGGTGACCTCTACTTCTTCGCCCACCCCGGAAAGCCGGTCCACCACGTCGGCTTCGTCTCCCCCGCAGGCATGCTGCACGCCTCCGAAACCGGCAAACGGCTCGAGAACGAGCCAATCACCGAAGACCGCCGGGCCACCCTGGCAACCGCCGCCCGCCTCTGACCGCCCCCGCCGCTGTCCCCGACAACGACGTCGCCCCGGACCGCAGGTCCGGGGCGACGTGGTATTTCAGAGGTCTCAGTGCTTCTTCGCGTCCGTCTGCTCCGGCTCGCGAAGTGCCTCGAGCTCGGCCTTGGTGTTGTCGTCCAGGGCGGTGTCCTGCCGGCCGGTCTCGTCGGTCGTGCCGTTGCTGGACCCGACCGGCGTGGCCTCGTCCAGCTCGCCGCCACCGGCCGACTGCGCCTTCGACTGCGCCCGCTTGCGGGAGGCGCTCAGGCTGACGACCGTGGTGATGCCGAGCGTGATGACGATGAAGCCCAGCGAGAACCAGATCGGGATCTCCGGCGCCCACTCGACGTGGTGCCCGCCGTTGATGAACGGCAGCTCGTTCACGTGCATCGCGTGCAGGACCAGCTTCACACCGATGAAGGCGAGCACGACGGACAGACCGATCGACAGGTAGATCAGCCGCTTCAGCAGGTCACCGAGCAGGAAGTACAGCTGCCGCAGACCCATCAGGGCGAACACGTTCGCGGTGAACACCAGGAACGGCTCCTGGGTCAGGCCGTAGATCGCCGGGATCGAGTCGAGCGCGAACAGCAGGTCGGTGGTGCCGAGCGCGATGATCACGATCGCCATCGGGGTGACGAGCCGCTTGCCGTTCTGGACGATCGTCAGCTTGACGCCGTTGTACTCGTCGGTCGCGTTCAGCCGCCTCTTCGCGAACCGGATGATCGCGTTCTCCTTGAAGTCCTCGTCGTCGTTCTCACCCTGCATGGCCAAGTGGATCGCGGTGTAGACCAGGAACGCACCGAACAGGTAGAAGATCCAGGAGAACTGGTTGATCGCGGCCGCGCCGACGGCGATGAAGATGCCGCGGAAGACCAGCGCGAGAATGATGCCGACCAGCAGGGCTGTCTGCTGGTACTTCCTGGGCACGCCGAACCTGGACATGATGATCAGGAAGATGAACAGGTTGTCGACACTGAGGCTGTACTCCGTCAGCCAGCCGGCGAAGAACTCTCCTGCGTACTGACCACCGGAAAACACCCAGACCCCGAGGCCGAAGACGACTGCGAGACCGACGTAGAACGCGATCGCGGTCGCGGACTCCCGGGTCGTCGGTTCGTGCGGGCGCCGTCCGATGACGAAGACATCGAAAGTGAGCAGCGCGAGCAGCACGCCGACGGTGATGTACCAAACGTAGTCAGCAACGTGCACAGGAAACCTCCGGAGCGCAGACGGAACAGGACTCCGAAGGTCTCTTCCGCCTGGCTCGTTGACCGAGCCTGACCGGCGGCACCGGGCGAGGGGAACGAACCCTTGACCGTGGTGACGATACCGCCGCGAAGGAATACTCCCCTTCTCCGACCCCTATTCTGGCCGGTCGATGTCCAAGTCTCCAAATCCGGAGCGCGCCTCCCAGTTGTCGCCATGATCACGGCTCGCGATGGGAATATCCCGGATCGGTCACTGACCGTACACAAATGTCTGCCTGGTCACACGACGTCCGATTGTCTACGGCGTACTGTATGCCTGCGTTCCGGGTGCCGCCTCACGGAAAGTAGTGGTCAGGGACGCTTGGATCTCGGCAGTTTGGCGACGATCGTCTCGTAGGACGAGTCGATCAGTTCCAGGATCTCGTCGTCGGGAACGGCCCCGCCGAGGCGGATCGTGTTCCAGCCCGAACGGCCGATGTAGGCCATCGTGCCGACGTCGTCCGGATAGGTCTCGACCAGTTCGTCAGCCTCCTCGCGGTTGCTGCCACACTTCAGCCCGACCCCGTCGCCGCCGAGGAACGCGAAGATCTTGTCCCCCACCTTCGCGACCACGTCCCCCTCCCACGGCTCGTCCTGCCAGGCCCCCGGCTTCGCCAGGCAGTACTCCAGCACCTCGTCACCCGCCAGCCTGCTCATCTCACTCCCCGGTCGACCCGAACATCTGTGCCCGTGGGACGGACAGTATCGGGCGGTGGGGACATCCGGGACTCGTAGGCTGCGGGCATGACTTCGGTGGTGGTTGCCGCTGTGCAGGCGGGGTCCGTGATGTTTGACACGCCCGCGACGCTGGCGAAGGCCGAGCAGTCTGTGCGGGAGGCGTCGGCCGGTGGTGCGCGGCTGGTGGTACTGCCGGAGGCGTTCCTCGGCGGGTATCCGAAAGGGCTCGACTTCGGGATCACCGTCGGGTCGCGCTCAGCCGAGGGACGAGACCTCTTCCGCCGGTACCGCGAGGCCGCGGTGGACGTGCCCGGGCCGGAGACCGCCCGGCTGGCCGAGCTCGCGGCCGAGTTGGACGTCCATGTCGTCGGCGGGGTGATCGAGCGTGCCGGCGGGACGTTGTACTGCACCGCCCTGTTCGTCGATCCCCGCCGCGGGCTGGTGGCGACGCATCGCAAGCTGATGCCGACCGCCGCCGAGCGCTTCCTCTGGGGCCAGGGTGACGGGTCGACGATGCCCGCGGTCCGCACCGAGGTGGGTGTGCTGGGCGCGGCGATCTGCTGGGAGAACTACATGCCGCTGTTCCGGCAGTCGATGTACTCCAAGGGCGTCCAGATCTGGTGCGCCCCGACCGTCGACGATCGCGACCAGTGGCAGGCGACCATGCGGCACGTCGCCCTCGAAGGCCGCTGCTTCGTGATCAGCGCCAACCAGTTCCTCACCCGCGACGGCCTTCCGGCCGACGTTCACCCGGTCCAGGGCGACGACCCCGGCACCGTCCTCATCAACGGCGGCAGCGCGGTGATCTCCCCGCTGGGCGAGATCCTCGCCGGTCCGCTTCGCGATCGGGAAGGCGTCCTGCTCGCCGAGCTCGACCTCGCCGACCTGGACCGGGCCACGTTCGACTTCGACGCGAGCGGTCACTACGCCCGTCCCGACGTCTTCACCCTGACCGTCGACGAGTCCCCCAAGCCCACCGTCGTCCGCAACACCTGATCGGCGCGGGGCCGATCACGTGCCCGCAGTCGCCGGCCGGGTCACCCGGCGCGCCCGGGCTGGTTGGCCCGGGCGGGCTACTTGGCGCCGGCGGCGGTCATCTGGCGGAGTTCCTTCTTGAGCTCGGAGATCTCGTCGCGGTACCGGGCGGCGACCTCGAACTGGAGCTCGGCGGCGGCGTTGTGCATCTGGTCGGTGAGCTGCTGGATCAGGTCGGCCAGGTCCGAGGACGGCAGCCCGCCGGCCAGCTCCTTCGCCTTCTCGCCGGCCTTCTGCCTGCCGCCGCCCGGTACCGGCGCCTTACCGCGCGACTGCGTCCGGCCGGAGCCGAGCAGCTCGGCCGTGTCGGCGTCCTCGCGGGCCAGCATGTCGGTGATGTCGGCGATCTTCTTCCGCAGCGGCTGCGGATCGACCCCGGCCTCCTTGTTGTAGGCGATCTGCTTGGCCCGGCGCCGATTGGTCTCGTCGATCGCCTGCTCCATCGACGGGGTCACCTTGTCGGCGTACATGAACACCTGACCGGACACGTTCCGCGCGGCCCGGCCGATGGTCTGGATCAGCGACCGGCCGGAGCGCAGGAAGCCCTCCTTGTCGGCGTCCAGGATCGCCACCAGCGACACCTCCGGCAGGTCGAGGCCCTCCCGCAGCAGGTTGATGCCGACGAGGACGTCGTACTCCCCCATCCGCAGCTCGCGGAGCAGCTCGACCCGGCGGAGGGTGTCCACCTCGCTGTGCAGGTACCTGGTCCGGATGCCCATCTCGAGCAGGTAGTCGGTCAGGTCCTCGGACATCTTCTTGGTCAGCGTGGTGACCAGGACCCGCTCGTCCCGCTCGACCCGGAGCCGGATCTCGTGGATCAGGTCGTCGATCTGGCCCTTGGTCGGCTTCACGATCACTTCGGGGTCGACCAGGCCGGTCGGCCGGATGATCTGCTCGACGAACCCGTCGGACTTGTCCTGCTCGTACTGCCCCGGCGTCGCGGACAGGTAGACCGTCTGGCCGATCCGCTCCAGGAACTCCTCCCAGCGCAGCGGCCGGTTGTCCATCGCCGACGGCAGCCGGAACCCGTGCTCGACCAGCGTCCGCTTCCGGGACATGTCGCCCTCGTACATCCCGCCGATCTGCGGCACGGTCACGTGCGACTCGTCGATGACCAGCAGGAAGTCCTCGGGGAAGTAGTCCAGCAGGCAGTGCGGCGCCGAGCCTGGCTCCCGGCCGTCGGTGTGCCGGGAGTAGTTCTCGATGCCGGAGCACGTGCCGATCTGACGCATCATCTCGATGTCGTACGCCGTCCGCATCCGCAGCCGCTGCGCCTCCAGCAAATGCCCGCCGCGCTCCAGCTCGGCCAGCCGCTCGGCCAGCTCGGCCTCGATCGAGGCGATCGCGCGCTCCATCTTCTCCGGCGCGGTCACGTAGTGCGTGGCGGCACCGATGTAGACCTCGTCCTCCTCGCTCAGCACCTCACCGGTGAGCGGGTGCAGCGTCATCACCCGCTCGATCTCGTCGCCGAAGAACTCCACCCGGACGGCGAGCTCCTGGTACACCGGGAAGACCTCGAGGGTGTCGCCGCGGACCCGGAACGTGCCCCGGGTGCCGGCCAGGTCGTTGCGCGCGTACTGCACCCCGACGAGCTTGCGGAGCAGGCCGTCGCGATCCATCTCGGTGCCGACCTTCACGTGGATCATGCGGTTCAGGTATTCGTCCGCGGAGCCCAGGCCGTAGATGCACGAGACGGTCGCGACCACGATGACGTCGCGCCGGGTCAGCAGGGACCAGGTCGCCGAGTGCCGCAGCCGCTCGACCTCCTCGTTGATCGAGGAGTCCTTCTCGATGTAGGTGTCCGTCTGCGGGACGTACGCCTCCGGCTGGTAGTAGTCGTAGTAGGAGACGAAGTACTCGACGGCGTTGGCCGGGAAGAAGTGCCGCAGCTCGTTCGCGAACTGGGCGGCGAGCGTCTTGTTCGGCTGCAGGATCAGCATCGGGCGCTGGATCCGCTCGGCCAGCCAGGCGATGGTGGCCGTCTTGCCGGTACCGGTCGCACCCAGCAGGACGACGTCCTGCTCTCCGGCGTTGATCCGGCGCTCGAGGTCGGCGATCGCGGCCGGCTGGTCGCCCGCCGGCTCGAAGTCGGACACGACCTTCAACGGCGCGACCATACGCTGGAGATCCGAGACCTGTCTCATGCCCTCCACCGTACGGGCCGTCGCCGACAGTTTCTCGAAACCCCTGGTCAGAAGCTCTTCTCCAGGGTTCTGTTCATCACGACGAGCTCGTTGACGCGGCGTTTGTAGACGGAGATCTCCAAGCCGGCGTCGGTGCCGGTGACGTTGCCGAACTGGTCCTGGTAGGCGGTGACGAAGCCCCGGAAGGGGATCAGCTTGCCGGTCCCGGTCCGGACGTAGGCGGAGTACGACAGCGCGTAGCAGGCCTTGATCGCCTCGTTCGCGGGCTTGCAGACCCGGCCCGAGCTGATCCGGACGTTCACCATGCTGTTCGATTCGATGTCGACCAGGTGCTCGGCGAACCCCTTGGCGTCGTACAGCGTGGTCTGGCGGACCCAGTAGTACCCGTCGATCAGGCCGCGGGAGTTGAACTGCGGCAGCAGGTAGTTCCGGCCGCTTCTGGACTTGTCCGAGTCCGGCACCCAGCCCTTCGCCGGGGTGAACCAGACCCCACGGCCGACCTCGACGCCGACGTCGTGCGGCCCCTTGGTGATCACCGGCTCGGTCGGCGTCGGCGGGGTGTACAGGGTGCCGGTCGGGTACGGCGTCTCGCCCGCCGCCGGCGTCTCCTCGTCCCCGCCGGTGACCAGCAGGACCACGCCGACGGCGACCAGCGCGACGGCCAGGACCGCGCAGCCGACGATGACCCACTGGGTCCGGTTCGACGTCCCGCGCCGCGGCTGCGGTCGCTGCGGCCCGGTCCCCCAGCCCACCGGGC
>NZ_SMKR01000094.1 GCF_004348725.1 Kribbella turkmenica
GGGCGAGTGGGGGCGGGGTCAGGCGGTCAGTGCGTTGACGTGCTCGACCAGCAGGTCGCGGAAGACCGGTGACTCGCGCAGGTCCGGCGTGAAGATCGACTCCACACCGAGGAGTGCGTCGACCACGGCGGCCGCTCCGGACACACCAGCGAGCGCCGCCTCGAGCCGACCGGACTGCGGGTCGTCGACGGTCGGGGTCTTGAGCACGTAGGTCATCCACGCCGCGACGGCCAGCGTGATCACGCGCGGCTCGGCGCCCGCGGCCAGGCGGTCGCGGACCGTACCGAGCATCCGGACCGGCAGCTTGACCGAGCCGTCCATGGCGACCTGCGTCGTCCGGTGCTTCAACGCGGGGTTGGCGAATCGCTCGAGCACGGTGGCGCCGTACTCGGTGAGATCCAGGCCGTCCGGTGGGCTGAGAGTCGGGACGACGTCCTCGGTCATCAGCGCACGGGCCAGGGCGGCCAGTTCGTCGTCGCGGACCGCCTCGGCGATCGTCTCGTAGCCGCGGAGCGCGCCGAGGTAGGCCAGCATCGAATGGGTCGCGTTGAGCATCCGGAGCTTCGCCCGCTCCCACGGCGCGACGTCCGGGGTGAGGACGGCACCGCCCTGCTCCCAGGCCGGGCGCTCACCGGCGAAGTCGTCCTCGATCACCCACTGCAGGAACGGCTCCGCGACCACCACCGCCTCGTCCCGTACGCCGAGCAGCCGGGCGGCCTCATCACGGTCCGCGCCGGTGGTCGCGGGCACGATCCGGTCGACCATGCTGGCCGGGAAGCGGGTCGCCTCGAACACCTCCGGCACCTTGCCGAGTGCCTCCACGTAGTCCGCGACCAGCCGGCGCAGGAACGGGCCGTTGGCCACCAGGTTGTCGCAGGACACGATCGTCAGCGGCTCCACCCGGCGGGCGAGCCCGGCGGCCAACTGCCCGACGACCGTCCGCGGCGGGCGGCCGGTCAGGTCGGCGCGGATCTCCGGGTCGTCGAGGTCGAGCCCGTCGCCTCTGGCCCGGTAACCCTTCTCGGTGACCGTCAGCGTCACCACCGACACCGCCGGATCCGCGATCCGGGCGACCACTTCCTCCGGGTCCTCGGGGGCCGTGAGTACGTCGCGGATGCTGCCGATCACTTGGACCGACGGGTCGCCGAGCCCGCGTTCGAGGACGGCGTACAGGCCGTCCTGCGGGGCGAGTTGGTCGCGGACCGTGGCCGAGCGCTGGCTCACCCCGGCGATCCCCCACCGCGTGTCCCCGGTGGCCACCGCAGCCCGCTCGGTGACCACGGCCTGGTGCGCCCGGTGGAACGCGCCCAGCCCGAGGTGGACGACGCCGACCGACAGTTGCCGCGGGTCGACCGCGGGGGCGACGGGAAGGTTGGTGAGACTCAGCCTGCTCAAGACTTCCTCTTTCACTCGGGTGGTTCTTCTTTGACTCGGGCCACGAGCTGGGTGGGGTTGACGAACCGCAGTGCCACCACCAGCAGTACCAGCATCATCGCCGTGTACATCACGGCCATCGCGTCGACCGACTGCTGGGCACGGATCCCGGCCGCGGACATCGAGTAGTAGAGCGCAACCACCAGCGTCTGCGAGTCCGGGCCGGCGGTCAGGAAGGTCAGCTCGAACATGCCGACCGTCCGGACCAGCACCAGGATCGCCGAGGCGAGCAGCCCGGGGACGAGCAGCGGCGCGAGAATCTTCAGGAACACCGCGCGGGTGTTCGCACCGAGCATCCGGGCCGCGCTCTCGATCCGCGGGTCGACCTGCTCGATGAACGGCGTCATGGTCAGGATCACGAACGGCACCGACGGCACCAGGTTGGCCAGCACGACCCCGGACAGGTGACCGGCGAACCCGAACTTGTACAGCACGGTCGCGAGCGGGATGCCGTACGTGATCGGCGGCATCAGGATCGGCAGCAGGAACGTCAGGTACACCAGCCGCTTGCCCGGGAAGTTCTGCCGGGCCAGCACGTACGCCGCCGGCGCACCGACCAGCACCGAGAGCGCGACGACGAGACCGGAGGCGAGCAGCGTCACCGAGATGACCTGCAACAGTCCGAACTCGCGCCACGCGTCGCCGTACCACTGGGTGGTGAAGCCGCTCGGCACCCAGGTGTCGAACCACTTCTGTCCGAACGAGCTGACCAGGACGGACCCGACCACACCGGCCAGGTTGACGAAGAAGAAGACGACCGCGGCCCAGATGAACCACGCGGTGGGAGTCGCCCTGATCGACCGGTTGCTCATCCCTTGCCTCCCGTCGATCCGGTGTACAGCCGCGATCGCCACAGCAGGACGATCACCACGACGACCAGTTCGACCGCGCCCATGATCATCGCGATCGCCGACGCGTAGGCGTAGTCGTACTGCTCGTACGCCGCCTGGTACGCGGCCAGTGAGATCACCCGGGTCGAGCCGGCCGGGTTGCCGACCAGCACGGCCGAGGGGAAGACCGAGAACGCGAGCACGAACGTCAGCAGGAACGTCGTCGCCAGACCGGGCGCGAGCAGCGGCAGCGTGATCCGGCGGAATCGTTGCGCCCGGGACGCGCCCAGGGTCGCGGCCGCCCGCTCGAGGGTCGGGTCGATCCCGCTCAGGTACGACAGCACCAGCAGGAACGCGAACGGGAACCCGGTGATGACGAGCGAGAAGAACACCCCCCAGTAGTTGTTCGTCAGCCGGACCGGATCCTCGATCAGGTGCAACGACAGCAGCACCCGGTTGAACCACCCGGTCGGGCCGAGATAGTTCAGCAATCCTTGCGCCGTCAGCACGGTGCCGAGGGTGATCGGTACGACGAGCAGCGTCGTCAGCAGCCGTTTGCCGCGGAACCGGCCGCGCATCCGGAACGCGATCGGGACGGCGGCGAGCACGTTCAGCAGCGCGGCCGGCAGGGCGATCTTCAGCGTGGTGACGATCGTGTCCCGCTGGTACGCGTCGCCGAAGAACTTCTCGTAGTTCGCCAGCAGGCCGCCGCCGTTCAGCGGCTGGAAGGACAGGCTCAGGCCGTAGAGGAACGGGTAGACGAACAGCAGCAGCACGAAGATCGTGGCCGGCAGCAACAACCAGAGCCTCCGGTCGACCCCGCGTTCGGCCAGCCGGTGGTGCCAGCTCGCGGTCGCGGTCATGACGGGTAGACCAAGAGGCGGCCGGGGCTGACGCCGAGTGCGACCTGCGCCCCGGGATCGACCCTCTGCTCGGTCCGGACGTGCACCCGGGTGCCGTCGTCGAGCACGACCTCGACCGCGTGCTCGCGCCCCTGGTACTCGACCACCTCGACGAGACCCTTCAGGCCTTCACCACCGAGCTTCAGGTCCTCCGGGCGAACGGCGGCGACCACCTCGTCGCCGGCCGCGACGACACCCTGGGCCGTGCCCGTCAGCGTGGTACCGGCGAGCGGGACGGTGACCTGGCTGCCGGTCACGCTGTCGGCCTTCAGGGTCAGCAGGTTGCGGTAGCCCATGAAGTCGGCGACGTGCCAGGTGGACGGCTTGGTGTGCACCTCTTCGGGCGTGCCGATCTGCTGCACCCGGCCCGCGCGCATGACGACCAGGCGGTCGGCCATGCTGAGCGCCTCCTCCTGGTCGTGCGTGACGTACACCGTGGTCAGGCCGAGCGACTGGTGCAGCCGGCGGATCTCGGTCCGCATCTCGAGGCGGAGCTTCGCGTCCAGGTTGCTGAGCGGCTCGTCCATCAGCACCAGCGACGGTTCCAGCACGGTCGCCCGGGCGATCGCGACCCGTTGCTGCTGACCACCGGACAACTGGCCGGGCAGCTTCGACGCGTGCTCGTCGAGCCGGACCATCTCGATCGCGGCCGCCGTCCGGCGCCGGACCTCGTCCTTGGGCAGCCGGCGCATCCGCAGGCCGAAGGCGATGTTGTCGCGGACGGTCAGGTGCGGGAAGAGCGCGTAGTTCTGGAAGACCATGCCGAACCCGCGCCTCTCCGGCGGCAGGGTGTCGATCCGGCGGTCGTCCTGCCAAATGGCGCCGGCGGTCAGCGGCAGCAACCCGGCCAGGCAGTTCAGCGCGGTCGACTTCCCGCAGCCGGACGGCCCGAGCAGGGCGATGAACTCGCCCCGCTCGATGCTCAGGTCCAGCCCGATCAGCGCGTCCGCCGCACCGAAGCGGCGACCGACGCCTTCCAGCCGTAGTCTGTCGAACTGCCTCACGACTTCTTGACCTTGCTGCCACCGACCTCGCGGTCCCACTTGTCGAACGCGGCGACCAGGCTCTTCGCGTCCAGCGGCACCTCGGTCGGGTTGTCGGCGATCAGCTTGTCGTACTCCGGCCGGCCGAACTCCGAGATCGCGTCCTGGCTCTCCTGCGGTGCCTTCGCCAGGTCGACACCCTTGATCGCCGGGCCCGGGTAGAAGTAGCCCTTGTCGTACGCCTTCGCCTGCTGCTCCGGGGTGAGCATGAAGTTCAGCAACTGCAGCACCGCGGCCTGCTTGTCGGTCGGCACACCCTTCGGTACGACGGCGTAGTGCGCGTCGGTCACCCAGTGGAAACCCTCCAGCGGGGTGATCGCGGCCTCCTTCGGCACTGTGCCGAGGACGCGCGGGTTGATGTCCCAGCCGGTCGTGGTGGCGATGATGTTCGCGGAGCCGTTGGCCAGTGCCTTCATCGTGTCCGCGGTGCCGGACGGGTAGAAGTCGACGTACTGGTTGAGCTCCTTGAGGTAGGCCCAGGTCTTGTCCCAGCCGTTGACCGGGTCCTTCGGGTCCTTGTCGCCGAGGATGTACGGCAGACCCATCAGGAACGTGCGGCCGGGACCGGAGTTGGACGGGCGGGCGTACATGACCTTGCCCTTGTTGGCCTGCGCGTAGGCGAGCAGGTCCTCGGCCGTCCTCGGCGGCGACGGGACCTTGGCCGGCAGGTACTCCAGGAGTGGGCCGGACGGGTAGTAGGTGATGGTGACACCGCTGTTGCCGGCCAGCTCCTGCATCTTCTGGGCCGGCGGCAGGTAGTCCTTCATCCCGGCGACGCGGTCGGCGTACCTGGGCAGCAGGTCGGTCCACAGGCCCTGGTCGCGACCGGCGGCCAGGCCGTCCACGCCGGTCAGGACGAGGTCGATGTCGACCCGGTTCGCGTTCTGCTGGGCCTTGATCTTGCCGGCCAGCTCGGGCGCCGGTGCCTTCGAGTACGTCACCTTCGACACGACGTCGGGGTGCTGCTCGACGAACTCGTCGATCATCCCCTGGGTGAGCTGCAGGTTGCCGGCCACGTCGAGGATGTTCAGTGTCACCGCCTTCGACGGCTTCTCCGGGACGTCCCCGGTGTTCTCGCCGGCGGGCTGGTTCGTGGTCGGTGCACCGCAGGCGGCCAGAACGGCGACCAGGCCGGCGGCGGCGACGATGCGGTTCCTGCGAGGGCCGATTCTCCACTGGATGGGCATCGGGGGCGTCTCCTCTGGATCAGGGGCGGTCCCGGCACGTGGCCGGGGTCGATCAGGGCTGTGGTGCGGGGCCGGTCGAGTCGCGGACGATCAGCTCGCCGTGCAACGTGCCGCGGGTGCCGATCGCGGTGCCGGGATCCGGGTCGTCCAGGACGGCCAGCAGCAGTTCCACCGCGATCCGGCCGGCCTCCTGCTTCGGCAGCCGGACCGTGGTCAGGGCGGGCCTGGCCATCCGGGACATGGCGATGTCGTCGATGCCGACCACGCTGACGTCGCCCGGCACCGAGATCCCCCGCGCGTGCAACCGGGCCAGCAGCCCGATCGCGACCAGGTCGTTGTAGGTGACCACCGCGGTGGCTCCGGTGGCGACGGCCTGGTCCGCCGCCGCCATGCCACCTTCGTACGTCGGCGCGAAGCTGCCGACCCGAGCCAGCTCGGCACCGTGGTCGTAGAGGGCGTTGCTGAGGCCGAGGGTGCGGTGCTGCGTCGACCACGAGGTGACCGGGCCACCGACCCAGGCGATCTTGCGGTGGCCGAGCGCCACCAGGTGCGCGACCGCCTGCCGCATCCCTCCCTCGTTGTCGTAGATGATCCCGGGCACACCCTCGGCCGTGCGGTTGACCAGGACGACGTTCGTGTCCTGGGCGATCGCGGACAGGTCGGCGTCGCTCGCCCGCGGCGAGCACAGGATCAGCCCGTCGACCTGCTTGGCCAGCGCCCGCACCAGGCCGACCTCGGCGGCCGCGTCCTCGTCGGTGTCCGCGACGAAGACGGCCACGTCGTACCGCCGGGCGCGGGCCTGGACGCCCTTGGCGACACTGGCGAAGAACGGGTTGGCGAGATCGGGCACGACCAGGCCGATGTTGCCGGTCCGGCCGGTGATCAGGCCGCGGGCCGCGCGGTTCGGCTGGTAGCCGAGCTGCTCGACCGCGGCGGCGACACGGGCGCGGGTGGCGGCGTTGACCATCTCCGGCATCGAGAGCGCGCGGGAAACGGTGGACGGCGACACGCCCGCCAGCCGCGCCACGTCACGGATCGTCGCAGGCATGGTCACCTCCTCCCTCGGTCAGGCGTGAGTCTGCAATCGGTTTCACCGGTGTGTCAAGAGTTCGCCGAATGTCGCCGCATGCCTTCCGCATCGCCTTGTGGACAATGACTTGTGTCGCACCGACAGGGCTGCAATCCTTTGCAGCAACCGTTGCAGCCGACCCCTGACGGAGGACCCATGCCGAAGGCACTGCAGCCACATCCGGACCGCGCGCTGCCTGCCGGTGAGGCCCGTGACCTCGCCCGCCGGATCCACGCGTCGACCAAGGGCCTGCCGCTGCTCTGCCTGCACGGGCACGTGGACATCTCGCTGTTCGCCACCGACGCCCCGCTCGGCAACCCGGCCGAGCTGCTGGTGATCCCGGACCACTACGTCACCCGGATGCTGATCTCACAGGGCATCTCCCCCGAGCGCCTCGGCCTCCCCCGCCGCGACGGCGCCCCGGCCGCGGACCCGCGGGACATCTGGCGCGAGTTCTGCGCGAACTGGCACCTCTTCCTGGCCACCCCGAGCCGGTACTGGCTGGAGCACGAGTTCGCCGAGGTCCTCGGCGTCACCACGCACCCGTCGGCCGAGAACGCCGACGAGCTGTACGACCAGATCTCCGCCCGCCTCGCCGAGCCGGACTTCCGGCCGCGCGCGCTGCTCGACCGGTTCGCGATCGAGCTGATCTCGACCACCGACGCCGCCACCGACGACCTCGCCCAGCACGCGAAGGTCGCCGCGGACCTGCCCGGCCGGGTCGTCCCGACGTTCCGGCCGGACGCCGTCGTCCACGTGGACCGGCCGGACTGGACCGATCTCGTCCAGCAGCTCGCCGCGCTGGCCGACGTCGACACCTCGACGTACGACGGGTATCTGCAGGCGATCCGGCAGCGGCGGCAGGCGTTCGTCGAGGCGGGTGCCCGGGCGACCGACCACGGGCACCTGAGTGCGGCCGCGATCCCGCTGTCCGACGCCGAGGCTGCGCGGATCTACGCGAGTGCCCGCAAGGGTGAGGTGTCGGCGGTGGACGCGAGCGCGTTCGCCGGCCACATGCTCTACCAGTCCGCGGTGATGTCGGCCGAGGACGGCCTGGTCATGCAGCTGCACCCCGGCGTACTGCGCGACCACGATCCGGCGATCCACTCGACGTACGGGCCGGACAAGGGGCACGACATCCCGGTCGCGGCCGAGTTCACCCGGTCGCTGCAGCCGTTGCTCGAGCGCTTCGGGCACGCGGACGGGTTCCGGATGGTGCTGTTCACCGTCGACGAGACCGTGTACTCGCGCGAGCTCGCACCGCTGGCCGGGGTGTACTCGGCGGTCCGGCTGGGGGCGCCGTGGTGGTTCCTCGACAGCCCGGACGGCATGCGCCGGTTCCGCGAACTGGTCACCGAGACGGCCGGTTTCTACAACACCTCCGGCTTCGTCGACGACACCCGCGCGTACCTGTCGATTCCGGCGCGGCACGACCTGGCCCGGCGGATCGACGCCGGTTACCTGGCCAACCTGGTCGTCCAGCACCGCCTGGACGAGGACGACGCGTTCCAGGTGGCGCAGGACCTCGCCTACAACCTGGCCCGGGACACCTACCTCAGCTGACGTCCCGCACCCCCGCTGCAGGTAGTCTCCAGCAGATCTGTTCGGTGGGGGAAGCTGTGAAGGAACGTGGATGAGGCGTCGTGCTGTCACGGCCGGTGGTGCCGTGCTGCTGTTGCTGCTGGCCGGTTGCTCGGACGACCCGGGCGACTCGGGTGCACCGCCGCCTGTGTCGTCGGCGACCACCACTGTGACGGTGCCGACGGCTCCCCCGGCGGCGGCCGCCGCGGCGTTGGGCCCGACCGGGCCGAGTACGGCGAAGCCGTGCCAGGGCGTCCCGATCCCGGTGGGCGCCGATCCGCAGACGGTGATCGACGCGCAGCCGCAGGGGACGACGTTCTGCTTCGCCAAGGGACTGCACCGGATCAGCAAGCCGGTGCGGCCGCGGACCGGTGACACGCTGGGTGGCGGTCCGGGCGTCGTACTGAGCGGGTCGGTGCGGCTCGACAAGTGGACGCAGGACGGTGACCGCTGGGTCGTGCGTGGGGTGCTGCCGGCGCCGTACGCGCTCAAAGGGCAGTGTGAGGACACCAAGACCAAGCCGTGCCAGCGCGGCGAGCAGTTGTTTGTCGACGGCAAGCATCTGACCCGGGTGATGAGCCTCGGCCGGTTGAAGCCGGGAACATTCTTCGGCGACTACGCCGCGAACGCCGTGTACGTCGCCGACGACCCGGCCGGCCACGCGGTCGAGATGTCCCGGACGCCGACCGCGATCGACAAGTCTGCGGACGACGTCACGGTCACCGGGCTGACGATCGAGCACTTCGCCAGCCGGCCGCAGGCCGGTGCGCTACAGGCCGGCCCGGGCTGGACGGTGACCGCGAACGAGGTCCGCTGGAACCACGCGGTGGGGATCATGGTGATCGAGGGCGACGGCGCCGAGCTCAGCCGGAACACGGTCGCCGACAACGGGCAGCTCGGGATCGGGCAGTACAAGTCGGCCGGCGTCCGGATCACCGCGAACCTGGTCACCCGGAACAACACCGACGGATTCTGGATCGCCGACTGGGAGTCCGGCGGGATCAAGTCGACCCGGTCGTCCGGCGAGGTGTCCGGGAACGACATCGTCGGCAACCGCGGGATCGGGATGTGGAGCGACATCGCCGAGTACGACCGGCGGATCACCGGCAACCGGATCCGGCACAACGCCGCCGACGGGATCCGGTACGAGATCAGCTACCAGGCGGTGATCGAGCAGAACGTGGTCGAGGGCAACGGGTTCGGCACCGGCCGCGGCTCCGGCGGGAGTCTGTGGGACGGCGGCGGGATCAACGTGAACACCTCGGCCGGCGTGCAGGTCCGCGGCAACCTGGTCAAGGGCAACCGCAACGGCATCTCAATCCAGTCCCGCACCCGCGGCGACGGGCCGCGCGGCAGGTACGTGCTGGCCGACGTGGTGATCGAGGGCAACCTGGTCTTCATGGACGACGCCACCGCCAGCACCGGCGTCGTCGAGAACAAGGGCTCCCCCACCGCGCAGGGCGCCGTCACCTTCCGGCGCAACAGCTACCGCTTCGCCGGCGACTCCCGAACCCGCTTCGCCTACCGCGGCAAGACGCTCACCTGGCCGGAGTGGCAACAGGCCGGCTTCGACAAGGACTCCGTCACCGGCTAGCGGGGAGCCGCGGTCGGCGCGAGTTGCCTGGCTTTGTGGCGTAGCCGGTCGGAGTCGCAGACGGCGGCGGCGACCAGGAGGTGAAGCGTCATCGAGCTGAGGTCGGACAGGCCGCTCTCGTTGAGCGAGGCGGCGGTGATGTAGCCGAGGAGGAGGGCACCACAGGCCTTCACGTACGGCGTGGGCGCCCGGAGCACCGAGATCCAGGCGACGATCAGCGCGATACCGACGATCGTGACCGCGAGCAGACCGGTCTCCCAGTAGAGGCCGAGCCAGCTGTTGTCGATCGCCATCACGTCGATGTCGCCTTCACCGCGCCGCAGCAGCACCCGCTTGTTGCCCAGCCCGTGGCCGATGATCGCCGTCTGCAGCGACACCTTCTCGTCCAGCACGGCCTGCCAGCTGGTGGTCCGGCCGCTGAGTGAGCTGATCTGCCGGGTCCCCTGGCCGCGCAGCAGCCACGTGTGCAGCGACCCGATCGTCAGGAACGCGACCCCGACCAGCGCCGGCACCGCGAGACTCGTCAACCGCCCGGCCCAGGTCTTCCGGGTCAGGATCAGCGCCAGCACGAGCCCGAAGGCGACCGCCGCTGCCGATGTCCGCGTGCGGCTGGCGGCGACCAGGACCGTACCCAGCCCGATCAGCCCGGCGGCCGGCAGGAACGACAGCTTCCGGCAGACGAACCCGATCAGCGCCAGGCCGAGCAGGATCGCGCCGACCTCGCCGACCCGTGGCGGCAGCATCGGAATGATGACGCCTTGCAGCCGGTAGCCGGTGCCGAGCGAACTGAGCGGCCGCCAGGCCTGGCTCGGCGCGTACGCCAGGCTGAGCACGACCGTGCCCGCGAGCAGCAGGTGCGCCCACAGGTGCGCCCGGATCAGCCGCTCCGGGACCTGCACCAACGGTCGCCACAGCAGGAAGATGATCACCAGCCCGATCAGGAACCGGGCCAGCCGCATGAGCGGCCCCGCCGGGTCGGCGAGCAGGAACGCGGTGGCCGTCGCGAACAGCACGTAGATCACGTAGAGGCTGCTCGCCGGGTTGAGCCGGGTCCGGAAACCGGGCTTGGTCGCCGCCAGCGCGACCAGGAAGATCGCGCCCAACAGCAGGCCCTTCATCAGGCTGTTCGTCGACCCGGTGGTCCCCTGCGGCGAGGCCACCCGGGCCGACCACGGCTGCACGCCGAGCACGAACAGGCACCACAGCATCAGCCAGAACCAGGCCGGCTTCTGGACCTCCTCGACGGTCCCCGGCACCGGCCGCGCCAGCTGGTACGACGACACGGTCAGCGGATCGGTGGAGCGGCCGACTCGGCCGGCGTGAAGTTGAGCGGGATGCCCAGCGTCTCGTCGTGCGCCGAGGCACCGATCAGCACGACGCCCAGCACCGGAGCACCGGCGAACTGCAGCGCCCCGGTGAGCCGGGCGACATCCATCTCCTTGTCGTGGCCGACCTGCACCACCAGCACCGACGCGTCCACGGCGGCCGCGAGCGGCGTGATCCCGTGCCGGCCGACGGCGGCCGGGCCGTGGATGACCACGGAGTACCCGGGCGGCAGGTCGGCCACGATGCCAGGCACCAGCGACGGACCGACGGCCTCGGCCGTCTCCTCGTGGTTCAGGCCGGGCGGCAGCACGTACAGGTCGGCGACCGTGCCGGGCCGGAACAGCTTCCGGGCCCGGATCGCCCGGGTCGCGGCCGGCTCGTTCACCAGGTCGGTCAGCCCCTCGTGCCCGCTGACGTGCTCGAGGACCGGCGTACCCTCCACGTCGGCGAGGACCAGCAGGGTCTCGCGGCCGTCCCGGGCGTTCGCCTCAGCCATCGCGAGCGCGATCCCGGCCGAGTTCGGCGTCGGCGAGGCCGAGACCACCAGCAGCGCGCCGGGGCCGCCGCCGGCGAAGGCCCGCGGGTTCAGCTCGCGCCGGGCGAGCGCGCCGCTCGCCTCGGCGCCGAGCGCGGTGATCTCGTACTGCGGAAGCTCGGGAGCCGCCCGGTGCCACGGCCGGCGGCGGTTGCTCTCCGACGCGGCGATCACCGGCGAGCTCGCGGCCCGGGCCGCCTGGTCGCGGGTCAGGATGTACGGCGTCAGGTGGGACCGGAGCAGGGCCAGGCCGAAGCCCAGCACCAGGCCGAGGATGCCGCCGACCAGGACGTCGCGGGCGACCATCGGCGACGCGGTCGCGGTGTCCGTCGTGGCCGGGGTGACCAGTTCGCTCCCGGTGCCGACCGCCGTCAACGCCTTGAGCATAGCCGCGGCGTCGTCGGCCGCCTGCCGGGCCTCGGTGGCCAGGCCGACGCGCTGGTCGCGGAGCGCGGCCGCGGTCTGCGTGTCGTCCCGCTGAACCGCCTCGTTGATCTGGCTGATCAGGCTTTTGGACTGCTGGTTGGCCGTCTTGGACCGGTCCTGCGCCTGGGCGGCCAGGGTGGTCAGTAGCGACTTGGCTTCGTCGTTGCGCTGCTTGAGATAGATGACCGCGATCGCGTTCGCCCGGCGTACCGCCTCCGAGGAGGTCGGGCCGTCCGTGGTGACCAGGTAGGCGTTGTCGGTGACCGCCTTGACCCGGGTCACCGCGGCCAGGTCCTGGACGGTCCGGTCCGTGGTCGGCAGGCCGAGCGACTTGGCGACGCTGCGGAGCAGGGTCGGGCTGGCCATCACCCGGGCCTGGGTCTCGGCCGGCAGGTCCATGCCGAGCGGGCCGGTCTTGTCCGCGCTGCTGGGCAGCTTCCCGACGAGGGCGGGCGGTACGGCGGGGCCGATGACCAGCTGGCTGGACGCCGTCCAGCGCTCGGTCTGGGCGAGCGCGAACACCGAGGCGCCGACGAGTCCGAGCAGGATGCAGCCGAGAATCAGCCACTTCTGCCGGAGCAGTGACTGAGCGGTCTCCCGCCAGACCACGGTGCCGGGTTCCATCCCCTACCTCATCTCCTCGGAGCCAGCGACCCAGGATATGCCCGAAGGGCGCGGGCTGGCCAAAGGGTCTGTCGGTGTGGCCTACTCTCTTCTCGAAGGTTCGGGGGCAGCTGAGGAACCATGTGAGGCGGGCCGTGGGGCGCGCCATTCTGTCCGAGGGGGACACCGCAGGATGAAGAAGAGATGGCTGTTCACGCGTCTGGGGCTCGTGGGCGCTCTCATCGCCGGATCGCTGGTAATCGTGGCCGCGCCGCCGGCCCAGAGCATCGAGGCCTCGCTGTCGGCGACGGCGAGCCCGACCTGGCAGACCAACGCGAGCGTGCAGGGAATCGCCGTCGCCGCCGGCAAGGCGTACGTCGGCGGCCGGTTCACCAGCGTCCGCCCGCCGGGTGCCGCAGCCGGGACGAGCGAGGTCGCGCAGGCCTACCTCGCCGCGTTCGACGCCGCCACCGGCGACCTGATCACCTCGTTCACCCCGGTCCTGAACGGCCAGGTGTACGCCGTCGCCGCCTCGGCCGACGGCTCGCGAGTGTACGTCGGTGGTGACTTCACCAGCGTCGACGGCGTCAAGCGCAACCGGATCGCCGCCTTCGACACCGCCACCGGCACGCTGGTCGCCGACTGGAAGCCCTCGGTGTCCTACCGGGTCAAGACCATCTCGGTGTCCGGTGACACGGTGTACTTCGGCGGATCGTTCGGCCTGGTCAACAACGTCGAGCGGCTCCGGCTGGCCGCGGTCGACGCGGACCTCGGCACGCTGTTGCCCTGGGCGCCGGCCGTCAACGGCGACGTGTACGCCGTGGACGTCGCCGACGACGCCTCCAAGGTGTACGCGGGCGGCCAGTTCAGCACCGTGAACGGCACGAACCAGAACACCGTGACCAGCCTGGATCCGGTGTCCGGCGGCGTCCTGCCGTTCCCGGGCGCGTCCGCCGTACCGCCGCCGAACGGTTCCTGCACCACCCGGGTGAAGGCGATCGACACCAGCGGCGACACCGTGTACTTCGGCAACGGCGGTGACGGGGGCGGCTGTTTCGACGGCACCTGGGCGGTCGACATCGCGACCAACACGCTGAAGTGGAAGAACCAGTGCCTGGGTGCCACCGAGGCGGTCAAGGTCGTCAACGGCTGGCTGTACAAGGGGTCGCACGCCCACGACTGCGCGAACCAGGGCGCCGGCGGCTTCCCGCAGGGCTTCGGCTACCGCTTCCTGCTGACCGAGAAGCTGACCGACGGCGCGCTCGGCCCGTGGTTCCCGAACACCAACGCCGGCCCGCCCACCGAGGTCGGCCCGCTCGCCCTCGCGACCGGCGGCGACGACCTCTGGGTCGGCGGCGACTTCACCACCACGAACGGCGTCGGCCAGCAGGGCCTGACCCGGTTCACCAACGAGGGCCCAGGCGCCGCGCCGGCCAAGCCGGCGAAGCTGCTCCCGTACAGCGTGGAACCGGGCGTCGTACAGCTGCACTTCCCGACCGTGGTCGACAACGACGACAGCACGCTGACATACCGGCTGCTGAAGGGCTTCAGCAACACCACGATCGCGACCTGGACCGCGAAGTCGACGCCGTGGGACCGGCCCTGGCTG
The DNA here is from genome assembly GCF_004348725.1 of Kribbella turkmenica. GTDB lineage: Bacteria > Actinomycetota > Actinomycetes > Propionibacteriales > Kribbellaceae > Kribbella > Kribbella turkmenica. Next base: position 14,140 of record NZ_SMKR01000094.1, read on the forward strand.
CACTTCACCGACACCACGTCAGCACCGGGCGAGGTGACGAACTACCGGGTCGAGGTGACCGACGGCAGTACGACGATTCGCGGCAACTACTCCGACCCGGTCACGGTTGCCAGTACGGCGTCCACGGCGTACGACCAGATCGTGAAATCCGACGGACCGCAGGCCTACTGGCGGCTCGGCGAGGCGGCCGGTTCGACGACTTCGGTCGACTCGTCCGGGCAGAGCAACAACGGCACCTTCACCGGTGTCACGCTGGGCGGCGCCGGTGCGATCGCGGGCGACACCTCGATGACCGCGAGCACGACCAGCGGACGGATGATCGGCGAGAAGGCGTACAGCATGCCGCAGCAGTTCACCGTCGAGGCGTGGGTCAAGCAGAGCGGGTTCAACCGCGGCGGCCGGATCATCGGCTTCGGCAGTTCGAGGACCGGCAGCAGCGCCGGCGGCGGCGACCGGATGCTCTACATGCGCACCAACGGCTCGATCGTGTTCGGCGTGAACGACGGCACCCAGCGCACCCTGACCAGCACCTCGGGCAAGAACAACGGGCAGTGGCACCACGTGGTCGGCAGCTACGACAACGGCGCCATGAAGCTGTACGTCGACGGCGTTCTGGCGGGCAGCACGTCAGTCGGATCGGCGTCGCTGTACTACGGCTGGTGGCGCGTCGGGTACGACAACACCAGCAACTGGCCGGGTGGCGGGGCGACCCAGACCGGGATGGGCATCGACGAGGCGGCGGTGTACCCGTACGCGCTCAGCCCGCCCCAGGTCCAGAGTCACTTCGCGGCCCGGTGAACGCAGAGTCCGCCGACTGCGGCACAAAGTCATAACGCGAGGGTGAGGTCGGCTTCCGGTCGGCCCCACCCCGCGCTAGTGTCCGCTGGGTGCGTGCGTGAGGCGCGCAGCCGCCCCAAGACTGCCCCCGCCCAGTCCAAAGGACATTGATGAAGAAGTATGTGCTGGCCCTTGTCACCGCTGCGGCCGTGGTCGCCGCAGCGCTGATTCCCTCCGGACCGCCGGTGGAGGCGGCCACCGCCGGCTTCGGATCGGCCGTGTCGGCCATCAAGCAGACCTCGTGGCAGACCAACAACAGCGTGAACGCGCTCGCGATCAGCGGCAACACGGTGTTCGCCGGTGGCCTGTTCACCAGGATCCGCCAACCGGGCAAGCCGGCCGGCCAGGGAGAGGCCGTCCGCACCTACATCGCCGCGTTCGACCGCACCACCGGTGCGCCGACGGCCTTCGCGCCGACGCTCAACGGACCGGTGTACAGCATCGCCACCAGCCCGGACGGCAAGTGGGTCGTGATCGGCGGCGACTTCACCACGGTGAACGGGATCAAGCGCAGCAAGATCGCGATGTTCTCGGTCGTCACCGGCCGGCTGGTCGCCGCCTGGGACCCGGTGGTGTCCGCCCGGGTCAAGGCGCTGGCCATCTCCGGCAGCAGCGTCTACATCGGCGGAGCGTTCGGCCGGATCGACGGTGCCGTCCGCAACCACCTCGGCGCGGTCCGGTTGATCTACGGCGACCTGCTGCCGTGGAACCCGAACGCGAACGACGACGTGTACGCGATCGACGTGGCCGACAACGGCAGCCGGGTGTTCGTCGGCGGCCCGTTCAGCCGGCTCAACGGCAACGACCACTACTCGCTGGCGATGACGAACACCACCACCGGGGCGGCGTACTCGTTCCCGGCCGCGCTGGCGATCCCGAAGCCGACCGCGACCTGCACCACCCGGGTCAAGGACATCGACACGCTCGGCGACAAGGTCTTCGTCTCCAACGGCGGAGACGGCAGCGGCTGTTACGACGGCGTCCTGGCGGCCCAGATCAGTACCGGCAAACTGCTGTGGAAGAACAACTGCCTGGGCGCCACCGAGGCGATCAAGGCCATCGGCAACTGGGTCTACAAGGGCTCGCACGCGCACAACTGCAGCGACAGCGGCGCGTTCCCCGACGGCACCGGGACGCACTACCTGCTGGTCGAGAGCGCCATCGACGGCAGGATCGGCCCGTGGTTCCCGAACACCGACGCCGACCAGGCGAGCACGACCAAGGTCGGCCCGCTGGCGATGGCCGGCACCAGCACCGACCTCTGGGTCGGTGGTGACTTCCTGAACGTCAACGGCAAGGCGCAGCGGGGCCTGACCCGGTTCACCAACGCGCCGGGAGGCTCGGGTCCGGCCGTGCCCAGGGCGCCGGTGCTGACGGCCAGTACGGCCGGCCGGGTCTACGTGAAGTTCGCGGACTCCTACGACCTGGACAACCTGTCGCTCACCTACAACGTGTTCCGCGGCTCGACGAACGTCGCGTCGGCCAAGTACGTCTCGTACTTCTGGGAGCCGCGGAAGGCGTACACGGTGGTCAACCGGGGCCTGAAGCGCGGGTCGACGTACTCCTTCCACATCGAGGTGCACGACGGGCGCAACATCAGGCGGGGCCCGTCGGCGAGTGTGAGGATTCCGTGAGCGGTCCGGGGGTCTGCTCCTTGGGGCAGACCCCTGTCGTGCGCGATTCCGGCGGGGGCTGCCGGCCGTAGATTGCTTCCAAGGGGGGAACATGAACCGAGTTGTGGCTTTTCTGGCGGTGGCCGCACTGGCGCTCGGCGTCGTGCCGGCGCCGATCGCGACGAGCACCGGCGCCTCGCTGACCGCGGTCGCGAACTCCGCGTGGCAGACCGATGCGAGCGTGCTCGGCCTGGCCGTTGCCAACGGCAAGGCGTACGTCGGTGGCCGGTTCACCAGGGTCCGTCCGCCGGGCGCGGCTCCGGGGACCGGTCAGACGGTCCGGACCTATCTGGCCGCGTTCGACCAGAGCACCGGCGCTCTCGACACCACCTTCAACCACACGCTGAACGGCGTGGTCTGGTCGATCGTGGCCTCGCCGGACGGCTCCCGGGTGTACGTCGGCGGTGACTTCACCCGCGTCGACGGCCAGGTGCGGAACCGGATCGCGGCCTTCGGCACCGCCACCGGCGCGCTGGTGACCACCATCAGGCCGAGCGTCTCGTACCGGGTGAAGACACTGGCGGTCGGCGGGACCAGCCTGTACTTCGGCGGCTCGTTCGGGCTCGTGAACGGCGTCGCCCGGAACCGCGCGGCGGCGATCAGCACGGTCACCGGCGGTCTGCTGCCGTGGAACCCGAACGCCGACGCGGACGTGTACGCGATCGACGCGGCCGACGACAACTCCAGGGTCTACCTCGGTGGGACGTTCGCGAAGATCGGCGGCGTCAGCCGCTGGGCGGTTGCCAGCGTCGACGACTCCACCGGCGCGCTGTTGCCGTTCGCCGCGGCGTCCGCCGTTCCGCTGCCGTCGTCCGGGTGCACGTCCCGGGTCAAGGACATCGAGACCGCCGGCAACCGGGTGTACTTCGCCAACGCCGGGGACGGCCGCGGCTGCTTCGACGGGACCTGGGCGGCGGACGTCGCCACCGGCAACCTGGTCTGGAAGAACAACTGCCTGGGCGCGACCGAGGCGGTCACCTACGTCAACGGCTGGCTGTTCAAGGGGTCGCACGCGCACAGCTGCCCGGGTGCATTCCAGGACGGCACCGGCGCGCACTTCCTGTTGCTGCAGAACCCGGCCACCGGCTCGCTCGGCCCCTGGTTCCCGAACACGAACGCGGGCCCGCCGACCGTGGTCGGGCCGCTCGTGTCGGCAACGGGCGGGACGGACCTGTGGGTCGGCGGTGATTTCACCAAGGTCAACGGTGCCGGTCAGCAGGGCCTGACACGGTTCACCAACCTGGGCCCGGGCGCCAAACCACTCGGCCCGGCGCTGCCGACGCTGTCCAGTACGACGGCCGGCCAGGTGAAGGCCACCGTCCAGGCGTCCCTGGACAACGACGACATCACGCTGACCTATCGACTGCTCCGCGGCGCCGCCAACACCGTTGTCGCCACGACCACGGCCGACTCCACCTTCTGGAGCCGGCCCAACGTCACCCTGACCGACCCCTCGGCCCCGTCAGGAACCTCGCAGATGTACCGCATCGAGGTATTCGACGGCAACCACGCGGTCCGCGGCGGCTACTCGACCATCACCGTCCGCTGAACGCCCAAGCGACCATCAGCCCGAACTCGGCCCGCCAGAACGGGCCACCGTGTTCCCGGGCCGCTCGGTCAGCACGACGTCCGCAGCGGCGTCGCGCAGCGCGTCCGCCCACCGGGTCGCGTTCTCGAGGAACCACGGCTCCTCCGTGCCGGCGACGAGACCAGCGCGCGGGAGCGGGTCGGCAGGTGACCGTCACCGGCGAACACGGCCACCTCCGGCGGAGCTGGTGGAACGTACACCGTGACCTGGCGGCCGCCGTCGTACTCGAACGGGTCGGTGACGAACTCGCCTGCTGCCCGATCAGGACTCATCGGTCGCACCTCGGCCCCTCCGGGTCGGGTCACCAGCGGTACGCCGGTGAGCGGTGATGGCCCGCCAGGCTTCGTGCCACCAGAGCAAGAGGGTGCAGAAGGAGGCGCCGGCCAGACCCCAGGCCGCGCCGCGGGCGCCGCTCAGGTAGGCGCCACCAACGCCGCAGGTGACCAGGACGACCGACGAGATCAGCCGGACCCGGAGTCCCCGGGTGGCGGCCGCCAGGGCGCGCATGATCGCGAACGCGCCGGCGTTCGACGCACCAAGGGCCTGCAGCAGGATCACCGGGACCATCACCGTGCCGGCCTCTGCCCAGACGCCGGGGCCGAGGAGTTGCTCGCCGACGACCTCAGGCAGCAGCAGGAATACCGCTCCCCAGGCCAGGGCGCCCGCGCCGACACCCAGTGAGATCGCCAGGCCGACCAGCCACAGCCGGCGGTAGGAGTGCCGCAGCGCCCGCGCGGCCTCTGGCACCGAGATCATCCGGATGCCCTGGTTGAGCACGTTCACCGGGCCGAGCAGGACCTGCGCACCGCGGATGCCCGCGGTCGCCGCGAGACCCGCGGCCGCGGTGATGCCGAGCATGTAGACCTGGATGGTGCCGGACACCGCGAGCATCTCCCCCATGTACTTCGGCGTGAGATCCCAGTGCGTCCGCACCCATTCGCGGACCAACTGCCGTCGCGGCGACACCCCGGCCTGGAACCGGCCGGCCACGGCGGCAACCACCGCACCGAGTCCCCAGCCGAGCGTCAACGTGAACGCGGACGCCGCACCCGTGAGGTAGAGCCCGCCGAAGATCGCGAGCATCGCGAGCAGCCAGATCAGGTCGTTGACGAACGCCCGACGGCCCTCGCCGACCACGAAGAACGCCCAGCGCCACGCGTCCTGCAGCAGCAACCCCGGCATCGTCACGGCGAACGCGATCAGCACACCCTTGGCCGGCACTCCGGGGAACGCCGCGATCGCCAGGCCGACGAGGAGCCCGGCGAACCCCATCAGCAACGCGGTTGCCGTACTCGCGCGCACGGCACGTTGCCAGTCCGGACCGCGGTGGCCGGAGTACCGGACGGCCAGCGGCTCGGTGGCGACGGCGCGGGAGACGTTCAGGGCGATCGTGTACCCGCCGAAGGCCAGCGCGTAGACACCGAAGTCGGCGACCGTGCTCGAGCGGGCGACGACCACGCCGACGGCGAGGTTGCTCAGGCTGGACAGCGCCTGGTCGGCCAGCCCCCAGCTCGCCCGGCCGGCCGGTCCGGCGAGCCGCCGGAGCTTCGGCCGCCGGGGGAACTTCACGACGGCAACTCTAGGAGACCGGCTTCGGCGGGTTGCGCAGGATGCCCAGGCCGAAGCGCGGAATGCCCAGCACGTACCGCTTCCACAACCGGCGGGGCTCCTTGTAGAGCCGGTAGCTCCACTCCAGCCCGGACTTCTGCATCCATTGCGGCGCCCGGTCCAGCCGGCCGGTGTGGAAGTCGAAGGCGGCGCCGACACCGATCAGGATCGCGGCGTCCAGCCGGTCCCGGTGCTCGGCCATCCAGCGCTCCTGCTTCGGCGCGCCGAGACCGACCCAGATGATGTCGGCCCTGGAGGCGTTCATGTCCGCGACCACCGCGGCGTCCTCGGCATCGGTCAGCGGCCGGTACGGCGGGCAGTGCACGCCGACGACCTTCAGCGCCGGGTGGCGCTCCTGGAAGGTATCCCGCAACTCCGCCGCGACTCCCTCGGCGCCACCGTAGAAGTACTGCGTCCAGCCGTGCTCGGCCGCCTCGGCCATCACCCGCTCGAGCAGATCCGGCCCGGCCACCCGGCCCATCCGCTCGAAGCCGGCCTTCCGGCCTGCCCACACCAGCGGCATGCCGTCCGGCACGGTGAGACCGGAGGTGTTGAACACCTGGTTCAAGTGCTCGTCGGTGCTGGCGTGCAGCAGCGAGTTCATGTCCGAGACGCAGACCAGGTGCCGTTCGCCGCGGTCGATCCAGCGCCCGAACGTCTCGACCGTCTCGTCCAGGTTCGTCGCACTCACGTGCACGCCGAGTACGTCGACCCGGTCCGGACCACTGGTCACCGTCTGCATGTCAGTCCTCTTGGGTCAGCGCGGCCAGGTCCGCGTCGACCATGATCCGGACCAGCTCGGGCACGTGCACCTGCGCCTTCCAGCCGAGCTCGGAGTTGGCCTTGGCGGCATCGCCGATCAGCGAGTCCACCTCGGTCGGACGTTCGTACCGCGCGTCGTGGTCGACGTACTGCTCCCAGTCCAGGCCGACGTGGTCGAACGCGAGCGTGACGAAGTCCTTGACCGAGTACGACGTCCCGGTCGCGACCACGTAGTCGGCCGGGGTGTCGTGCTGCAGCATGCGCCACATCGCCTCGACGTACTCCGGTGCGTAGCCCCAGTCCCGGCAGGCGTTCAGGTTGCCCAGGTACAGCCGCTGGTCCAGGCCGAGCTTGATCCGGGCGACCGCGCGGCTGATCTTCCGGGTCACGAAGGTCTCGCCGCGGCGCGGGCTCTCGTGGTTGAACAGGATGCCGTTGACCGCGAACATGTCGTACGCCTCGCGGTAGTTCCGGGTCATCCAGTAGCCGTAGAGCTTGGCCGCGCCGTACGGCGACCGCGGGTAGAACGGGGTCTCCTCGTTCTGCGGCGGTGGGGTCGCCCCGAACATCTCCGACGACGACGCCTGGTAGAAGCGGCAGTCCAGCCCGATCATCCGGATCGCCTCGAGCAGCCGGGTCGTCCCCATCCCGGTGGTGTCACCGGTGTACTCCGGCTCGTCGAAGGAGACCCGGACGTGGCTCTGCGCGGCCAGGTGGTACACCTCGGCCGGCTGGATGGACGCCAGCAGCGTGACCAGCCGGGACCCGTCGGTGAGGTCGCCGTAGTGGAGGAACAGCCGCTTGTCCTCGGCCTGCGGGCCCTCGTACAGGTGGTCGATCCGGCGCGTGTTGAACGTCGACGCGCGCCGGATCAGGCCGTGCACCTCGTAGCCCTTGGCCAGCAGCAGCTCGGCCAGGTACGACCCGTCCTGACCGGTGATCCCGGTGACGAACGCCTTCTTCACGATGCCTGCTCCCGGTGCGACTGGTACCAGGCGTAGGTGGCGGCCACGCCGTCTTCGAGTGCGATGGCCGGCTTCCAGCCCAGCGCGTTCAGCCGGCTGACGTCGAGCAGCTTGCGCGGCGTGCCGTCCGGCTTGGACAGGTCGTTGCTGATGGCTCCGGAGTAGCCGACCACGCGGGCGACCAGCTCGGCCAGCTCGCGGATCGTCACGTCCTCGCCGACACCGACGTTGACCGGCTCCGGCTCGTCGTAGTGCTCGAGCAGGTGCAGGCACGCGTCGGCCAGGTCGTCCACGTGCAGGAACTCGCGCCGCGGCGTACCGCTGCCCCACAGCACGACCTCGGGCGCGCCGTCACGGTGGGCCTCGTCGAAGCGCCGGATCAGCGCCGGCAGCACGTGCGAGCTGGTCGGGTCGAAGTTGTCGTTCGGCCCGTACAGGTTGGTCGGCATCGCCGAGATCCAGCGCAGGCCGTACTGCCGCCGGACCGCCTGGACCTGCATGATGCCGGCGATCTTGGCGATCGCGTACGCGTCGTTGGTCGGCTCGAGCTCCCCGGTCAGCAGGCTGGACTCGCGGATCGGCTGCTCGGCGTACTTCGGGTAGATGCACGACGACCCGAGGAACAGCAGCCGCGGGGTGCGGACCTCGAGCGCGGCGTCCATCAGGTTGACCTGGATGCGCAGGTTGTCGCTGAGGAACTCGGTCGGGTGGTCCCGGTTCGCCAGGATGCCGCCGACCCGGGCGGCCGCGTCGATCACCACGGCCGGCCGGTGCTCGCGCAGGAACGCGAACGTCGCCGCCCGGTCCCGCAAATCCAGCTCCGACGACGACGCACCGATCAGGTGCTGGTAGCCGGCCGCCTCCAGCCGGCGCCAGATCGCCGAACCGGCCAGGCCACGATGGCCGGCCACGTAGACAGGTGCATGAAGGTCCATCAGTACGCTCCTGCGCCGTAGATCACCGCGCGCACGGTCTTCCAGAGAATCAGCAGGTCGAGCGTCATCGACCAGTTGTCGACGTACCGCAGGTCGAGCCGGACCGACTCGTCCCAGGACAGGTCGCTGCGGCCGCTCACCTGCCACAGGCCGGTGATGCCGGGCTTGACCAGCATCCGGCGGGAGTCGTCGGCGGCGTACAGCGCGACCTCCTCGGACAGCGGCGGACGCGGGCCGACCAGGGACATGTCGCCGCGCAGCACGTTGAACAGCTGCGGCAGCTCGTCCAGCGAGAACCGGCGGATCCAGCGCCCGAGCGGCGTCATCCGCGGGTCGTCGCGCATCTTGAAGATGACGCCGTTCCCGTCGCTCAGCGCGTACAGGTCACCGAGCCGCTGCTCGGCGTCGGCGTACATGCTGCGGAACTTCAGCATGGTGAACTCGACGCCCGCGCGGCCGACCCGCTGCTGGCGGAACAGCACCGGACCCGGGCTCGACAGCCGGACCGCGATCGCGAGGCCGAGCAGCAGCGGCGACAGCAGGGTGATCAGGCCGAGCGCGAGCACCCGGTCGAAGACGGCCTTCATCAGGTGCGGCCCGCCGCTGACCGACGGCCGCTCCAGGTGCAGCAGGGACAGGCCTGCGACCGGGCGGACGGAGATTCGCGGGCCGGCGACCTCGATGATGCCCGGGGACACGATCAGCTCGATCCCGCGCTGCTCCAGTGCCCAGGACAGCCGGCGCAGGGAGTGCCCGGCCAGCTCCGGATCGGTCGCGATCGCGACCACCTCGACGGCGTGCCGGTCGGCGGCGGCCAGGATGTCCGGCTCGTCCAGCTCCTCCGGCTGCAGCGGCCCGGTCGAGTGTCCGTCGCCGCGCGGCCGGCAGGTCGCAACCACCCGGAACCCGTCGGTCGGCCGGCTCTCGAGGTGCTCACACAAGGTCGCGGCCGGACCGCTGCGCCCGACCACGAGAACCCGATGCATGCAGCGACCTCGGACCCGGTGCCGGTGCAGGTCCTTGCGCAGTGCGTACCGCAGTACGAGCGCGGAACCCACCATGACCGGGATCGCCAGGACGACGAAGCCGCGGGCGATCTCGGTTCTGGTCAGGTACGACGCCATCGCGACCGCGGCCGTGAGCCCGACACCGGACCGCAGCAGCGAACGGAATTCGTCCGGGCCGGCGCCGAAGTAGCGCGGGTCGTACCCCTTCGACAGGGCGACCGCGCCCACCCAGGCGAGCGGGAGGATGCTGCTGACGATCAGGTAGCCGCTGCCGACGTGGTAGCCGAACCGGGTCAGCAGGGCGATCGAGACACCGAGCATCGCGGCCAGCAGGTCACCGCCGACGGCGGCCCAGCGGTAGACACCCACCCAGTGCGGCTCTGTCGACCGCGACGGGAGCGGGACGATCGCGGGCACTTCGTGCGGCACGACCCAGAGCGGCCTGCGGCCGTCGACCGCGTCAGGTGCCTCAGCTCCGCTCACTCCGGCCTCTCGTCTCGCGCTGCTGTCAGCGGGTCACGGTATGTGCCCGCCGCAACTCGCAGCTTGCCCTTAGTACTGTCAAACGGAGATCGCGACCCAAGGTGACGGCACAATTGCTTGCTCGGAATCCCCAGAATTCACCCACCTGTTGGCGGAGCGACATCGCAGAGTACTACGCGCGGGGGCCGTCAGCGACGGCGACTCGGCGACCCTTGACTAGAATTGCCGTCGGGGGTGGGGGGATGACACAGGACGACACCGGGCGGCCCCGCATGCCTGCGCGCCCGGCGCTGGTTCCGGCGATCCGGCGGCCGGCCGCCGGGCTGGGGGTGCTCGGCCTGCCGGCGCTCGCCGTACCGGCGGTGGTCTTCGGCGGGGACACCGGCCCGAGCCGGCTGGACACGCGGATCCGGACGACTGTCCTGGAGAAGGCTCCGGCCGGCAGTTGGGACCTCATCCGTGGCATCGACTGGCTCGGCGAGCCGATCGGCCGGGCACTCCTCCTGATCGCCGTCACGCTGATCTGCTGGCGCGCGGGTCGCCGGGCGCTGGCCGCGACGGCCGTGGTCGGCATGGTGGCGGTGACCGTGCTCGCCACCGCACTGAAGCCGGTCGTCGGCCGGCGCATCCACGCAGGCTTCCTGTCCTACCCCAGCGGCCACACCGCCGCCCTGACCGCGGCGGCCCTGATCGTCGCGTTCCTCCTGGCCGACCTGCTGGACCTGGGACCGATCGCGGGAACGGCGGTCGTGCTCGCAGTCACCCTGGCCGCGGCCGGTCTGACCTCGTGGGCGCAGATCATCCTGGACGCGCACTACGCCACCGACACGGTCGGCGGATTCGGCCTCGCCCTCGTCGTCGTCCCGGCGACCGCGGCGGTGGTCGGTGCGATCGGACGACGGCTGCCGGCACGTGCGCCAGGTCGCTGACCCGTGGGCAGTCCCCCATCGTTCGTGCCGGCTGTCAGCCGCTTCGGCTCCGGCTCATCGGCAGGCGTTCCCAGAGACGTCGTCGGTGTCGGTTACGCGTAGCGGCGGAACACCGGCTTGACCGGCCGTCCGCCCATCCACCCCTTCGGGTCCCCGGCGTCGAGGGCCTTGCGATATACCACGCACGCCTCCGCGACGGTGTCGACGGTGTGGGCGATGTCGTCGTCGGTGAGCGCGGCGCTCACCACGAACGACGGTCCGATCACCCCACCGAGTACGAGCTCGCGGAGGAACAGCGTCCGGTACTCCTGGGACGGCCGCAGGTCCTGGTCGAGCGTCGCGAAGACCAGGTTGCTGGCCCGGCCGCGGACGACGACGTGGTCCTCGACCCCGGCCGCGGCGGCCACTTCGCGTACTCCGGCCGCCAGCGTCTCGCCGCGCTCGTGCAGCCGCTCGGCGATGCCCTCCTCGCGGTAGACGTCCATCACCGCGATGGCCGCGGCGAGCGCGTGCGTCTCGGCGCCGTGGGTGGTGGACAGCAGGAAGACCCGCTCGTGGTCGTCGCGCAGGCCGCCGCGTTCCATGAACTCGCGCCGGCCCGCCAGCGCCGACACCGCGAAGCCGTTGCCGAGTGCCTTGCCGAACGTCGACAGGTCCGGGGTGACGCCGTACACCCCCTGGGCGCCGGCCTCGGAGAAGCGGAAGCCGGTGATCATCTCGTCGAAGATCAGCAGCGCGCCGTACCGGTGTGCCAGGTCGCGGAGTGCCTCCAGGTATCCCGCGGGCGGGTCGTGCTGGGTCGCGGCCTCCAGGATCAGGCAGGCGATCTGGCCCTCGTGGCGGATCAGGAGTTCCTCGGTCGCGGCCAGGTCGCCGTACGGGAAGGCCACCGTGAGACCGCCGATCTCGTCCGGGATGCCGGCCGACATCGGCGTCCGGGCGATGAACCAGTCGTCGACGGAGAAGAACGCGTGGTCGGCACAGAGCGCGACCAGGGGCCGGCCGGTGACCGCACGCGCCAGCTTGACCGCGGCCGTGGTCGCGTCCGACCCGTTCTTGGTGAACTTCACCATCTCCGCGGTCGGCACCGAGGCGAGGAACCGCTCGGCCGCCTCGAGCTCGAGGATGCTCGGCCGGACGAAGTTGCTGCCGCGGCCGAGCTCCCGCCGGACCGCCTCCAGGACGCGCGGGTGGGCGTGCCCGAGACTGACCGCGCGCAGGCCGGAGCCGTACTCGACGTACTCGTTGCCGTCGACGTCCCAGACGTGCGCGCCGAGACCGTGCGAGATCACCGGCGCCATGTTCTCCGGGTACTGGTCCTCGCCCTTGGCGTAGGTGTGTGCGCCACCCGGGACGAGCTCGTGCAGCCGGGCGTTCGCCGCCACCGACTTGCTGAATGCCTTGGTCATGACAGCCTCCTGGTGGCGTCGGCGAGGGACGGTGCGGCCTTGTCCCGGGCGGACATCAGTGTGACCGGCAGCGGCCACGCGATCGCCAGGCCGGGGTCGTCGAACGCGATCGACACGTCCTCGCTCGGGTCGTGCGCCCGGTCGATCCGGTACGAGACGTCGGCCGGGTCGGTGAGCGCCTGGAACCCGTGCGCGCACCCGGCCGGGACGTACACGCTGACCTGGTTGTCCCCGGTCAGCTCGAAGTACTCGACGTTGCGGTACGTCGGCGAGTCCGTGCGCAGGTCGACGACGACGTCGAGGACCTCGCCGTACGAGCAGCGCACCAGTTTCGCCTCGCCGGCGCCCGCGCGGACGTGCATGCCGCGGACGACGCCCTTGCGCGAGCGGGAGATGCTGTCCTGGACGAACGCGTCCGGGTCCAGCCCGGCCGACGCCACCACGTCGCGGTCGAACGTACGGCAGAAGAAGCCGCGCTCGTCCACGTGCGGCGTCGGCAGGAACATCAGCGCGCCAGCGATCCTCGGTACCTGGATGACGTCCATCGATCCTCCTAGTGCCTGCTCGCGCGGACCTTCGGACCGGCCGCGAGCAGGGTCCTCGACAGGACGGCGTACTGCCGCCCGAGCAGTACGCCGTTCTCGGCGTTCTTCGCGCGCATGGCGGGTTCGAGCCGGCTCGCCCGCGCCTCCAGGGCCCGGAACTGTTCGATCAGCCGCGGCACGCTGAGGGTGCGGATCGACTGGCGGAACGCCGCCAGCCGCATCTCCTCCATCAGGATGTCGTTCTTGTTCGCGTAGCTGACCGAGATGGTCGGCTTCGACAGCCGCAGCGCGGCCTGCACGTTGTGGTAGCGCGAGGCAACGACCAGATCGGCCTCGGCCAGCTGGCTCATCAGCTCGCCGAGCGACTCCGCGGGCTCCCGGACCAGCCGCGAATCGACCAGCTCGGGGCGGGTCCGGCGCAGGTCGTCCACCACGGCGGCCACCACGACCTCGTCGGCCGGATCACCGGTGACGAGCCGGACCCGGTAGCCGTCGTCGACCAGCCACCGGGCGAACTCGACGATCTTGGCCTCGTACTCGGCGTAGATCTCCGCCGATCGCCCCCGGTCGGCATTGGTGCCGTGGTACTCCATCAGCCCGAGCGCCATGGTCTTGCGCCGCCGCAGCGACGGCTCCGGCGGCACCGGGGCGGGCAGGGCGAAGGCGAGGTCCGGATAGACCTCGTCCTGACTGACGTCGAGTCCCATCACCCGCATCGAGTCGCGGGAGTAGTCGTCGCGGAAGGAGCGGTACGTCGCCAGCCGCGCGGCACCGGTGTACAGCCACCGGATCGACCGCTCGCGGGCCACGTTCGCACCGACGCTGACGAGGGCGATCCTGGCACCCGACAGCCGGCCCGAGACGCACATCAGGAACAGTGCGTACGGCCAGCCCCACGGGTTGAGCTCCAGGGTCGTCTCCAGCGCTCCCATGCCGGGCACGATCACGACGTCGTACCGGCGGAGCAGCCGCGGCATCCGGAACAGGTCCGCCGCCTTGCCGAACATCTTGCGGACCACGGTCGTCAGCCGTGACCGGCCCGGACCGTGTGCCTGGTACCAGGTCATCGCCGTCGACGGGATGCCGTACTGCCGTTCGATCTCCTCAGGGCCGGAGCACACACAACTGATCTCGGCGTCCGGATGGCTGGCCCGGAGGAACCGCAGCATCGCGTCGAGCGACCCGTGGTTGCCCAGGTTGCCCGATCCCAGCAGGCCGAAGATGGCGATGCGTGGCGGCCTGCTCGTCCCCGCTGTGCTCATTCCTGGGAGACCCCCCGCCGACCGGCGACCGCGGCGCTGTCCGGGATCGCGGTCGGGGCGCTGGGCGATGCGTTGTCCTCGATCCGGCGCGAAGACGAACCGGGCATGGCCCGATCGGCCAGCCAGTGGGCCAGGTGGCCGTAGCACTTGCGCCGGTCCGACGACGACAACGGCGCCCGGCGGATCCCGCCGACGAAGCCGCCGATGTACTCCGCCAGCAGCCGGACGGTCGGGTGCCGCAGCCGGCTCGCCCGGCGCGGCTCCATGTTCGCCGACCGCGACCGGATGGTCGGCTTGGCCCGCTCGGCCCGGTCCGGGTGGTCCCGGCGGAAGAACAGCAGCTCGGGCACCTGGTGGAACCGTCCGTACAGGGCCAGCTCGGCCATGATCGTGCGGTCGGAGTGGTGGTAGCTCCCGTTCAACGGCGTACGGCGCAGGATGTCCGAACGCATCACGCCGTAGAAGTCGTCACCGCCGACGCCGAACAGCAAACTCCTGAACCGCTCGGGTGCCCGCGGGTCGTCGGTGGCCAGCGGGTAGTCGACCTTCAGGACGATGTCGCCGTTCCCGTCGATGATCGCCTGGTGGGCGTGCGCCAGCACGAGTGCCGGGTCGTGGTCGAGCGCCTCGATGCACCGCCGCAACAGGTCGCGGCCGTACAGGTCGTCGTACGACGCCCACTTGAACAACTCGCCGTGGGAGTGCTCGAAGGTCCAGTTGTGGTTCGGTGTCGCGCCGATGTTGACCGGCTGCCGGAAGTAGCTGATCCGCGGGTCCCGGGCCAGGTAGTCGCGGCAGATCTCCTCGGTGCCGTCGGTGGAGGCGTTGTCCGAGATGATCAGCTCGAAGTCGCCGTAGCTCTGTCCGAGCAGGGCGTCCAGGGACTCGGCCAGGTACTTCTCGCCGTTGTAGACCGGCAGACCGATACTCAGCCTGGGTACCTCGTTCATGTGCTCCTCATTTCTGGCATCTCCTCCCGGTCCGCCGTCTCGACCGGTTGCGGTTCTGTCTCCAGCCGCCGCTCGCGGATCCCCACCCCGAAACTGCACCACCAGACGATCGCGC
>NZ_SMKR01000095.1 GCF_004348725.1 Kribbella turkmenica
CAAGTATGCAGATCAACTGCAAAGGCTGTGTACGACGTGTCGATGGACGCCGGTGGTTGCCCGGGACGACGATGTGGACGATCGTCGAAGGTGGAGGTGTGCTGTGAAGGCGCTGGTCAAGGCCGAGGCGAAGCCCGGTCTGTGGTTGCAGGACGTCCCCGAGCCCGAGATCGAGGCCGACGAGGTGCTGATCAAGGTGCTCCGCGCGGGGCTGTGCGGCACCGATCTGCACATCCAGAGCTGGGACCACTGGGCGCAGAAGAACGTCCCGGTCCCGATGGTCACCGGCCACGAGTTCGTCGGCGAGGTGGTCGAGATCGGCGTCGGCGTCCGCGACGTCGCCGTCGGCGACCTGGTCAGCGGCGAGGGTCACCTGGTCTGCGGCCGCTGCCGCAACTGCCGGGCCGGCCGCCGCCACCTCTGCATCGAGACCCGCGGCCTCGGCGTCCACGTGCCGGGGGCGTTCGCGGAGTACGTCGCCCTGCCCGCGAGCAACGCGTGGGTCCACAAGGACCCGGTCGACCTGGACGTGGCCGCGATCTTCGACCCGTTCGGCAACGCCGTCCACACCGCGCTGTCGTTCCCGCTGGTCGGCGAGGACGTGCTGATCACCGGCGCCGGGCCGATCGGCGTGATGGCCGCCGCGGTCGCGCTGCACGCCGGTGCGCGGAACGTGGTGGTCACCGACCTGTCGGAGTACCGGCTGGACCTGGCCCGGAAGATCGGCGTCACCCGCGCGGTCAACGTCGGCGAGGAGTCGATCGCCGACGCGCAGCAGAGCCTCGGCATGCGCGAGGGGTTCGACGTCGGGATGGAGATGTCCGGGCAGCCGGCCGCGCTCCGGGACATGATCGCGAACATGACCCACGGCGGCCGGATCGCGATGCTCGGGCTGCCGTCGGACGAGATCGCGATCGACTGGAGCACGGTGGTGCTCAACATGCTGACGATCAAGGGCATCTACGGCCGGGAGATGTTCGAGACCTGGTACTCGATGTCGGTGATGCTGGAACGCGGCCTGGACCTGACCCCGGTGATCACCCACCGGTTCGGGTACGGCGACTTCGAGCGCGCCTTCGACGTCGCCCGGCAGGGGCAGTGCGGCAAGGTGATCATGGACTGGACGACAGAATCCCTGGAGGAGAAGCACTGATGTTCGGGCGGATGCGGGACGACCTGACGGCGACCATCGGCGAGATCCGGGACGCCGGGCTGTACAAGTCCGAGCGGGTGATCACCTCACCTCAGCAGTCCCTGATTTCCGTCGCCAACGGCAAGGAGGTACTGAACTTCTGCGCCAACAACTACCTCGGCCTGGCCGACCACCCCGAGGTGATCGCGGCCGCCCGCGCCGCCCTCGACGCGTGGGGTTTCGGGATGGCGTCGGTGCGCTTCATCTGCGGCACCCAGCAGATCCACAAGGACCTGGAAGATGCCCTGAGCAACTTCCTCGGCAGCGAGGACACCATCCTCTACAGCTCCTGCTTCGACGCCAACGGGGGCCTGTTCGAGACGCTGCTCGGCGCCGAGGACGCGGTCATCTCCGACGAGCTCAACCACGCCAGCATCATCGACGGCATCCGGCTGTCGAAGGCGCGCCGCTTCCGCTACAAGAACCGCGACATGGCCGACCTGGAGGCCCAGCTCAAGGAGGCGGCCGGCGCCCGCTACCGGCTGATCGCCACCGACGGCGTGTTCTCCATGGACGGGTACGTCGCCCCGCTCGACGAGATCTGCGACCTGGCCGAGCGGTACGACGCGCTCGTCATGGTGGACGACTCGCACGCGGTCGGCTTCGTCGGCCCGGACGGCGCCGGCACGCCGTCGCTGTTCGGCGTGAAGGACCGCGTCGACGTGATCACCGGCACCTTGGGCAAGGCCCTCGGCGGTGCGTCCGGCGGCTACGTCTCGGGCCGCCGCGAGATCGTCGAACTGCTCCGCCAGCGGTCCCGCCCGTACCTGTTCTCGAACTCGCTGGCCCCGTCGGTGACCGCGGCGTCGCTGAAGGCGCTCGAGCTGATCGGCGGCTCGAGCGACCTGCGCGACAAGCTGACCGCCAACACCAAGCTCTTTCGCACCGAGATGACCGAGGCCGGCTTCGACGTACTGCCGGGTGCCCACCCCATCTCCCCCGTCATGATCGGCGACGCCGCCGAAGCCGGCCGCCTCGCCGACAAACTCCTCGACCTCGGCGTCTACGTCATCGGTTTCTCCTACCCCGTCGTCCCCCACGGCAAGGCCCGCATCCGGGTCCAGCTCTCGGCCGCCCACTCCACCGAGGACGTGGAACGCGCCGTCACCGCCTTCATCGACGCCCGCACCGCACTGACCTGAGACTGATCGGTGCCGCTCATGGTACCGATCTCGGTACCATGAGCACATGGCGATGAATCTGAGGCTCAGCCCCGAGACCGCGTCGGCGCTGCAGGCCGAGGCGGAGCGCACGGGCAGGTCGCAGCAGGAGATCGTCCGGGAAGCTCTCACCCGTCACCTGCACCTGGTCGAGGACGACTCGTCCGCATCCGACAGAGAACGGGCCAGGGCGGCGCAGGTCGTCCGTCCGGCACGAGTGGCCTATCGCAAGGTGGCGCCACGGCTTCGTCTCCCGAAGGGCACCGACAGTCTCGATCTGCTCGACCGGGACGACCGCTTCTGATGCGTGTCTACGTGGACAGCAGCGCACTGATCAAGCGGGTGATCGTGGAACAGGAGTCCACCGAACTGGTGGACTTCCTCGATGCGCACTACCAGGAAGCCGACCTCTTGGCATCGTCGTCGCTCGCCTGGGTCGAAATATCCCGCGCCGTGCTGGCGCGCGTCGAGGAGCCGGCGAGTGCCGGCGATCTGATCGATGGGGCGATGTCAGGCATCGACGAACGGCCGATGACCGCCGACGTCGTCAGCGTCGCTCGACGGATCGAGCCGCTGGTGCCGAGGAGTCTCGATGCCATCCACCTTGCGACGGCGGTTTTGATCGATGCCGACCTTGTCGTCACCTACGACGACCGGCTGGCGGACGCCTGCCGCCGCAACTCCCTTGCCGTCGCGTCACCCGGCCACGAGTAACGCCGCCACGTTCGTCGAAGTCGCGCCGCGCCGGCTTGGTGGGGATCCGCGGGAGGTCCCTCCGGGATCTTCCGGGACAGCTGCGTTTCCGGCGGGGCTAAGGTGATCCGGTTCGTCCGGGTGAGGGAGGGTCATGCGTCGGATCTTGGTCGCGGCTGCGGTTGTGGGGATGCTGGTCGTCGCAGGATGTGGTGGGGGCGGTGAGACACCGGTCGCGGTCTCGACGAGTACGGCGGCTTCGCCGAGTGTGACGCCGAGTCCGGCGCGGACGGCGCCGGTGGTGCGGGCTACGCCGGCACCGATGAGTCTGGCTGCGGCAGGAAAGCGGTACCTGCAAGTGACCCGGCCGTACAACGTCGCCCTGGAGCGGTTCGAGAAGGCCGCCAACAACGGCTCCTCGGTCGCCACCCTGCGAGCGCGAGCACGAGCGGTCGCCGTGGCCAACCAGGCCGAGTCCGAGCAACTGCTGGCCATCACCTGGCCGGCCAAGGTCGACAAGCAGGTCAGAGCGTTGGCTGCGGCCGACGCCGCCGCCCGGCCGCACTGGCTGAAGGTCGCCGACGCGGACAGCCTCGCGGAGATGGCCCGGCACGTGAAGCTCGCCTCGGCGCAGAGTGGCAAAGCTCCCGCCGCCGAGATTCGACGTCTCCTCGGCCTGCCGAAGTACGACGAGAAGGACTACAGCTGACTTTGTCGGTGCCGCCCGGCAGGATGCCTGCATGGCGGTCCTGAGTGCGAAGGCGGTCAACCGGGCGACGCTTGCGCGGCAGATGTTGTCGGAGCGCGCGGACGTGCCGGTGGTGGAGGCCGTCCGGCGGCTGGTCGGGATGCAGGGGCAGGAGGCGAAACATCCGTACGTCGGGTTGTGGTCCCGGGTCTCCGGATTCGAGGAACGGGAGCTGGATCAGGCGGTTGAGGAGCGGCAGGTTGTGCGGGCGACGCTCTTCCGGGGGACGCTGCACCTGGTGACCGCGGCGGATTACCTGCGGTTCAGGACGACGTTGGCGCCGGTGCTCGAGGCGGGGCTCCGGATGTTGAAGGAGCGCGCGGAGGGTCTCGAACCGGCGAAGGTGGTGACGGCGGCGGAGAAACTGCTGGCGAAGGAACCGTTGACCTTCACCGAGGTGCGGGACGCGTTGCAACGGGAGTTCCCGGCGGTGAACGAGCGGGCGCTCGGGTTCTGCACCCGGATGATGGTGCCGCTGGTGATCTACCCGACCGGCACCCGCTGGGGCTGGCCGGCCAACCCGAAGTTCGCCCTGGCCGACGCATGGCTGGACGCCAGGCTGCACACCCGGCCCGTCCCCGAGGAACTCGTCACCCGGTACCTGCAGGCCTTCGGTCCGGCGACCCCCGCCGACTTCCAGACCTGGTCCGGCCTGCCGAAAGCGAAGCCGGTGTTCGACGAACTCGAGCTCGAGCAGTTCACCGACGAGGCCGGCAAGACGCTGTACGACGTACCCGACGGTCCCCGGCCGGATCCGGGCACCCCCGCGCCGGTGCGGTTCCTGCCCGAGTTCGACAACCTGTTGCTCGCGCACGCCAGGCGCGAGCGGATCATCGCCGACGAGCACAAGCCGGCTGTGTTCACCAAGAACCTCCGGGTGAAGGCGACCTACACGGTCGACGGCCTGGTCGCCGGCCTGTGGACCGCGGCGACGAAGCGTGGTGTGGCCACTCTCACGCTGACCCCGTTCGGGCGGACGGCGAAGAAGACCGCGGCCGAGCTGGAGCGCGAGGGAGCGGGGCTGCTGCGGTTCCTGGAGCGCAATGCGAAGACCTACGAGGTGGTTACGGCCAGTTGATGAGGTTGTTGTCACACGTCGGATGACTGGGCCGGAACGCCACGGCCCGGTGGAATAGACGAATGAGCACAGTCCCCACCATCACTCTGGACAACGGTGTCGAGATCCCGCAGCTGGGCCTGGGGGTCTGGCAGATCGAGGACGAGATCGTCACCGACGTCGTCACGGCCGCGTTCGAGACCGGCTACCGGCACATCGACACGGCGGCCATCTACGGCAACGAGGCCGGCGTCGGGCGCGCGATCGCCGCGTCGGGCCTGCCCCGCGACGAACTCTTCATCACCACCAAGCTGTGGAACAGCGACCAGGGCTACGACACCACCCTGGCGGCGTTCGACAAGAGCCTGGAGCGGCTCGGCCTCGAGTACGTCGACCTCTACCTGATCCACTGGCAGTCGCTGAAGAAGGACAAGTACGTCGAGACCTGGAAGGCGTTCGAGCAGCTGTACGCCGACAAGCGGATCCGCGCGATCGGCGTGTCGAACTTCCACGAGCCGGCGCTGCGGCGGCTGTTCGAGGAGACCACGATCCGGCCGGCGGTGAACCAGATCGAGCTGCACCCGGCGCTCCCGCAGGACGAGCTGCGCGCGTTCAACGCCGAGAACGACATCGTCACCCAGGCGTGGAGCCCATTGGCGCAGGGTGAGCTGCTCGGTCAGCCGGCGCTGAAGACGCTGGCCGACAAGCACGGCAAGACGCCGGCCCAGGTGGTCATCCGCTGGCACCTGCAGCTCGGCAACGTGGTGATCCCGAAGTCGAAGACGCCGAGCCGGATCCAGGAGAACTTCGAGGTCTTCGACTTCCAGCTCGACAACGACGACATGGCCGCGATCGCGGACCTCGAGACCGGCGTCCGTACCGGCGGCGACCCGGACACCTTCGGCTGAGCCGACCCGGACACCTTCGGCTGGTCAGAGCAGGTCGAGGAAGCGGGCGAGCACCGGGGACCGGTTGTCCGGCGACCAGGCAACCGAGAGTTGCCAAGGTGGTAGGTCGTCGGACAACTCGCGGTACACCACCGCGTCCGGGTTCGTCGGCGGCGTCGGGCCGATGAGGAGCGAGACCCCGAGGCCGGCGGCGACCAGCGAGACGATCGTCTGCACGTCGGCGGCTTCCTGCTCGATCCGCGGCGTGTACCCGGCCGCCCGGCAGTAGCCGACGAGCGAGTCGTGCACGGCGGGTCCGCTCGCCCGGGTGTAGAAGACGAACGGGTCGTCGGCCAGCTCCGCGAGCCGGATGCGCTTGCGCCGTACCAACCGGTGGCGTGCCGGGAGCACGGCCACCAGCGGGTCGTTCGACACCACCCGCGTCAGCAGCCCTTCGGTCCGCGCTGCTGTGGCCCGCGCACCCTCGGGCGTGGTCGGGCGCATCAGGCCGACGTCGATCCGGCCGTCGCGCAACGCCTCGGTCTGCCGGATGGTCGTGATGCTCTCCAGGTCGAGCACGACCTCCGGGTACGCCTCCCGGAACGCGCTCAGCAGTCGCGGCAGCACCTCGAACGTCGCCGACTGGACGAAGCGCAACCGCAACGTCCCGAGCTCGCCGCGCTGCGTCCGCTGCGCCGTGCGGACGGCCTCGTCCGCTCTGCGCAGCAGGTCCTGCGCGTCGGCGAGAAAACTGGCCCCGGCCGTGGTCAGCACGAACCGGCGCTTGACCCGGGCGAAGAGTTCGACGCCCAGATCGTGCTCGAGCGCGGCGATCTGCCGGCTGAGCGACGGCTGGGTGAGATGCAGCCGGGTCGCGGCCCGGCCGACGTTCATCTCCTCCGCGACCACGACGAACGACCTGAGCTGACGCAGTTCCATCCGTTAATCATGCACCAAACACATCAACTCTGCGAGAAGTTTTCATTGGACGCATGACGGGTCAGTTCGTACGGTCGAAGGGACGAAAGGAAAACCGTGATCTACGTCCCCTACAACGTGCTCAAGACCATCCACGAGGAGACCCACTCGGCCTTCCCGAACGCTCCGATCATCCCGCCGGCGCCGCAGCGTCCGCGGCGCCACCCACTCCGCGCCGTACGCCGTCTGCTGCAGCGCCGGCCGGTGCAGCCGCTGCCTGTGGAGCCGATGCCGGTGCCGCCGCAGGAAGTACCGGTGGAGCCGCGTCCGGCGCCGGCGCTGGTGACCGGTGCGGAGCACGAGCTGTGCGAAGCTGAGGTCCGTGATCGAGGTACGAAGGTTGCGAGTGCTGCGCGCGCTTGCTGATCACGGCACCGTGACCGCGGCCGCCGAGGTGCTGCACCTGACGCCCTCGGCGGTCTCGCAGCAGCTGGCGGCCCTGGAGTCCGAGGTCGGCCAGGAGCTGCTCGAACGGCGCGGCCGCCGGGTCGCGATCACTTCTGCCGGCCGCCTGCTGCTCACCCACACCGACACGATCCTGACCGAGGTCGAGCGGGCCGAGGACGCGATGCGGCTGCACGCGAACGGCGCGACCGGCGAGGTCCGGATCACCGCCTTCGCGACCGCGATCAGCCTGCTCGTCGCCCCGGCGCTGGCCCGCCTGCGGGAGACGAACCCAGGTCTCGACCCCGTCATCCGCGACGCCGAGGGCCATCAGGGGATCACCCAGCTGCTCGACGGCGACGCGGACGTTGCCATCGCCGTCGAGCACCGCGGCTCACCCCGTCCGGACGACCGGCGGCTGGTCCGGATCCCCTTGTACGCCGAGCCGTTCGTCGCCGTACTGCCAGCCGGCCACCCGGCCGCCGCGGCCGAACTGATCGAGCTGCCGATGCTGGCCGGCGATTCCTGGGTGATGCCGTCACCGGGCAACCCGATCCGCGACGTCGTCCTGCTCGCCTGCGAACAGGCCGGTTTCGAACCTCGCGTCGTCCACCAGTCCGACGACTTCCGGGCTGTTGCCGCGCTGGTCGCGGCCGGTGCCGGCGTCTCGCTGGTTCCCCGCCTCGCCGTCCCCGCGCTCGCCGTCACCCTCCCCCTGACCGAGCCGGTCCCGACCCGGCGCGTGTACGCCGCCGTTCGCCAGAGCCGGGCCGGCCATCCGCTCGTGACCGCGACTCTCGCCGTCCTGACCGAGGTCGCGGAGAAGCTCTGACTCAGCCGAGCCGCCCGGCCGCGGCCCGGGCGAGCTTCTCGAAGGTGGCCGGCCGCACGCCGTCGCCCATCTCGCGGAACGCCAGCACCGAGACGACGTTGCCCTTGCGGGTGACGGCGTACGGGAAGCCACCGGGCTCGCTGCCGGGGTCCGACGGGAGCGGGTAGTCGTACCAGCGCACGATCGCGGTCGCGTCGCCGAGCGGCAGCGTCCGGTTCTCCGTCAGCTTGCGCGCGTGGGTCGGCACGGGATCGAGCGCCGTGCAGGACTTGATGGTCGCGACGATCCTGCCGTCGCCGTTGCGGCCGCGCGCGCATCGTCGTACCGAGTCAGCCACTGGCCGCCGGACGCGTCCAGCCCGGTGGTGAAGTTGCGGTTCAGGCTGCCGCGGACCCCGGTGCCGCGCGTCGACGACGGGCCGCAGATCGGGTCCGCGGACGCCTTGGTCACGACCCAGCCGCGGCCGGGATCCGCCGTGGCGACCTCGGGCCCGGTCAACAGCATCGACGTGCGCAACCGCGCCGTCACCACCGGCTTCGCGGTCGGTGCCGGCGCCATCGTCGGCGCCACCGTTGGCGTCTGCACCGGCTCGGGCACCGACCGCTCTGGCGTCGCGCTCGGCGTCGTACCGAGTGTCGCGCTCGGCGTCGGACCCGCCTTTCCCGCGGGCGCCCCCCGCCGGTTTCATTGCCGCAGGCCACCAGACCGAGGGCCGTCACCACCCCTGCCACCGCGGCGACCCGCCACATTCGCCGTCCGTCCACGCCCGCGGCCCTTTCCCTCGATGTGCCCGTTTGGACGCACGCACCGGCGAGTTGGTTGGACCGAGATCGCTCAGGCGCGGCGGCGGCCGTCCAGTCCGGTGGTGGAGACGCGGGCGATCAGGGTGCGGGGGATGTACCGGGCGGCGGCGGTGAGGAGCTTGTAGCGGTAGGTCGGAACCGAGATCGACTTGCCGCGCATCAGGTCCTTCCAGGCCGCGTCGACCAGGTCAGGCGCCTCCAGCCACATGAACGACGGGATGATGGATTTGTCCATGCCCATCCGGTCGTGGAACTCGGTGTGCACCAGCCCCGGGCACAGCGCCATCACCGCGACGCCCTTGGCGTGCAGCTCGATCGCCAGCCCGGCCGAGAAGCTCGTGACCCAGGCCTTGTGCGCGCTGTACATGCCGCGGTGCAGGAACCCGGCGATCGACGACACGTTGATGACCGCGCCGGACCCGCGCTCGATCATCGGCAGTACGGCGGCGTGCGTCAGCCGCAGGACCACCCGCACCAGCAGGTCGAACTGCTTCTCCTCGACGTCGACCGGGTTGGCCCAGAACGGCTTCTTCTGCCCGAAGCCGGCGTTGTTCACCAGGACCTCGATCGGCCCGGTCCGGAACCGCTCCTCCACCCGGGCGAGGTCGTCAGGATCGGTCAGGTCGGCGGTGACGACCTCGCAGGCGACGCCGTGCAGGCGGGTGAGCTCGGCGGCCGTCTCCTTCAGCCGCGCCCCGTCCCGCGAGACGAGCACCAGGTCGAAGCCTTCCAGCGCCAGCTTGTCCGCGAACGCCCGTCCGATCCCGGTCGCCGGCCCGGTGATGAGCGCAGTCGCCACGTGTCCCGTCCTCCCGTCGATGACAGTGCCCAGTCTGTCACTACTCTGGACACGTGCTGGCGGACATCGACACCTGGGTGCTGGATCTCGACAACACGCTCTACCCCGCCGACTCGGCGCTGGCCGAACAGGTGACGCAGGGCATCCTGTCGTCTGTGGCCGGGTTCTACGGCACGGACGTCGTCGGTGCCCGGCGGATCCAGGCCGAGCTCGTCGCTCAGTACGGGACCTCGCTGCGTGGCGCGATGACCACGCGCGACATCGACCCGCACGAGTTCCTCAGCTTCGAGCGGCAGATCGACTACTCCGTCCTCAGTCCGAACCCGGACCTCGCCGCCGCGCTCGGCGCCCTGCCGGGTCGCCGGTTCGTCTACACGAACGGGTCGGCGTACCACGCCGAGCAGGCGCTCCGGCAGCTCGGCCTGACCGCCTGCTTCGAGGGCGTCTTCGACATCCTCGCCGGCGACCTGGTGCCGAAGCCGTACGAGGAGAGTCTGGACGCGTTCCTCACCCGGTTCACCGTCGCCCCGGGCCGCGCCGCCATGTTCGACGACCTCCCGGTCAACCTCGAGGTCCCGCTCTCCCGGGGTATGGCGACTGTCCTGGTCGGGGGCCCGCCGGAGACGCCGGCTCCGGGCAAGACGCCGTACCGGAGACTCGGCGACCGGCAGTGGCAGGTGTGGGATCTGCCGGCCTTTCTTCACTCCTTGACGGCGCCCGCGGTCAGGCCCTCGACGATGTAGCGGCTGGCGACCGCGAACAGGATCATCGTCGGCACGATGCTCAGGGCGGCGGCCGCCGACATCGACCCCCAGTCGATGTTGTAGCTGCTGATGAAGCCGTTCAGCGCGGCCGGGATCGTCTTGTTGCTGTCGCTGTTCAGCAGGGTCACCGAGAGGAACAACTCGTTCCAGCAGTTGACGAAGTTGAAGATGTACGACGCCGCGATCCCCGGCGTCATCACCGGCACCAGCACCCGGAACAACGCGGACAGCCGCGAGCACCCGTCCACCATCGCCGCCTCCTCGAGGGACGCCGGCACGTTCTCGAAGAACCCGCGCAGCATCACGGTGCACAGCGGGATCGACATCGCGACGTACACCAGTACCAGGCCCCAGCGGTTGTCGACCAGGTACAACCGGGTCATCAGGATGTAGAGCGAGCCGAGCGCGATGAACCCGGGGATCATCTGCGTCACCAGGAACGCGCCCATCACCGCGCCCTTGGAGACGAACTCGAACCGCGCCAGCACGTACGCCGACAGCAGCGAGACCACCGTGGCCAGCGCGGCCGCGACCGTGGACACGATCAGGCTGTTGCCGATGAAGACACCGAAGTTCGACTGGTCGAACAGGCCGCGGTAGTTCTCCAGCGACCAGGTCTCCGGCCAGTACCTCAACGGGTACGCGAAGATCGTGCCCGGGTCCTTGAAGGACGTGACCAGGATCCAGTACAGGGGGAAGACCGTGACGAGCAGGCAGAGGCCGAGCCCGCCGAACTTCACGATCCGGCCGGCGAGGGTTTCCGAGCGGATCATGCGAGTCCCTTCCGTGGCCGGATCGCCAGCAGGTAGAAGACCGCGAACAGCATCAGCACGAACACGACCATCACGCCCATCGCGGAGGCGCGACCGTAGTCACCCTCCTGGGTCACCTGGATCATGTGCGACGTGACGATGTGCGTCTCGTTCGCCGGGCCGCCCCCGGTCATGCCGAAGATGAGCTCGGGCGAGTTGAAGATCCAGATCACCCGCAGCAGCACGGTCAGCGCGAGCGTGGTCCGGATCGACGGGATGGTGATGCTGAACAGCGTCCGGACCTTGCCGGCGCCGTCGATGGCGGCCGACTCGTACAACTCCTCCGGCACGCCCTGCAGCGCGGCCAGGATCATGATCGCGAAGAAGGTCACGCCGTACCAGACGTTCGCGACGATCACGGAGAACATCGCGTACCGCGCGTCCGCCAGCCACGGCACCGGGGTGTCGATCAGGTGTGACTTCATCAGCAGGTCGTTGACCACGCCGAACTCGCCGTTGAACATCCAGCGGAACAGGATGCCGATCAGGAAGCCCGAAACCGCCCACGGGAAGAACACCAGCGCCTGGTACACCCCCCGGAACCGGAACCGCCTGCGCAGCCACATCGCCATCGTGAAGCCGATCAGGAACTGGGGGACGAGCGAACCGACCACCCAGACGACCGAATTCTTGACCGTGCCGCGGAACATCTCGTCGTCCAGCAGGGCGCGGAAGTTGTCCAGGCCGACCCAGGACGTGTCCGACAGGTCGTTCAGGTTGTAGTTCCGGAACGCCATCTGGATCCCGCTCAGCAGCGGGTAGTACGTGAACATCCCGACGAACACCAACGCCGGCACCATGAACGCGAACAGCACCAGCGCCGTCCGCGCGGTGAACCGCCGCCGGCCCGCCGGCCGGGGACGGTTCCCCGCCCCGGCCGGTGCCGACCGCGCTCGATCAGTTGTGGTCAACGACATCTGTTCAGTTCCCGGCCCACTTCTTGGTCCAGTACTCGTCCCAGTTCTTCAGGATCTCCGCGGGCTGCGCCTTCCCGGTGATCAGCTTCTGGACGTCGGAGTCGGACTTGTTGCCCCACTCCGTCGACCACGGCACGCCGCGCGGCTGGGTGACCACGATGTAGGTGTCGGGCGACTCGTTCATCGCCACGTACGACGCCCACGGGCCGTCCTTGAAGAACGGGTCCTCGGCGGCCGACTTCAGGATCGGGACCAGGCTGTTCTCCTTCGAGAACGTCATCGCGGCGTCACCGGAGGTCAGGAACTTCACCAGTTCGACCGCCTCCTTCTTGTGCTCACTGCCCTGCGCGACACCCCAGCCCGCGTTCGCCAGCGGCTGCGCCGCCTTGCCGGTCGGTCCGACCGGCAGCGGCGCCGTACCCCACTGGTCCTCCTTGATCGTCTTGGACTGCTTCACGGTGGCGATCACCTCGGGGTCCTGCAGCAGGAAGCCCGTCGTACCGGAGGTGAAGCCCTGCACCATCTCCGGGTAGCCCCAGCTCACCGACGACGGCGGTGAGGCGTTCTTGAACAGGTCGACGTACTGGTTGAGCGCGTCGACCGCCTTCGGCGACGAGAAGATCGTCTTGCCGTTGGTCAGCTTGAACGCGTTGTCCCGGTTGATCTCGTCGATCACGTAGCCGGAGATGATCGCGATCGCGTTGCCGCCGGCGCCGAGACCGCCGCGGAACGAGTACCCGTAGACGTTCTTCGACGGGTTGTTGATCTTCTTCGCCTGCTCGATCATCTCCGTCCAGCTCTTCGGCGGGCCGCTGTACCCGGCCTGCTGGACGAGGTCCTTGCGGTAGAACAGCGACAGGCCGTAGAAGCCGTACGGGACCATGTACGACTTGCCGCCCTCCTGGGCGACCTTCAGCGCGTTCGGGGTGAGCGCCTGCAGGCCGTCCCAGCCCTTGAGGTCGGGCGCCATGTCGTAGATCCACTTGTTGGTCGAGAACGGGCCGACGGTGGTGTCCCGCACCTCGAGGACGTCGACGCCCTTGCCGGACTGCAGCATCTGCTGGATCTTCTGGTCCGCCTGGTTGGTCGGCGGCGAGATCAGCTGCACCTTCACGCCGGAGTTCTTCGCCTCGAAGTCGGCGATCAGCTTCTTCAGCAGCGTCGTCCGGGTCGGGTTGGTCAGGCTTTCGACCATCTGCAGCGTCACCTGGCCGTCCTGGGCCTTCTCGGCCGGGCCGGGGCCACAGGCCGACAACAGCAGCGCGGCGGCGGTGGCCGCGGCGGCGAGAGGTGCGAACATCGTGCGGGGTCGGTGGGGCATGGCGCTTCTCCTCAGCGGATGTAGGCCCAGGGGAGGGCATCAGAGGTGGCGCGGACATCTGATGAATTGGTCGACCGCTCCTGGCACCCTAGTGACATTGACGCGAGAATGACAAGGTTTTGGCGAAGATGTGACCACAAGAGGTCTGAGGACTTACTCTTCTGAGAAGTCCCGGGTGAGGGTGGGCACGAGGAGGTACGAATGGCAGCCACCGACAAGGCGCTGGCCGGCCTGCGGCAGATGATCGCGTCCGGCGAGCTCGGGCCGGGAGCGAAGTTCCCGCCCGAGCCCGAGCTGTGCGACCACCTCGGCGTGTCCCGCAGTTCCCTGCGGGAGGCGGCCCGCTCGCTGGCGGCACTCGGCGTGATCGAGTCGCGGCACGGCTCCGGCACGTACGTCTCGGCGCTCGACCCGGCCGAGATCATCAGCCGGTTCTCCCTGTCGGTCGAGCTGATCCCGCTCGAAGGCGTGCTCCAGCTGATGGAGGTACGGCGGGTGCTCGAGGCGCACGCGACCGCCGCGGCCGCCGCCCGGCAGGACGCCGACCTGGAGAAGCAGCTCGACGAGATCCTCGACCGGCTCGAGGCGACCACGGACGCCACCGAGATCCAGCAGCTGGACGCCGAGTTCCACGGCGCGATCTGCACGGCCGGCGGCAACCCGACGGTCACCGCGCTCACCGGAGTGATCCGCGGCCGCGGCGGCCACTACCGGATCTTCGAGCCGGGCGCGGACTTCGACGCGATCAAGCAGACCAGCGACCGCGGCCACCGCGCCATCCTCGCCGCCATCTCCCGGCGCGACCCGGCCGCCGCCGCCACCGCCGCCTCCGCGCACATCGCCCAGACCGAGCTCTGGCTCCGGGCCCTGCGCCCGGAACCGCAGGTGGACCTACCCACCGATTGATGGGAAATTTCTCGCACTTGTCGAGATCTTGCGCAGTGATGTGCGGCTGCATACGCTCCAGACGCCGGTAGTCCGTCTGGAGGGGATCCACCGATGTCCCAGCGTCTTGTCGCCGTCGCTCTGACGACCGCCATTCTCGGAACACTGCTCAGCACGCCGGCCGAGGCCACGCGCCCGGCGCCCCGAATCACCCGGGCCGGACTCGACCCGGTCCTGGTCGCCGGCCGTGGCGCGGACGTCGCGTTCGTCGAGCAGGAGGCCGAGAACGCCTATCACACCGGCGAGAAGATCGGGCCGGGCCGCGAGGCCTACACGCTCCCCGCCGAGGCTTCCGGGCGGACCGCCGTACGGCTGACGCCGAGGCAGTACGTCGAGTTCACACTGACCGAGCCCGCGAACGCGCTGACCTTGCGCTACAGCATCCCGGACGCGCCGACGGGCGGCGGCATCCAGGCGCCGCTCGACGCGGCGGTCAACGGCAAGCACAAGCAGACGATGACGCTGACGTCGGAATACGCCTGGCTGTACGGCATGTATCCGTTCTCGAACGACCCGGACGTCGACCCGATCGCCGGCTGGTGGAAGCCCGAGCCGGACCCGGTCGCCAAGCCGTTCCGGCCGAACCACTTCTACGACGAGCAACGCCTGCTCCTCGGCCGGACGTACGACGCCGGCGACCGGGTCCGGTTCGCCGTACCGCGGAACACGCCGGCCGCCTGGTACGTGCTCGACGTCGCCGACTTCGAGCTGGTCGGCGCGCCGAAGCAGCAGCCGCGGAAGTCGCTGTCGGTGCGGTGGTTCGGCGCCGACCCGACCGGGCGCCGCGACGCGGCTCCCGCCATCGAACGGACGATCGCGGCGGCCAGGAAGCTCGGCTGGTCGGTGTTCATCCCGCCGGGCACCTACCAGGTCAACCGGCACATCGTCGTCGACCAGGTGACCGTCCGCGGCGCCGGCAACTGGTGGACGATCATCAAGGGCAAGGTGCTGCCACTGCCCGAACCAGCACCGGACAAGTCGGTCCACAGCGCACCCGGCTTCTACGGCAGGTACGCCGCCGACGGCGGCAGCACCCGGGTCCACCTGGCCGATTTCGCGATCGAGAGCGACGTCCGCGAACGCATCGACACCGACCAGGTGAACGGCATCGGCGGCGCGATCGGCGGCGGCTCGGTCATCGAGAACCTCTACCTGCACCGCACCAAGGTCGGCATCTGGCTGGACGGCCCGATGGACGGGCTGCTGATCCGCAACAACATCATCACCGACGCGATCGCCGACGGGATGAACCTGCACCTCGGCGTCTCGAACGTCCGGGCGACCGACAACTTCGTCCGCAACAGCGGGGACGACGGGCTGGCGATGTGGTCGGAGGCCAACCCGGACGGCCTGGTCAACCACGACAACGTCTACGACCACAACACCGTCCAGACGCCCGTCCTCGCGAACAACATCGCCATCTACGGCGGCCGGGACAACGCGGTCACCGACAACCTGGTCGCCGACCCTATCCGCGAGGGCAGCACGCTGCACGCCGGGACGCGGTTCAACTCGACGCCCTTCGAGGGCACGCTGACGTTCGCCCGCAACACCACCGTCCGCGGCGGTCCCCGCGATCTGAACTGGAACCTCGGCCTCGGCGCGATCTGGCTGTACGCCTTGCAGTCGACGATGTCCGGGCGGATCGAGATCCGCGACGGCTCGTTCCTGGACTCGACGTACAACGCGATGCTGTTCGTGGTCGACTGGCCGGTCAAGGACGACTACGCGATAGAGAACGTTGCTGTGCGCAACATCAAGGTCGACGGCACCGGGACGAACGTGGTGAACGCCCGGGTCGGCGGCTGGGCGACGTTCGAGAACGTCGACGCCCGCAACGTCGGTGCGCCGTTCGTGAACAACTGCGGCACGTTCCAGTTCGACGGTACGCCGGAGTTCGACGTCCGCCTGGTGGCCGGCAACGACGGCTGGACCGGCGCGACCTGGTGCGAGGACCGGCCGGGCGTCGTACCGCCGCCACCGCCGTCGCCGTGGGGCTGATCGTGTCGCTGCGGTGACCCGCCGTACATGAGACGATCCGATCTCAGGGTCTGATCGCCACGGGGGTGGGATGGGTCGCGACAGCTCTCACAGCCGCCAATCGTCCTGGACGCGTCGCTCCGGCTCCAGCTGGGTGCGGGCACGCTACTGCGACGAATGGACGGCCGGGCGGGGAACCGCGGACGTGCACGTGTTCGGGACCGATATGGAGAGCCTGCGGGACTGGATCCAGGCCCAGCTGAGGACGTGCGAGGAGCTGATCGCCGTCACGACGACGCGCGGCCAGACACTCGAGGCGTTCCTCGCCGCCCATCGGTACAACCAATCGCTGGTCGAGCGCGGCGTACGGATGACCAGCTTCTTCGACGCCGGCGGCGGCTGCAGCCAGCTGCGGAACTTCATCATCTCCGCGGACGACATGCCGTACTACCTCGCCTGCGGCTTCATGCAGGTCAAGGTGCTCGACGGCGACCGGGTGATGGTCGAAGGACCGCTCGTCGAGCGCCGGCGGAGCCTGATGCTGATGCGTGGCACCGAGGCGCTCACCGCGGCCCGGCAGTACCTCAAAGCCTTCCGGGACACCGCTGTCCGGGCCTGTGAGTTCCGTGACCGCACCGGCGACCTGACCGCGCGCCAGCACGTGATCGCCCAGCAGCTCGAGGAAAATTTGACCGACGACGAGATCGCGGAGCGGCTCGGGCTCAGCGTCCGGACAGTGCGCTACGAGGTCGCCCGGCTGATGGAGGCGCTCGACGTCGGCACCCGGTTCGCTGCCGGCGTCCGGTACGCGCGGGCCACGGCCCTGCTCGAGGACACGGTTGCAGGAACCTGCAACCGATTCGCGCCCCAGACTGCCTCCCGGCAACGCTGAACTCCTCGGCAAGCGGTCGTCGCGACCGGTCCTCGCCTGGGTTCGCGGTTCAGGCGAGGACCGCCGCGGCGGATGCCGGACGGGTTAGGGTCGGTGACATGCGCGAACACGCTCAGCGGTTGACCGGTCTCGGGACGACGATCTTCGCGGAGATGTCGGCTCGGGCGGTGGCGACGAACTCGGTCAACCTCGGCCAGGGCTTCCCCGATCGCGACGGTCCCGACTCTCTTCTCGAGGATGCGATCGCCGCGATCCGCGCCGGCGTGAACCAGTACCCGCCCGGCCGCGGTGTTCCCGCGCTGCGGCAGGCGATCGCCGACCACCAGAAGCGCTTCTACGACCTGTCGTACGACCCCGACACCCAGGTCCTGGTCACCACCGGGGCCACCGAGGCGGTCGCCGCCGCCCTGCTCGCGTACGTCGAGCCCGGCGACGAGGTGATCGCCCTCGAGCCGTACTACGACTCCTACGCGGCCGGCATCGCCTTCGCCGGTGGCCGCCGCGTCCCGGTCACCCTGCGCGCCCCCGACTTCCGCCTCGACCTCGACGAGCTGCGCGCCGCGGTCACCCCGCGCACCAAGGTCCTGCTGATCAACTCCCCGCACAACCCGACCGGTACCGTCCTCACCGACGACGAGCTCCGCGGCATCGGCGCCGTCGCCGTCGAGCACGACCTGGTCGTCATCACCGACGAGGTCTACGAGCACCTCGCGTACGACGGACGCCCGCACCGGCCGCTGGCGTCGTACGACGGCATGGCCGAGCGCACTGTCTCGATCAGCAGCGCCGGCAAGACGTTCGCCGTCACCGGCTGGAAGATCGGCTGGGTCACCGGCACCCCGGCGGTCGTCACCGCGGTCACCACCGCCAAGCAGTTCCTCACCTTCACCTCCGGCGCACCGTTCCAGCCCGCCGTCGCCGGAGCGCTTGCTCTAGGCAACGAGTATTACGACTCCCTGCGCGCCGACCTGCAGTCCCGCCGCGACCTCCTCTGCGACGGCCTCGAGGAACTCGGCTTCGGCGTCCACCGCCCCGAAGGCACCTACTTCGTCACCACCGACATCCGCCCCCTCGGCCATACCGACGGCATCGACTTCTGCCGCATGCTTCCCGAACGCACCGGGGTCGTCGCCATCCCCCACCAGGTCTTCTACGACAACACCGACCAAGGCCGCCCCCTGGTCCGCTGGGCCTTCTGCAAACAACCCGAACTCCTCCGAGAAGCCCTGACCCGCCTCCGAGAACTCTGACCACCACCTTGTGGATGTCGGGCACATCGAGAGGTGCAGGTGGCATACCGTCGGTAGCTCGCCAGATGCTGCTTGGTGAGAAGTGAGCTGGGACCCCCACCGGAGGATGGGACCCGGATTCACGCTTTCAGCGGACCGTCAGGTGATAACGGCCGTCTCGGACAAGTACGGGCAACCACCTTCGCTCCCCCCGGATTGACCGACTCGTTGGAGCGGCAGTGCCAGGATGACTGATCTGTGGACGCCCATCAGGCCGGGCTGTAGGCGGCGTTGGTGAACGACCCGGCGGAAGCGGCTCGAGGGCGGGAAAGGGCGTCGGGGACCGCGTCCGCGCTGACGGAGTCGGCAGAGCTGGATCACCGCGACAGACCGCATCGGGCGCGACGCACGCTTCTCCTACCGGATCTGCCGAACCCCGACATGGCTCTTGTGCTCCGACGAATTTCTGCCGGCTGATCTGCGACAGGTCTGAGAAGCCTGCCACCCTTCTCTGGTCGCCCAGCTACGTCATGTCCTGGCCGGGATCGAAAGGCTCGCCGAGGATTATGCCGTCGGCCGTGATCTCGTAACTGCGAGTGCTCGGGTCGTGAGCGCTGCCGCGGGACTTGAGGACGGTCAGTGCGCGCTTGAGCTGGGAGTCCCCTCGGAGGAACTGGAGCAGGATCACGTTGTCGGACAGGTGGGAGATGCCGTATTCGGACAGGTGACTGACGCCGAACAGTTCGGAGACTTCCTGTGTCATGATGACGCTGATGTCGGCGCGGGCGCAGCGCTGCAGGAGCGAGTAGATGTATTCGCGGAAACGAATTTCGTCTCCGGCCGCGGCTCGCAGGTCGCCCAGGCTGTCGATGGCGATCCTGGTGGCGCCGGTGCGGTGGATGGTGTCCAGTAGGTCATAGACCCATTCGTCGAGATACAGGTCGACTGGGGTGCGGTACATGAGTTCGATGCCCG
Organism: Kribbella turkmenica; assembly: GCF_004348725.1. Taxonomy (GTDB): domain Bacteria; phylum Actinomycetota; class Actinomycetes; order Propionibacteriales; family Kribbellaceae; genus Kribbella; species Kribbella turkmenica. Next base: position 19,369 of record NZ_SMKR01000095.1, read on the forward strand.
GATCGTCCAGTGACCACGAGAACCCGTTGAGCACGTGCTCCAGTTGGGCCGGGTTCTCCTGGAACGTTGCGATGATCCCGGTCTCGCCGCGCCGTGCGCCGGTGAAGATGAAGTGGAGCGCGAGCAGCGTCTTGCCGATGCCGGAAGGTCCGGCCAGCAAGGTTGAGGCGCCGCGGTAGAAACCCTCGGAAACCATGGCGTCGAGTGCCGGGACGCCGGTGGACATGCGCTCGTGAGAGCCGCCGGCACGGTCGAACTCGACGGGGTCGGCCATGCGCGGGAAGCAATCGAGGCCTGCTGCGGAGAGCCGGTAGGAGTGCTTGCCCGACAGCGAGCCGCTGCCGCGGAGTTTGCCGACTGAGAGGACGCGTCGGTCGCGGTCGGCTTCCCGGTCGGTGCCAAGCGACACGATCGCATCGGCAATTGCGAACTCGGGCTCATCGCTGGTGTCGGCGCCGTTGTATTCGCCGACCCAGAAGGTGGTCATCGGCAACACCGACAGTCGCGCCGCCAGTTCGTGCAGGAAGCTCCTGAAGCCCTCTGGGTGCGGTGCGTAAGTATGCAGAGCCCGGAAACTGTCGATCACGACCAGCCCCGGGCGGTGCCGCTTGAGGAGTTCGGTGATCGAGGCCAGCGCGCCGGTGAGCCCGTCCTCGTTCAGCGTCTGGCCGAGATCCTCATACATCACCTTCGTGCCCAGTGCGGCGGCGTCGAAGAAATCCAGGGACTGGCCGAAGTGCAAGATTTTGTCGAGCGGCTCGGACACGGTCGACAGGTATATCGCCGGTCGGTCGGTGGTTGCGTTGTGGAACACATACTGCTGGGCAAGGATCGTCTTGCCCGAACCCGGTCTGCCGCAGATCAGCACAATGCTGTTGCGGGGCAGACCGCCGCCGAAGACGGCGTCCAACCGGTCGGAGCCGCTCGACAGTCGGTTGGTCATCGCCGGCCCTCCGCACGTCGCAAGTAGGCGCTGGTCCCGATCAGGTCGCGAACCGTGGACACGAACTGCAGAGGATCCAGTGGTTTGACCAGGAACGCCTCTGCTCCCGCCGCCAAGGCCTGGTCACGCAACTCGACAGCGGACACGGCAAGGACCGGGACCGAAACGGTGCCCGCGGCGGCCCGGCACAACGCGAGTCCGGCCCCACCGGACATCAGCAGCTCCACGACCAGCACGTTCGGCGGGTCGTCACGCAGGATCTCGGCGGCCAAGTCGGGGTCGAATACGATTCGAACAGCGTAGCCCTCGGTGCGTAGGAAGTAGTCGGCGAACTCGGCCGCATGCCGATCACGCTCGGCGAGCAGCACGGTGATGGTCCCATCCGGGGTCGCCCGAGACTCGCCGCGGTGCGACTCGACCGCCAAAAGGGCGGCCGCATCCTCGTGACGCCGCTGGGCCAGGAGCCGGTGAGCGTCGGCCGGTTGCAGGCCTTGCTCGATCTGATCGCGGATGAAGGTGAGCTGGTCCACCTGGTCGCGGCTGAACAACCGCTGTCCACCGGCGCTCCGGACCGGCACGATCTGTTGATACCGATCTTCCCAGGCACGCAACGTCTGTGCCGACAGACCGAGCATGCGAGCGACTGCCCCGATGCTGTAGACACCGTCGTCAGGGTGCTCGTCCACTCGGCACCCCCTTCCTTGAACAAGACTGAACCAAGGTACGGCCAGTCGTCCACCTGACATCGCCTGACACTCTATTCACTACCTCTACAACACTTGCACAGCCGTGCTGCATCGTTCTACATTCGTTCTGTAGCCGTGAATTGCGAGGTCGTCATGAATGAGTCGACTGAACGTTCGCCCGCCGATGGTCCCGTGTCGGTGGAGGTGTTCCGCCTGCTGGCATGGAGGCGTCCGCTCCGTGGCGGCGCTTCACACACCACGGAGCAGCGCAGTCCACAGGGCCGAGTGGCCTCGCCCAAGCCGCAGTCCAGCGCTCGCCGCCTTCTGGCCGGGTGGTCGCGGTCATGAGCCTTCAACTCGATCCGATGGAGTTTGCCCGGATTGCCCAGGCGCTGCGGGCCGCGCCGACGCCGACCCAGACGGCCGAAGAAATCGTGGACTACGTCCGCCGGCAGTTCAACGCCAGCCATGCGGGTCTGACCTTGATCCGTGCTCGGCGGCGGCTGGAAACGATCGCGCCCACCGATCCGCTCGTCGAGGAGGCCGACCGGTTGCAGTACGAGCTGGATGAGGGTCCGTGCCGGGACAGTTCGTGGCGGCGCGAGACCTTGATCTCGACCGATCTGGCCACGGACCGGCGCTGGCCGCGCTGGGCAATCAAGGTGTGCGCCTTGGGTGTGGCCAGCGTGCTGGCGGCCGAGCTGACCGACGTGGATGACCGACGGATCGGTTCGATCAACATCTATTGGACACGCCCCCGGCAGTTCACCGCCGACGACGTCGCCTTCGTGAACATCTTCGCCCGGCACGCCGCGCTTGCTTTATCGCGATCGCTGAACGAGGCCGAACTCCACGTCGCGCTGGACAGCCGCAAACTCATCGGCCAGGCGCAAGGCATTCTGATGGAGCGCTACGGTCTCGATGAGTCCCGAGCCTTCGAGGTGTTACGCCGATACTCCCAAGACCACAACTTGAAACTACGCACCGTCGCCGAGCACCTGATCGCCACTCGGCAGCTGCCCACGACATCGGGAATCACCAACAGCGCACAGGGGCACGGACCCTCCAGGTCGGCGGTTCGGAGCGCTACGCAGCCCTGACCGAGGCCCCGGACGTCCAGCAGGATGTCCGCCCGGAACCACCCTCTCAGGACAGGGACAGCGGCAGCGACCAGACGCAGACGGCGGCGCGGTTCACCGCTACTTCCACCGGAGCGCCCAAGGCACCTCGAATCCGGCAACCGCTCCGGGCTCAACCACCTGGGATTTCCACACCCTGGAAAGCACACACAGATGGCCGCGATCCGGGAAAACGCCGTGGCCCGATCACGAACCTGCTCGCCGTCGACGCAAGCAACTCCTCCACATGGTGTCGCACATGATCTGCACCTCACCACGACAATGCGCGACGCCCCTTGAGACCCCGACGAAAGATCAAGCATCGCGACACCGCGGGCCAATGGCGAACCCGTTTCGGATGGTCCGGCCGCGGCCGACCCCGGCGACGTCGATCGACTCGACTGATCCCGCGCCCGAAGCTGTAACGATCTCGCCGCCGGGCGGCCCGCGACAATCCCCCACAGCACCCCGACAGGCCCCGAAGGGAAGGAGAGGGAGAGGGGTCTGGACGCGCCGTTGCTGGTACGCCGTGCCGGATCCGTAGGTATGGAGGTGATCCCGGCTGCGCGGGCTGCTGGAGATCGTGCGCAGCCCACCGCCTCGCGGCTGGGACGCTGGACGGAGAGACGACGAGCTGCTGGACCGGCTGGCCCGGTACGTCGAGCCGCTCATCGCAGGCGAGGAAGCGGCTCGACAGAAACGGGAGAATCCGGAATCTCCCGAGTTCCGGGTGTAGTTTGTGGACATGGCGACGTACACGATGACCGAGGCGAACAAGCGGACCGCGGAAATGGTGAACGAGGCCCGCTACACCAACCAACCCGTCCTGATCACCGATCATGGCAGACCGGCAGCAGCGGTGATCTCCCCCGGCCTGCTGGCGCACTACCAGGCTCTCGAGGACGCCGCCGACCTCGCCACGGTCGAGCAGATCAAGGCCGCGGGGGGGCCGAAGTGGGTGTCCGACAAGGACGCCCAGCCTTTGATGGACGAGATCGAAGCGGAGGTCGACGCCAGCGGTGAGGGCGCCGCTCGGTGATCGAGCGGACCCTGGTGTTCGACACCGGCTGGTTCAACGGCTACCGCGACCTTTATGCGTCCGATCGTCTGGCCGCCAAACGCGTCCGGGCCGCGGTCAACGCGCTTGCGCGCGATCCTGAGCCGCCGGGAAGCATTCATGTCGGCGGCAGTTCGTTCCACCGCCTCCACCTCGGCGACTATCGAGTCCTGTACGAAGTCACCGACGACGCCGTGCGGGTGTGGTCATTCGGGCGAGTGCCACGATGACGATCGCTGCGATTCGTCGCCGAAGGCCACCGCTTGTCGCCTGTGGCTTGACCGACTCCCCGGCGTACCGACGGCGACCCAGGCGACCCGCGGCAGGTCCGGCGCGGATGAATCGAGCACCAGCGGATTCTGCAGGCCGGCAGTCCTGTCCGTAGCGCCATCCACAGGCAAAGCCGGGCGACCTGGCGCAGGGCGGGGCAGATTGGTGAGGCGGTTACCTCGGGAGAAAGCGGGCGAGGGTTTCGGGGTCTCGGGCTACTGCTGTCATGTTGTCGTCGGCGGTGAGGATGGGGCGTTGGACAAGGATGGGGTTGTCGGCCATTGCCTGAATCCAGTCCGCGCGGTGGGCCTCGTCCCGAGGGAGGGTGCGGAGGGGTTTCGCGGAGGATTCGGTGTGGCGGACCAGGTCCCAGGGTTCCAGGTTGAGGCGGGTCAGGACGGCGGTGAGCTCTTCGAACGTGGGCGGGTCGTCGAGGTAGCGGCGGACCGTGTAGGGGACGCCGGCTTCGTCGAGAGCCTTGGTGGCGGTGCGGCACTTGGAGCAGGCGGGATTGATCCAGATCTCCACGGATGAGGTCCTTCGGGTCAGCGGTGGTGAAACCAGAGTTTGGTCGGCTGCTGGAGCATCAGGAACAGCAAGGTGCCGTGGATGGCGAGTCCGAGGATGCTGTTGGGCAAGGACATCAGACCGCCGGCGATGCCGACCGCGGCGACGCCGACAATCACGTAGCGGGCCCAGGCCCGGCGCTTGCGAAGGTAGACGGCCGGGACGATGTACGCCGCCGCGCAGGCGAGGACCACAGCGACAACTGTCCCCTGGGCGTCCTTGGAGCCGGTGACGATCTCGGCGATCTGTTCGCCCGCGGAGGTGAGAGCGAGGCCGGCGAGGAGCAGGCACAAGGCGCCGAGACCGAACGAGATCACCGCGGCGACCGTGACCTGCTTCGGTGGCGGCGCGTCGGCGTAGAGGTTCGCACCGAACGCACCGCTGTACGCTCCCGGCGCATACGGGTTCTGCCGGTCACCGTACGAGCCAGACGGATGCGAGCCGGGCGGCTGGGCGGACGAGTGCGAGCCGGGCGGTTGCGCCGATCCCCCACCAGGGGCACCGAACACGCCTGGGTACGGCGCGGGGCGGTCGTCGCCGGAGTTGTCGCCGTGCTGGTCGGTCATGCCCTGAAGAGTTCCTTCCACCCAGGTCACCCACGATCCTGCCAGATCGGCCAAACCCCAGCGGTCACCCGAGGGCCACGACGCGGATGTCCAGGTGCGAGAACCTCAGAAAGTTCTCGAGGTCAGCCGCGGACACGGCGCCCGCGACGTACGCCGGGTCGGCGTGGAAGCGCACCGTGGTCCCGGTGACGGGGGCGGGTTCGTCCGCACGCTGGCCGAAGGTGGGACCGATCGGTTCCAGGTCAGTGACCGGTACGCCGTACTCGTAGCGTTGGGTCCAGGAGCCGTTGCGGCGGCGGTTGGTGTGCACGAGCCAGTCGCTGAGCGCCGCGACCACCGACATGCCGCGCCGGGGATGGCCGTCGGGGAGCAGTGGGCTCGGCGGATCCGCGAAGAAGCGGAGGTCCTGGGTGGCCATGATCGGTTTCCTGATCGGCTGACTGTGTTCGTCGAGGCGGGTGTCGGTGCCGCGCCCGTCGTCGTCGACGGCGATGGAACCGTCGGCGTGCAGGGTGACGGTGCAGGCGCCGCGACGGCGGGCTGATTCGGCCTCGTCCTCCGGATACGCGAGAACCTCCAGCACGAGATGGCGCAGACCGCCCGGCGCGTACCGGGCGGCCTCAGAACGGATGAGCCCCAGATGGTCGTGGTCGACCGTCCCGGCCCAGTCGTGCGTGGTGTTCACCCAGTCGCGTCGTGGTTGTGTCACCCGCTCATTCTGCCGGGCAAGACACTGCCGTGGACGTCATACCGCTCCACCGAGGACTCGCCGGTGAGGAACCCGGCCGCGGCGATCCGGCGCACGCTGTCCTGGTAGCGCGCCGAACGCTCGAGTGCGTCCGCCGCGGCATGGTCCGCCCAGAGGGTGGTCACGACGCAGCGGCTGCCCTCGCGGCCGAAGAGCAGGCCGACAAACCCCTCATGAGCCCGGAACATCGGCAGCGATTGCTCCCGGGCGAACCGTTCGTACTCCGCTGCTCGGGTTTCGTCGACGCCGGTCCGCCAGATGCGCATGATCATGCCCAACAGCATCAGATCCCGTGGCCGGACGCCAGCAGGGCCCGGGCGGACGACCGGGCCCTGCTGGTTGCGGTGTATGTCAGGCCGGGGTGACGTCCAGCGCGTCCTTGGCCTCGTTGAGGGTGACGTTGACGGTGTCGCCGTCACGGATGTCACCGGACAGGAGGTTCCGGGCGAGCTCGTCGCCGATGGCGGACTGGACCAGGCGGCGGAGCGGGCGGGCGCCGTACACCGGGTCGTAGCCGGTCATCGCGAGCCACTCCATCGCGCCCTCCTCGACCTCCAGAGTGATCCGGCGGTCGGCCAGCCGGCGCTGCAGGGCGCCGATCTGCAGGGCGACGATCTGGGCCAGTTCCTCGCTGCCGAGGGCGTCGAACAGCACGATCTCGTCGAGCCGGTTGATGAACTCCGGCTTGAACGACTGCCGCACCACGGCCATCACCTGGTCGCGCTTGACCAGATCGTCCAGCGTGATGTCGGCCAGGTAGGCCGAGCCGAGGTTGCTGGTCATGATCAGGATGACGTTGCGGAAGTCGACCGTACGCCCCTGGCCGTCGGTCAGCCGGCCGTCGTCGAGCACCTGCAGCAGGATGTCGAAGACCTCGGGGTGCGCCTTCTCCACCTCGTCGAGCAGGATCACCGAGTACGGGCGGCGTCGCACGGCCTCGGTGAGCTGGCCACCCTCCTCGTACCCGACGTAGCCGGGCGGAGCGCCGACGAGCCGCGAGACGCTGTGCTTCTCGCCGTACTCCGACATGTCGATCCGGACCATCGCGCGCTCGTCGTCGAACAGGAAGTCCGCGAGCGCCTTGGCCAGCTCGGTCTTGCCGACGCCGGTCGGGCCGAGGAACAGGAACGAACCGGTCGGCCGGTCCGGGTCGGAGATGCCCGCGCGCGCCCGCCGGACGGCGTCGCTCACGGCCTTGACCGCCTCGCGCTGACCGATCAGCCGGCGGCCCAGCTCGTCCTCCATCCGGAGCAGCTTGCCGGTCTCGCCCTCGAGCAGCCGGCCGGTCGGGATGCCGGTCCACATCGCGATCACCTCGGCGATCTCGGTCGGGCCGACCTCCTCGTTGACCATCGCGTCCGGGCCCTCTGGGGTCTCCTCGGCGTCGGCCTCCTCCAGCTCCTTGGTGAGCTGCGGGATCTCGCCGTACAGCAGCCGCGACGCGGTCTCCAGGTCGCCGTCGCGCTGGGCGCGCTCGGCCAGGCCGCGGAGCTCGTCGATCCGCTCCTTGATCTCACCGACCCGGTTCAGCCCGGACTTCTCCCGCTCCCACCGGGACTCCAGAGCCCGCAGCTCCTCCTCGCGGTCGGCGAGGTCGGCGCGCAGCCGCTCGAGCCGCTCCTGGCTGGACGGGTCGTCCTCCCGCGACAGCGCGAGCTCCTCCATCTTCAGCCGGTCCACGGTCCGCCGGAGTGAGTCGATCTCGACCGGGGACGAGTCGATCTCCATCCGGAGCCGGGACGCGGCCTCGTCGACCAGGTCGATCGCCTTGTCCGGCAGCTGACGGCCGGAGATGTAGCGGTGGGACAGCGTCGCGGCGGCGACCAGGGCGCTGTCGGAGATGGCCACCTTGTGGTGCGCCTCGTAGCGCTCCTTCAGGCCACGCAGGATGGCGATCGAGTCCTCGACCGAGGGCTCGCCGACGAAGACCTGCTGGAAGCGGCGCTCCAGCGCCGGGTCCTTCTCGATCCGTGTCCGGTACTCGTCGAGGGTGGTGGCGCCGATCATCCGCAGCTCGCCGCGGGCCAGCATCGGCTTGAGCATGTTGCCGGCGTCCATCGAGCCGTCACCGGTGGCGCCGGCGCCGACGACGGTGTGCAACTCGTCGATGAAGGTGATGATCTGGCCGTCGGACTCCTTGATCTCGGTCAGCACCGCCTTCAGCCGCTCCTCGAACTCGCCGCGGTACTTCGCGCCGGCGACCATCGCGCCGAGGTCGAGGCTGATCAGCCGCCGGCCGCGCAGCGACTCGGGCACGTCACCGGCCACGATCCGCTGGGCCAGACCCTCGACGACGGCGGTCTTGCCGACGCCGGGCTCACCGATCAGGACGGGGTTGTTCTTGGTCCGGCGGGACAGCACCTGGACCACCCGGCGGATCTCCGAGTCCCGGCCGATCACCGGGTCGAGCTTGCCGTCCCTGGCCCGCTCGGTCAGGTCGACGCCGTACTTCTCCAGCGTCTTGGTGGTGCCCTCGGCCTCCGGAGAGGTGATCCGGCGGTTGCCGCGCATCGCGTCGAACGCCTGCAGCAGCGCGTCCGCGGTCACTCCCAGCGCGGTCTTCGCGTTGCCCTCCACGGTGGCCAGCGAGATCAGCAGGTGCTCGGTGGAGACGTACTCGTCGCCGAGCCCGAGGGCCCGCTGCTCCGCCTGGTTCAGCACGTCGCTGGTCTTCGGCGACAGGCTCGGGGCCTGCACGCTCCCGCCGCTCGCCTTCGGCAGCCGGCTGAGGAACTCCGCGGTCCGGCGGCGGACAGCGTCGACGTCGGCGCCGGCGGTCTCCAGAAGCCCGACGGTGGTCCCCTCCGGCTGAGCGAGCAGCGCGGACAGCAGGTGAATCGGTTCCACGGTCGGGTTGCCCGCCGCGGAGGTCTGACGGATCGCGACCGACAGGGTTTCCCGGGCCAGCGTCGTCAACCGCTGAACGTCCATCTGTTCCAGCCTTTCAAGCTCAACTAACAGCAGTCACTGGATACAACTTATCCAAACTTGAGTCCATTCCACTCAACTCTGAGAAATCCTGGGGGGATCTCAGGGTCTCCCTGGCCGCGGGAAATGGTTTCACTACAAGTTGTATCCGTTTACCACTGCTGGTTGAGCACGAAGGGGCGGGCTGTGGACAACTCCGCTGTCAGTCGGGGAGCTCGGCCGCGCGGATGCGGTAGACCTGCAGCGTCAGGCCGTAGTACTTGTCGGTCTCGCCGACCCACTCCATGCCCAGCCGGCGGGCAGTGGCGATCGCGCGCGCGTTGTGCGGCCGGGCGACGGCGAACAACTCGTCGATCCCGCCCTCCTTGAACGCCCAGCGCATCAGGGCCAGGCTGGCCTCGGTCGCGTACCCGTGCCCCCAGGCGCTCGGCCGCAACTGCCAGCCGATCTCGAGGTCCTCCTCGTACGGCGGGAGCAGCCGGATCAACAGACCGCCGACCACCTCGCCGTTCTCGCGACTGGTGACCGCCCACCGGCCGGACGGCGGGACGAAGTTCGGCTGGGCCTCGATCCAGGCATGCAGGATCGCCCTCATGGTCGGTACGTCGGCAACCTGGTCCATGGCCGGTGAGAGCCAGGGGGCCACGTCGGAAGAGCCGTAGATCTCCAGCGCGGCTTCGGCATCGTCTTCTTTCCAGTCGCGGATCAGCAACCGGTCCGTCTGCAGGCTGAGCGTCACCTTGCCAGAGTAAGCCGCTCCTGGAACGAGAACCGCCGGGTGGTCCTGGGGTCGGACCACCCCCGGAGGGCCGAAGGGCGCCCGGGGGAGGGCGCACCTTCGGCGATGGAGGGTCGGGGGGACGACAGCCTCCACC
>NZ_SMKR01000096.1 GCF_004348725.1 Kribbella turkmenica
CTCCTGGAGGGCGCGATCGCCGGCTTCGTGACCGTAGCCGTCGTTGACCAGCTTGAAGTGGTTGAGGTCGCAGAACAGCAGAGCGCCGCGGCGGCCGGTGGCGCGGGTCCGCTCGAGTGCGGCGGCGAAGCGGTGCTGGAGCAGGCGCCGGTTCGCCAGGCCGGTCAGCGGGTCGTGGGCTGCGTGGTGGCGGAGCTCGCGCTCGGCGTCCTTGCGGGCGGTCACGTCGTCGATCTGGATCAGCAGGATCCGGGCCCGGCCGGCGCCGACGATGGCCGCCGTACCGCCGAGCCAGATCTCGTGGCCGGTGGGCTGGGAGAAGATCCGCTCGAACCGGTACGAGCCATTGCCTGCGGCAACCTTCTCCAGCTCCTGCCGGGTCTGGGCGGGTTCCTCGTCGCGGAGGAAGTCCAGCACACGGGCGCCGATCAGCTGGTCCGCGGCGTACCCGGTGATCCGGCAGAACGCGTCGTTGACCCGGAGGATCCGGCCGCTCTCCGGCCCGTCGAAGGCGACCGTCGCCATCCCGTTCCCGGCGCCCTCGAACACCATCCGGAACGTCGTCTCACTCGCCTCCAGCCGGGCCTTCTCGGCCAGCAGCTGGTCCGTCAGCCGGGCCTTCTCGATCGCCAGCCCGGCCTGGGTCGCGAAGATCTCCAGCAGTTCCCGGTGGATCGGCCCCGGGCGCCGCTGGTCCTCGGGCAGGTCGACCGCCAGCATCCCGACGAGCTCGCCGTCCGGCGCGTACAGCGGCGCGAACAGCGCGTCCAGCGGGTGCCAGGCGGCCGGGTCGTCGGACACCGGCAGGTCGGGCACCCAGCCGATCACCTCGCCCTCCGGCAGCCGCTCGTGCGGCACGAACCGCAGCCGGCCCCACTCGTCGGCGATCGCGAACTCGGCGTCGAAGATGTCCGCCGAGCTCACGGTCCCGAGCAGCGCCTCGCGGGCCTCGGGCGACCCGGCGACCGCGATCACCTCGAACTTCCCGTCCGGATGCCGCAGGTTCAGTACGGCGATCCCGAACCCGAGCCCGTCCACCACTCCGTCGACGACCGCCTGCAGGGTCTCGGCCAGGCTCCGCCCGGCACCCATCCGGGCGCTCACCTCGTACAGGCGGCGTACGGCAGTCAACCGAACTGTCGGTTCGTTCTGCACGCGTCGAGCTTAGGCCGTGCTCACCGCTCGTGAGCAGTTGTCACCACGACTGATCCGGTTAAGCGTTTGGCTCAGAACCGGAGTTCGGACAAACCGCGGTAGCTGCGTTCGGCCGACCGCCAGGCGTCGGCCGGCTGGTCGTGCTCGACGAGCCACTGCTCGACGCCGCCGTCCGCGGCGTACGCGAACATCGCGGCGAAGTCGAGCGTGCCGGCGCCGACGTCCTCCCACGACCCGTCCTCGGCCATGTCCTTGACGTGCAGCGCCGGGAACCGCCCCGGGTGGCCGCGGAAGTAGTCGACCGGGTCCTTGCCGCCGTTCACCACCCAGTACAGGTCCAGCTCGAAGCCGAGCAAATCGGGATCGACGCCGAGCAGGATGTCGAACAGCACCGTCCCGTCGACGGTGGCGAAATCGTGCCCGTGGTTGTGGAAGAGCAGCTTCAGCCCGGCGTCGCGTGCCGCCTTGCCCGCCTCGGTGAACGCGGCGGCCGCCGCCCGGAAGCCGTCCACCGAGTGCTGCTCGGACGGGATCGACGGTACGACGACCCACTGCGCGCCCAGCGTCCGGGCGTCGGTCAGCGCGCCGGCCCAGTCGTCGGCCATCCGGTCGTACTTCACGTGCTCGAGCACGATCCCGAGCCCGGCCTCGTCCGCGAACGAGCGGATCTTGTCCGCCGAGTGGCCGAACCGCCCGCTCACGCCGACGGTTCGATAACCGATGTCTGCCAGCCGCGTCAACGTTCCTGGATAGTCCTCGGCCAGCACGTCCCGCATGGTGTACAGGTGCATCCCGATACCGCCGGCGGGAATGGTCATACAGACAGCTCCTCGAGTAGTAAGTGCCCCGCGTGGCACTAGGCGACGTGCTCCTTGTACCGCTCCAACGCCAGGTCGAAGACCTCCTGTCCCGGCGCGTCCCACAACTGCTGGTTGAAGATCTCGACCTCGATCGGGCCGTCGTACCCGGCCGCGTCACATGCCTCGCGGAGGCGGCGCAGCTCGATCGAGCCGTCGCCCATCATGCCCCGCCCGAGCAGCGTGTCCGCCGGCAGCGGAACGACCCAGTCACTGACCTGGTACGACAGGATCCGCTCGCCGGCCCGCTCGATCTGCCGGTACACGTCGGCGTCCCACCACAGGTGGTAGGCGTCCACGATCACGCCGACCTGCGACACCGGGAACTGCTCGGCGAGGTCGAGCGCGCCGCCCAGCGAAGACACCACGCACCGGTCCGAGCAGAACATCGGGTGCAGCGCCTCGACCGCCAGCCTCACCCCACGCTCGGCCGCGTACGGCGCCAGTTCGGCGAGCCCGTCGTGGACCATCGACCGGGCACCGCCGAGATCGCGGGACCCCGGCGGCAACCCGCCGCTGACCAGCACCAGCACGGACGTCCCGATCGTGGCCGCCTCGTCGATCGCGCGGCGGTTGTCCGCGATCTTCGCCTTCCGCTCGGCCGCGTCGGTCGAGGTGAGGAATCCGCTGCGGCACAACGACGACACCGTCAGCCCGGCGTCCGCGACCAGCCGCGCGGCCTTGTCGACGCCGTACTCCTGGATCGGCTCCCGCCACAGCCCGATCCAGGACAGCCCGGCCTTGGCGCTGGCCGCGACCACGTCCTCCAGCGGCCAGTACTTCGTCGTCGCCTGGTTCAGGCTGTAGCGGTTCACGCCTCCACCCCGCCCACGAGCAGCAGTCGCTTGAACCGCGAGACCGCGAGCTCGGGATTCGTCAGGACGCCGGCCTGGTCGGCGAGCCTGAACGTGTCGGCCAGGTGTGGCAACGACCGCCCGGTCTGCAGACCGCCGACCATCGAGAATCCGGGCTGGTGCCCGTTCAGCCAGGCCAGGAAGGCGATCCCGGTCTTGTAGTAGTACGTCGGCGCCGAGAAGATCTGCCGGGACAACGGCACGGTCGGCGCGAACACCTCGTCGTACCGCTGCAGGTCGCCGTCGTCCAGCGCCTTCAGGGCGGCCGCGGCCGCGGGCGCGATCGCGGCGAAGATGCCGAGCAGGGCGTCGCTGTACGCGTCGTCGGCACCCTTGATCAGCGACGGATAGTCGAAGTCGTCGCCGGTGTAGAGCCGGACCCCCTCGGTCAACCGGTTGCGCAGGGCAACCTCACGGGACGCTTCCAGCAACGAGACCTTGATCCCGTCCACCTTCGAGACGTTGTCACCGATCAGCTCGACCACCACGTCGGCCGCGGTGTCGAGCGAGTCGCTGCCCCAGTAGCCCGCGAGCGCGGGGTCGAACATGGATCCGAGCCAGTGCAGGATCACCGGTCGCGAGGACTGGTTCAGGAGCCGGTCGTACACCTTCCGGTAGTCGTCCGGGGACCCGGCCGCGGCGCACAGCGCCCGGCTGGCCATCAGGATCGGCTGCGCGCCGACGTCCTCGGCGACCGCGAGCTGCTCCTCGTAGGCGCCGATCACGGTCTCCAGCGAGTGGTTGCCGGCAGCGAGCTGATCGGTGCCGACCCCGACCGCGATCCGGCCGTCCGGGGCCTCCGCGGCGGACCGCCGGATCAGCTCCTGCGTCGCCGCCCAGTCCAGGCCCATGCCGCGCTGCGCGGTGTCCATCGCCTCGGCCACCGACAACCCGAGCGACCAGAGGTGCCGGCGGAACTCCAGCGTGTGCTCCCAATCGACCACGGCCGGCTGTCCCGGCGAGTTGTCCCCGAGCGGGTCCGCGACCACGTGCGCCGCGGCGAACGCCAGCCGCGACCGGGCCGGCTCATAGGTGCCCTGGGCAACCGGTTCGCCGGCGAGCCGGTAGTCCTCCAGGCCGTCCGGACCGGGAAGGCGGAGCGAGAGCGTCACGGCCGGGACTCGATCCCGAGCGGCGGCACCTCGAGCTTGCGGCCCTCGCGCCACGACTGCAGACCGAGCTCGGCGAGCTGCACGCCCTTGGCGCCCTCGACGAAGTCCCAGGGAAATTCGGAGTCGTCGGCTGTGCTGGTGACGTGCCGCAGGAACATCTCCCACTGCACCTTGAAGCCGTTGTCGAACACCTCGTTGTCCGGCACCTCGGCCCACTGCTCCCGGAAGTTCTCGGTGGCCGGCAGGTCCGGGTTCCAGACCGGCTTCGGCGTGGCCGAGCGGTGCTGGGCCCGGCAGCGCCGCAGCCCGGCGACCGCGCTGCCCTCGGTCCCGTCGACCTGGAACTCGACCAGCTCGTCCCGGAACACCCTGGTCGCCCACGAGGAGTTCATCTGGGCGACGATGCCGCCCTCGAGCTCGAAGACGCCGTACGCCGCGTCGTCGGCGGTGGCCGGGTACTCCTTGCCCTGCTCGTCGTACCGGGCCGCGATGTGGGTCGCGCCCTGGCAGTAGACCGACCTGACCGGGCCGAAGATCTGGTCGAGCACGTACCGCCAGTGGCAGAACATGTCGACGATGATCCCGCCGCCCTCCTCGGACTTGTAGTTCCAGGAAGGCCGCTGCGCCTCCTGCCAGTCGCCCTCGAACACCCAGTAGCCGAACTCGCCGCGGACGCTCAGGATCCGGCCGAAGAATCCGCCGTCGACCAGCCGCTTCAGCTTGCGCAGGCCCGGCAGCGACAGCTTGTCCTGGACGACCCCGTTCTTCAGGCCGGAGTCGCGGACCAGCCGGGCCAGTTCGACCGCGGCGTCCAGGCCCTCGGCGATCGGCTTCTCGCAGTAGATCGCCTTGCCGGCCTCGACGGCGGCCCGGACACCCTTCTCCCGGAGCTGGGTCAGCTGGGAGTCGAAGTAGATCTCGACGTCCGGCTCGGCCAGCGCCTCGGACAGGTCGGTGGTCCAGCGGGTCAGGTCGTACTGCTCCGCGATCCGGCGCAGCTTGAGCTCGTTGCGGCCGACCAGAATCGGTTCGGGGATGATCATGGATCCGTCTGCGGCCTCGATGCCGCCCTGCTCGCGGATCGCCACGATGGAGCGCTCGAGGTGCTGGCGCAGGCCCATCCGGCCGGTGACACCGTTCATCACAATGCCGATGCGTCGCTCGTTCACAGTCTTGCCTCTCACGGATTGATCTCGTAGATGTCGAGGCGACCGCACATGCCGTGCCGGCCGAACTCGGTGGGGGCGGGGAGTCGGTGGAGTTCAGCGGTCTGCAGGTGCGGCGCGGTACCGGCGTCGAGCGCGTCGAGCGCGGCGCCGGTCTCGTCGGCCAGGCGGCGGGCGCCCTGTTCCCAGCGGCGTCGCCAGTCCGCCAGCTGAGGCTGGACGATCCGGACCGCGGCCGCGTAGAAGTCGTCGAGCGCCGTCGGCCCCTGGACCTCGTACGACTCCCGCAGTACGGCGAAGCCCTGCAGCGCGAGATCGCGGCGGGCCATCGCGGACGTGGTCCGCGCTTCACCTTCGCCCCTGAGGGTGGTCGCTTCGAGGTAGGTCTCGCGGTCGGCCAGGTGTTCCGGCGGGAGGGTCAGTACGGCGTCGCCGGCCTCGGGGAGACCGGAGTTCGACATCAGCGTGAGGATCTGCAGGCCGCCGTCGTTCACCAGGCGGTGGATCGTGCCGGGGTCGAACCAGACCACGGTGCCGGCCTGCAGCGGTGTCTCGGTGAAGCCCTTCGGGTTCAGCGTCTGGACCGCGCCGGAGCCGGCGATCACGTAGTACCCCTCGGAACAGGCCAGGTGGACGTGCGGAGTGCCGCCGACCAGGCCGTCCGGGGCCTCGATGTCGTACACCGACAGCCGCGAGATGCCGATCCCGCCCGGGAGTGCCACCGCACCACCCGGCTCGAACTCGCACATCCTGCTGCCTCCCTCGCCGCGAGCCTGGGAAAGGGCTTTCCAGGGCTTGTGACCGCAACCTTAAGTGGGCTGTCACGACGAGTCAACCTATGACGGAAAGCGATGTCCGGCCGTATCCGGCCATCCGCTCACCGTCACCTTGTCTGGTTGGCTGACCCACCGGGTTGTGGGTTGGCTAACGGCATTCCGGTGAGTGAACCCACAAGCCCATGGGTCAACCCACGAGATGGGCTCAGTGCGTGCGGGCCGCGGCCACGGCTTCGGACCAGCGGGTACGGCGGATGGCGCGGACGTCGGCGTCGACGGCCGGCTCGAAGACGCGAGCGGTGCGCCGGCCGGCCCAGCCGGTGGCCTCGCCGAGGGTCCTCCAGGCGAGCTCGGCGGCGCCGAGGGCGGAGATCTCGGCGACGTCGGCCGCCTCGACCGGGCGGCCGAGCAGGTCGGCCTGGGTCTGCATCAGCAGGCCGGACACGGTCGCGCCACCGTCGGCCCGCAGCCGCTCAGGGGCAGCGGGGATGGTGTCGACGATGTCGCAGATCTGGTGCGCGACCGCCTCCACGCAGGCCCGGGCGATGTGCGCCCGCGTGGTGGAACTGCTCATCCCCGTCAGCGCGGCCCGCGCGTTCCGGTCCCAGTGTGGGGCGCCGAGACCGGCGAATGCGGGCACCAGGGTGACGCCGCCGGGATCCGGCACGCTGGCGGCCAGGTCCGTCAACGCGCCGACGTCCGGCAGTCCGAGCATCGCCGCCGTCCATGCGAGCGCGGCGCCGGACGACACGATGTTCCCCTCGAGCGCGTAGAGCGGCTTGTCCGTCAGCCAGGCGAGCGTGCACCCGTCGGCGACGAAGCCGTCGACCGGCGTCATCACCGACGACCCGGTTCCGTACGTCGCCTTGACCATCCCCGCCTCGGTGCACCCTTGCCCGTACATCGCCGCATGCGAATCCGCGAGTACGGCGACGATCGGGATCCCGTCCGGAAGTCCGGGCACGCCGGCCGTGGATCCGAACCCGGCATTCGACGCCCGTACCTCCGGCAGCACCGACCGGGGTACGTCGAACCCCGCGAGCAGCGCCGTGGACCAGTCGAGGTCGAGAACGTCGTACAGCAGGGTTCGGGACGCGTTGCCGGCCTCCGTCAGATGCTCTCGGCAACCGGTCAGCCGGTGGACCAGCCAGGAGTCGACGGTGCCGACGCGGTCTGCGGCAGCGTGCTCCAGCAGCCAGTGCAGCTTCGGTGCCGAGAACATCGCGTCGACGCGCAGCCCGGTCCGGGATCGCACCAGTGAGTCCAGCTCGGCCGGCAGTTGCGAGCACCAGGACGACGTCCGGACGTCCTGCCAGCCGATCACCGGTCCGACGGCTTCGCCGGCCCGGTTCCACCCGACCACCGACTCGCGCTGGGTCGACAACGCGATCCCGGCGATCGTGACCGGTCCGGCGGCGGCCAGGCAGGACGACACGGCCTGAAGCACGCTCTGCCAGAGATCGTCGGCGCCCTGCTCGGCCCAGCCGGGGCGCGGCGTGGCGAGGGCGACGGGCGCGGACTGGGTCGCGAGCACGGCCCCGCCCGCGTCCACCAGGACGGCCTTCGAGTTCGTCGTGCCCTGGTCGATCGCCAGTACGGCTGGGGTCCCCATCCGCGGCCTCCCGGATCAGACAACTTCCAACTGAGCTCTTGACGGGACTCTAGCGCCGTGGTGACACTCGTGGCGACAGGTTATGCACTAATGAATATCTATTCAAACTCTGAGGCCGGGAGGTCGGACGTGGTGAAGCCGAGCAGGCGCCGGGTGATCATCGACACGGACGCGAAGAACGAGGCGGACGACCAGTTCGCGATCGTGCACGGGCTGTTGTCGCCCACGTTCGACATCCGCGGCCTGATCGCCGCGCACTTCGGCACCCGGCGCTCGGACCGGAGCATGGCGGAGTCCCGCGAGGAGATCGACCTGCTACTCGACCTGATGGACCTGACCGGTCAGGTCCCGGTGGAGAACGGCGCGCCGACCGGGATCGCGGACGAGCAGACCCCGCTGGACTCGCCCGGCGCGCGACTCATCATCGAGGAGTCCAAGCTGGCCTCGAAGGACGATCCGCTGTTCGTCGCCTTCCTCGGCCCGCTGACCGACATGGCGTCGGCCATACTGCTCGACCCGGAGATCGTGCACCGGGACGTCGTCGTGATCTGGATCGGCGGGCGCGGCTACCAGGGCTATACGACGTACCCGGGGATCGAGTTCAACCTGTCCAACGACATCCACGCCGCCAACGTGGTGTTCGGCTCCGGAATCACCGTCTGGCAGGTGCCGAGCGACGTCTACACGAAGGTTTCGGTGAGCTACGCCGAGCTGGACGAGAAGATCGGCGACGCCGGACCACTCGGCAAGTACCTGATCGAGCAGTTGCACGAGTGGAACGCCGCTCACCACGGCGAGCCGATCGAGTCCCGTTCGCTCGGCGACTCGCCGGCGATCGCCCTGATGCTGTTCCCCCGCAGCGGGGACATGCGGGTCCGGCCGGCGCCGCGGTTCGGCGTCGACGGCTGGTACCTGCCCGGAACCGACAACCCGATCAGCGTCTGCGAACACGTCGACGTCCGGTTCCTCCTCGAGGACATGTTCGCGAAGATCCGCCGGTTCGCCCGGCAAAGGAGTGCCTGATGAACACCTACACCCGCCGGGGATTCCTCGGTCTCACCTCCGCCGCCGCGGCCGGCCTCGGCCTGTCCGCCTGCACCGGGGGCGGTACGTCGACCAGCGGGAGCGGCGACGCCACCGGCGCGGCCTCGAACAACCTGCGGCTGTTCACCTACGAGGCCGACGAGACCATCGGCCTGCTGCGCGCGCAGGTGAAGAAGTTCGACCAGCAGAACGGCACCACGACGTCCGTCGACAGCCTGCCCGGATCGGGTGCGGCGGTCTACCCCGACAAGCTGCGGACGGAGCTGCTGGGTGGCAAGGGCCCGGACGTCTGGCGGATCTGGGGCGGCCAGATCGGCGCGCCGTTCGCGAAGGCGAAGCAGGCCCTGGACCTCGGGCCGTACTACTCCGAGTTCGGCTGGGACAGCTCGATCAACCAGCAGGCGATCGACGGGATGACGTTCGAAGGCTTCAAGGCCGGCGTACCGTTCGTGTCGCTCGGACTGGGTGCCTGGTACAACAAGTCGCTGTTCGCGAAGGCGGGGGTGAGTTCCCCGCCGACGACGTACGCCGAGCTGGAGGCGGTCAACGACAAGCTCGTCGCGGTCGGGGTCACGCCCCTCGGGACCGGTGGCAAGTACGGCTGGCACGTCATGCGGCTGTTCGAGTACCTGCTCGAGCACACCGCCGGCCCGGAGCTGCACGACAAACTGCTCACCGGTGACGAGAGCTGGGACCGGCCCGAAGTGGTCGAGGCGTTCGCGCTGTTCAAGAAGTGGCAGGACAAGAAGTGGATGCCGGAGGGCGCGCTCGGCCTGGATCCGGCCGACATCGAGCCGGCGTATGTCCAGGGCACGACCGCCTACACAATCTGCGGTCAGTGGACCGAGGCCGGCGCCATCCTCGCGGCCAAGAAGAATCCGGCCGGCTTCGGGAACTTCGAGCTGCCCACCGACCAGCAGCCGGCCCGGCACTCGGGCTTCGTCGAGGGCTACATGATCAACGCCAAGAGCGGCAACGCCGACAAGTCGGCGGCACTGATCGACTTCCTGGTCAAGCCCGAGACCCAGAAGGCCCTGCAGATCACCGCGTCCACGGTGAAGGGCGCCGAGCCGGACCCGAAGACGCTGCCGCTCTCGGCCGAGTGGGGCCAGAAGTACGGCGACAACCCGTTCTACACGATCCAGGACCAGGCGTTCCCGAAGAAGCAGGCCGACCAGTACTTCAGCGTGCAGAGCGACCTGCTGCAGGGCAAGACCACCCCGGAAGCGGCCGCGAAGAAGATGCAGGAGATCGTCTCCGCCTGGGCGAAGGGCTGAGGAGCGGGATGGCGACGGTCGCACTGACGAAGCCTGCCAAGCCGAAGCGCGGCGGGAAGTGGTCCCCGTGGCTGTTCGCGCTGCCCGCACTGGTGGTGTACGTCGCGTTCCTGGTGTACCCGGCGCTGTCGTCACTGTGGTTCAGCCTGACCGACTGGGACGGCCTGAGTGCGACGTACAACTTCGTCGGGCTGGACAACTACGTCAAGCTGCCGAGTGACCCGGTCGTCGCCACCGCGGTCCGGAACAACGTGATCTGGACCGTCGTCACGATCGCGTTCCCGACCGCGATCGGGCTCGCGCTGGCGGTCGCGCTGAACGGCAAGGTGCACGGCAAGCCGGTCCTGCGACTGATCTTCTACACCCCCGCCGTACTGCCGCTGGTGTCGATCGCCTCGATCTGGGGCTGGCTCTACAACCCGCAGTACGGCGCGATCAACTCGTTCCTGCGGCTGATCGGGCTGGACGGGCTGGCGCAACCGTGGCTCGGGCAGGACTCGACCGCGCTGTGGGCGGTGATGGTGCCGGCCATCTGGTTGCGGACCGGCTTCCCGATGCTGCTCTACCTGGCCGCGCTGCAGGGTATCCCGAAGGAACTCTACGAGGCCGCGACCGTCGACGGCGCGACCCGCTGGCAGCAGTTCTGGCAGGTGACGATGCCCAGCCTGCGGCCCGCGCACTAC
The DNA here is from genome assembly GCF_004348725.1 of Kribbella turkmenica. Classification (GTDB taxonomy): domain Bacteria; phylum Actinomycetota; class Actinomycetes; order Propionibacteriales; family Kribbellaceae; genus Kribbella; species Kribbella turkmenica. The sequence continues at coordinate 10,537 of NZ_SMKR01000096.1, forward strand.
ATCGTGCTCGCGCTGTCGCTGATCGACTCGTTCAAGGTCTTCGACATGATCTACGCGATGACGTACGGCGGTCCCGGTACGGCGACTCAGGTGATGGGGACGTGGATGTACGCCAACGTCTTCCAGTACTACCAGGCCGGCTACGGCACCGCGATCGCCGTGGTGATCACGCTGGTCGCGATCGCCGTCGGCATCCCGTACGTCCGCTCCCAGACGAGGGAGGCGTCATGACCTCGCTTGTGGCCGGGCCTGCGGCGCCGGCGTGGTCATGGGGCCGTGCCTCCCGGCCTTCCCTCGTCGTTCCAGTCGCTTCGCTCCCCCCACTCCTCAGTGCAGGCCGGGAGGGTCCATGACCTCGATCGCGCCCGTGCGGGTGGACGCTCCCGTCGTCCCGGCCGGCACCGTGCCGGCCAGTCAGCCGCCGAAGGGACGGAAGGGCCTCGTCGTCACGCTGCTGCTGATCGTGGTGGCGTTGTTCTGGATCTCGCCGCTCGCGCTGCTGGTGGTGACCGCGGTGCGGCCGCTGTCGGACTTCATCGGCAACGGGCCGCTGTCCTGGCCGGACGCCTTCACCTGGTCGAACTTCAAGGACGCGTGGGGGATCGGCAACTTCGCCACCACCTACCGCAACAGCGCGCTGCTGGCACTGATGAAGGTGCCGCTCGGCGTGCTGGTCTCGGCGATGCTCGGGTTCGCGCTGGCGAAGCTGCGGATGAAGTTCCGCCGGACGGTGATGTTCTCGGTGTTCCTCGGGCTGACCATCCCGATCTACATCACCATCGTCCCGGTCTTCATCATGATGCGGTCGGCCGGCGCGACCGACAGCCTGTTCGGCCTGCTCGGCCCGTACCTGGCCTTCGGCATCCCGTTCGAGGTGCTGGTGCTGCAGTCGTTCTTCCGGCAGATACCGGACGAGATCTTCGAGGCGGCCAGGGTCGACGGCGCCGGTGACTGGCGGATCTTCTTCACCATCGTGCTGCCGCTGTCCACGCCGGCCCTGGTGACGGTGGCGATCCTGGACGCGGTGGCCACCTGGAACGAGTTCCTGTTCGCGCTGATCCTGCTGAACTCCGACGCGAACAAGACCATCCCGGTCGGGCTGCTGAACTTCCAGGGCCAGTTCGCCAACAACAACACCGGTCTCGCGGCGGGCATCCTGATCGCCGTGGTGCCGATCCTGATCGCGTACATCGTCCTGCAGCGCTGGATCGTCGGCGGCCTCACGGCCGGCGCGACCAAGGGCTGACGACACCGCCCCACACCAAGGAGAAACTGATGACTGACATGCCGGTCTTCGGCGCGGGTATCTGGCACTTCGCCACCTACAAGGACCGCTACGCCACCGACGGGTACGGCGACCCGGTCGGGCTGCTGGAGCAGATCGACCGGGCCGGCGCCGTCGGCGACCTGTCCGTGGTCGACCTGAACTGGCCGTTCGCCGGGTACGACGGCACGCTCGACGAGGTGAAGGCCGCCCTTGAGCGGAACAACCTGAAGGCGATCGCGATCACGCCGGAGATCTACACCCGCGACTTCGTCAAGGGCTCCATCACCAACCCTGACCCGGGGGTCCGCAAGCAGGCGCTGGAACTGATGCACAACGCCACCGAGCTGGCCAAGGATCTCGGCTGCTCCTACGTGAAGCTGTGGCCCGGTCAGGACGGCTGGGACTACCCGTTCCAGGTGAACTACCACGACGTCTGGAACCTCGCGCTGGACGGACTGACGGAGCTGGTCTCGGCGCACCCGGACATCAACTTCGTGATCGAGTACAAGCCGCGCGAGCCGCGGGTGAAGATCGTCTTCCCGAACGTCGCCCGGACGCTGCTCGGGATCGAGAAGATCGGCCTGCCGAACCTCGGCATCCTGCTCGACTTCGGCCACTCGCTGTACGGCCAGGAGACGCCGGCCGACGCGGCCCAGCTGGCGATCGACTACGACCGGCTGTTCGCCATCGACGTGAACGACAACCTGCGCGGCTGGGACGACGACATGGTCGTCGGTTCGGTCCACCTGGTCGAGACGTTCGAGTTCTTCCACACCCTGCGGAAGAACAACTGGGAAGGTGTCTGGCAGCTCGACCAGTTCCCGTTCCGCGAGGACAGCGTCGAGGCGGCCAAGCAGGCGATCCGCTTCCTCAAGGCGTTGCACCACGCGCTCGACGTACTGGACGACGAGGCGCTCGCGGCCGCTCAGGCGTCGCACGACGCGCTCGCCGCGCAGCGGCTCGTGCAGAAGGTGCTGCTGAGTTCGATGGCGGATCTGGCATGACTGTGGTGAATGCCTCGCCTCCGGCTCGGTGGTCATGGGGCTCTGACTCCCGGCCTTCCCCCGTCACTCCAGCCGCTTCGCTCCCTCCGCTCCTCAGTCCAGGCCGGGAGACCCCATGACCCTGACCGTCGAACACACCACGATGCCGGTCCTCGGCCGGCTGCCGATCCACAGCAGCCGCGCCGAGCAGGTCGCGCACATCGCCGAGGTCGCCCGGCAGATCCGGATCCAGGACCTGAAGCTGGTCCACCACGCCGGCGCGGGCCACATCGGCGGCGACTTCTCCGCGATCGACATCCTGGCCACCCTGTACGGCGCGGTGCTCGACATCACCCCGGACACGGTGACCGACCACGAGCGGGACCGGTTCATCCTGAGCAAGGGCCACGTGGCCGGTGCGCTCTACACGACGCTGGCGGCCTTCGGATTCCTGCCGGTCGAGGAGCTCGCGACGTTCCTCAAACCGGAGTCCGCGCTGAACGGGCACCCGAACCGGCGCAAGGTCGCCGGGGTCGAGGCGAACACCGGTCCGCTCGGACACGGCCTGCCGGTCGCGGTCGGGCACGCGCTGTCGGCCAAGCTGGACGTGTCGCTGCGGCGTACCTACGTGCTGGTCGGTGACGGCGAGCTGCAGGAAGGCAGCAACTGGGAGGCGATGATGGCGGCCTCGCAGTACCAGCTGGACCGGCTGACGGTGATCGTCGACCGGAACCGGCTGCAGCAGGGCGCCACCACGAAGGAGACCAACGACCTGGATCCACTGCCGGACAAGGCGATGGCGTTCGGGTTCGCGGTGGTCGAGGTGAACGGGCACGACCACGGCGAGCTGCTGGACGTGCTGTCCGCCGTACCGTTCCGGCCGGGCAAGCCGACCTTCGTGATCGCGCACACGCACAAGGGTCACCCGATCTCGTTCATGAGCAACAACGTCGCCTGGCACCACCGGGTGCCGGACGCGGCGGAGTTCCGGCAGGCGCTGACCGAGCTGGAGGCCGTGGGGAGACCGCGCTACGACAGGGAGCCTTCATGAGCATCCTCGACACCTCGATCGCCGACCAGCCGCGATACGACTGCCGGGACGCGTACGTCGAGACGCTCGCCGAGCTCGCGCACGCGGACCACCGGATCGTCGGGGTGGTGAACGACTCGGTCGGCTCGAGCAAGCTGAACAGCTTCCGCAAGGCCTTCCCCGACCGGCTGATCAACGTCGGCATCGCCGAGCAGGACATGGTCGGGGTCGCCTCCGGCCTGGCCAACGGCGGCCGGATCCCGTTCGTCTCGGCCGCGTCCTGCTTCCTGACCGGCCGCGCGCTGGAGCAGATCAAGGCGGACGTCGCCTACTCCAACGCCAACGTGAAGCTGTGCGGGATGAGCCCGGGCGTCGCGTACGGCGAGCTCGGCCCGACGCACCACTCGATCGAGGACATCGCCTGGCTGCGGGCGATCGCGAACCTGACCGTGATCGTGCCGGCCGACCCGGTCGAGACGGCGGCCGCACTCCGCTGGGCGGCGGCCTCGGACGGCCCGGTGTTCATCCGGGTCAGCCGGATGAGTGTGCCGAAGGTCTACGCCGACGACTACGAGTTCCGGCTGGGCCGGGCGATCACGGTCCGGTCCGGGGACGACGTGACCCTGATCAGCAACGGGACCGTGCTGTGGCGGGCGCTGGCCGCGGCCGAGCAGCTGGCCGCGGAGGGGATCTCAGCCCGGGTGCTGTCGATGCCGACGGTGAAACCGCTGGACGTCGACGCGGTGGTCGAGGCCGCACGGGAGACGGCCGGCATCGTGACCGCCGAGGAGGCGGTCACCGGCGGTGGCCTGGGCGGGGCGGTCGCGGAGACCGTCGTCCAGCACCACCCGGCGCGGGTGTCGATCCTCGGCATCCCCGAGTTCGCGCCGACCGGCTCGGCCGGGTACCTGCTGGACCGCTACGGGCTGTCTCCCGAGGGGATCGCCGACTCGGCCCGGCAGTTGCTCAAGACAAGTAGCTGACCAGGTCGGCGATCGAGACCATCGCGAGCCCGTGAGCGTCGGCGAAGGTCCGCAGGCCGGGCCCGGTCATCAGCGTGCCGTCGTCGTTCATCAGCTCGCCGATCACGCCGACCGGCGGCAGCCCGGCCAGCCGGACGAGCTCGACGGTGGCCTCGGTGTGACCGGGCCGCTGCCGGACGCCGCCCTCGACCGCCCGCAGCGGGAGGATGTGGCCGGGCCGGATCAGGTCCGTGGGCCGGGCCGCCGGGTCGGCCAGCACGCGGACCGTCCGGGCCCGGTCGGCGGCCGAGATCCCGGTGCCGACGCCGGTGCTCGCGTCCACCGACACGGTGTACGCCGTCCGCAGGCTGTCCTGGTTGTCCGGCACCATCAGCGGGAGCCGGAGCCGGTCGAGGATCTCCGGCGCGGACGGCGCGCAGACGTAGCCGCTGGTGTGCCGGACCAGCAGCGCCATCAGTTCGGGTGTCGCCAGGCTCGCGGCGAAGGTCAGGTCGCCCTCGTTCTCGCGGTCCTCGTCGTCGACGACCACGACGGGCCGTCCCCGGGCGATCTCGCCGATCGCGCGCTGGATGGTGTCCAAGCGGGTGGTGGTCGCGGAGCTCACGGTCGTCGTCCTCTCGGCCTGGTGCTCCGGGGCAACGACAAGCTCCGCGGGCACGTCCGGCACACACGCCGTCAGCGCACGCGAAGACTGCCACGTGCGTCTTCCCATCCGGACTTTCACCGTCGGTCCCGGAGTTCCACCGGGTCAACCGCCTCTTCTCGCGAAGTCACGGGTCGCGGACTGTCACCGCCGGCTCGGAATTTCACCGACCCCAGAGCACGTGTGGTCTTGCTGTTCGGTCCACAGTTTATCGGTAGAAACCACCCCCGGGAGTGTCATGTCCATCTCAGTCTGGCGCGAGCACGAGTTCGTACTGACCAGGAGTCACGAGGAGCAGTACACCGCCGAGGTGTCGGCGGACTTCGAGCACGAGTCCGGCCTGCGGTTGCGGCGGCCGGCGTTCTGGGACGGCGGTGACACCTGGCGGGTCCGCTTCGCCGCGCCCGAGGCGGGCCGGTGGCAGTGGTCCAGCGGCGACGACACCGGTGAGTTCGGCGTCACGCCGCCGGAGGGCGAGCACCCGTTCTACGCGCACGGGTTCTGGCGGATGTCACCCGGCGGCCGCAGCCTGGTGCACGCTGACGGCACGCCCGCGATCCTGGCCGCGGACACCGCCTGGGCGCTGCCCTGGCGGGCGACGCCCGAGCAGGTCCGCGAGTACGCCGCCGACCGGCAGGCCAAGGGATTCAACGCCGTCCTGTTGATGACCGTCCAGCCGGACATGCGGGCCGTCGGACCGCGCGACCGCACCCAGGACGACGGGTTCGCGGTCGGCTTCGAGGATCTCCCCGAGGGCCACCTGAACCGTCCGCACGTCGAGTACTTCCAGTACCTCGACGTCCTGCTCCGGATCCTGGTCGACCATGGCCTCGTCCCCGTCCTGCAGCCGGTGTTCCACGGCTTCGGGTGGAAGGGCCTCGACGTCGCCGGCACCGTCGTACCGCCGGTGGAGTACGCGCGCTACTGCCGCTACCTCGTCGCCCGGTACGGCGCTCAGCCGGCGATCTACCTGGTCGGCGGGGACGGGTCCGGCCGGGAGCCGCAGATCGCGGCCGGTGGGGCCGAGGTGCACGCGTCGGACTGTTACGGCCAGCCCACCGGGATCCACTACCGTCCCCATGTCCACCCGAACGCGCACCAGGACGCGGACTGGCTGGACTTCCAGTGGTGCCAGACCGGGCACACCGGCGAACACGTGCCCGAGCGGGTCGCCGACATGTGGCGGAACCTTCCGGTCAAGGCGGTCGCCAACGGCGAGCCGACGTACGAGAACACCGGGCGGACCGCAGTGGCGGCCGGGTGGTGGCAGGGTCACGAGGCGTGGAGCAACCTGTGCGCGGGCGGGACGATGGGCGTGGTCTACGGCGCCGGGAGCCTGTGGCAGTGGAAGCTGCATCCTGACGAGCCGGGGCACTCCGAGTACTTCGCCGCGCCGGGCGCGGGCTGGCGGGAGGCGGTCGGCTTCGAGGGGTCGGCGTACGTCGGTCTGCTCACCAGGATCCTCGACGGGGTGCCGACGACCGACATGAAGCCGGACTGGACCCGGGTGATCTCGGGACGGGCGCTCACCGGGATGGACGGAACGCTGATCGTGTACCGCGACGACGGCGGCCCGGTGATGGTGTTCGACGACACCGTCCCGCTGGCGTACACGATCGTGGACCCGCGCGACGGCGCGGTGGTGACCACCGGCAAACGCGACTCCACCCACGATCCGCTCCCCGATCCCGGCGGCGCACCGCGCGTCTACATCTGCCGGGCTGACCTATAGTCGTCGTCTGTCAGGAGGTCTCGAGTGAACAACCGCGCGGTGCGTCAGCCGGGGCTGGACGAGTTGCGGCTGCTCGCGAAGGTCGCCCGGATGTACCACGAGAAGGGCATCCGCCAGCCGAAGATCGCGGCCGAGCTCAACCTCTCCCAGGCGCGGGTCTCGCGGATGCTCAAGCAGGCCGTCGAGGTCGGCATCGTGCACACCGTGGTGACCATGCCGAGCGGCGTGCACAGCGATCTCGAGGACGAGTTGCAGGGCCGCTACGGGCTGCGGGACGCGGTGGTCGTCGACACCCTCGGCGTCGGCGACGACGTGCTGGCGGCCCTCGGGTCGGGCGCGGCGGCGTACATCGACATGACCCTCACCGGCGGGCACGTGATCGGGATCTCGTCCTGGAGCGAGACGCTGATCAGCGCGGTCGACCGGATGCCGCGCAAGAGCGTGCCGGTGGTCGACAGGGTCGTCCAGATCGTCGGCGGGCTCGGTGACGCGGCCGTGCAGATGCAGGCGACCCGGCTGACCGCGCGGTTCGCCGAGCTGACCGGCGGGATGCCGGTCTACCTGCCCGCGCCGGGGCTGGTCGGCACGCCGGCGGTCCGGCGGGCGATGATGAACGACGTGTCCGTTCGCGACGTTCTGGGCACCTGGGAACAGCTCACCGACGCCCTGGTCGGGATCGGCAGCCTCGAACCCTCGCCGCTGCTCCAGCGCAGTGGCAACGCGGTCGCCGAGGCGGACCAGGACGAGCTGCGCCGGCTCGGCGCGGTGGGCGACGTCTGTTTCCGGTTCTTCGACGAAGAGGGAAGACACGTGCGCTCGACGTTCGACCAGCGAGTCATCGGGGTGACCGCCAAGGAACTGCTGGCGGTGCCACGCCGGATCGGGGTCGCCGGCGGTGACCGGAAGTTCTCGGCGATCCGGGCGGCGCTGCTCGGCGGCTGGGTCAACATCCTGATCACCGACCTGGCCATGGCCAACCGCCTCCTCGACGCCTGATGGACGCACGCTCGACGGACCGCGACGAGCAGCGCGAGGTCTACCGGACGCTCGACCTGGCCCTGCGGGTCGGTGAGGTGCTGCTGTCCAGCGGCGCCGGCACGGCGGACGCCACCGCGACCATCCTCGGTGTGACCGCGGCCGGCGGCCTGCGCGGCTGCGAGGTCGACATCACCTTCACCTCGATGGCGATCTCGTACCAGGCGTCGCCGGACGCCGCGCCGGAGACCCACATCCGCCTCGTCCGCTACCGGTCCCAGGACTTCTCCCGGCTCACCGAAGTCGATCGCCTGGTACGGCGGCTCGCCCGCGGCGAACTGACCCGCGAGGAAGCCAGTCGCGAGCTCGCCCGGCTGACGTCCGCCGGACCGCCGTACCCACGCTGGAGCGCCGTACTGGCCTGGGGCGTGATGGCCGGTGGTGCGACCCTGCTGCTCGGCGGTGGCTGGCTGATCACCCTGGTCGCGGTCGTCACCGCGATCGTGATCGACCTGAACAACCGGTGGTTCAGCCGGCAGCGGCTGCCCGCCTTCTACCAGCAGGTCGCCGGTGCTTTCGTCGCCACCGCGGTCGCGCTGGTCCTGTACGCCGTGGACGCGCCGGTGAAACCGTCCCTCGTCGTTGCCGCAGGCATCATCCTGCTGCTGGCCGGGATCGCCCTCACCGGTGCCGTCCAGGACGCGATCACCGGGTACTACGTGACCGCGGCGGCCCGGAGTCTGGAGGCGATGCTGCTCACCGGCGGCATCATCGCCGGCGTCAGCCTCGGCCTCACACTCGGCATCAAGCTCGGTCTGAACGTCGGGATCGAGGCCCAGACGATCCAGCTGGCGAACCTGCCGATCATGGTCGGCTCGGGTGCGCTGATGGCGCTGGCGTTCGCCTACGCGTCGTACGCCCCGCTGCGGGCGCTGCTGCCGATCGCGGTGATCGGTGCGGCCGGGTCGCTGGTGTTCACGCTGATGACGCGGGCGTCGTTCGGACCGGCCTGGTCGACCGCCGCCGCGGCGTTCGCGGTGGGGCTCGGTGGGTACTCACTCGGCCGCCGTACCGGCGTGCCGCCGCTGGTGGTTGTGGTGTCGGGCACCATTCCGCTGCTGCCGGGACTGACCATCTACAAGGGTCTCTACGAGCTGATGGGGCTCGGCAACCTGGTCGGCATCGTCAGCCTGGCGACGGCCGTGGCCATCGGCGTCGCGCTCGCGTCCGGAGTCATTCTCGGTGAGTACGTCGCCCAGCCGATCCGGCGTGAGGCCCGGCGACTCGAGGATCGCCTCGCCGGACCGCGACTGGTCGGGCCACGCCGGCCGGTCCGGCGACGTACCGGCTCTCGCCGCAGTCGCCGCCGGACGGCCTTGCCTTAGCGCGCTCTACTTCGCGCGGCCGGTGGCGTAGTAGGTCTTGCAGATGCCGTTGTGGTAGTCGGACGCCAGCTCCAGGACCTGTTTGCTGTCCGGGGAGACCAGGAGCGGCGAGCTGTAGTTCGGGCAGTAGTTGTTGTACGGGTTCGTGACGGCCACCGGTGCCGGGATCGTCCGCCAGTTGCCGTTGCCGCTCTTGACGAACAGGGTCCGTCCGTTGCCGGCAGCCACCGATCCGTCGGCGTTCTGCAGGATCTGGCCGACCGCGAGCAGGCTGCCGTCCGGCGCGACCGCGATGGTCGGAGCGTGCGTGAAGTACTTGCCGTCCGCCGTCCGGGTGATGGTGCCGGGCGAATCCCAGTTCCACCCGTCGGGTGACTGCCGGGTGTAGGCGGCGCAGTCGTACTGACCGCCTTGGCCACAGATCTCGTACGACATCAGGTAGGTGCCGGTCGGCAGCCGCCGTACGACGGGCATCCCCGGGCGGTGCGCGACCGTCGGGCTGGCGACCGTCGGTGTGGGGTCGGTCCAGGTGACACCGTCCGTACTGCGGACCTGCATGAGCTTCTGGCTGTGCGCCGGATCGGTCTCGTCCGCGTAGTGGCAGACGAGCCGGCCGTCCTTCGCGATGGAGAACTCCGGCTCCCACAGGCCGCGGTCGTTCGCCGCGGTCGCGCAGCTGGACAGGTACGACCAGGAGCGGCCGACGTCGTTGCTCCTCCAGATCCGCAGTGACATCGGCCGGTCCGAAGCACCCACCGACGCGGCCCAGAGGAGCGTCCCGGCCGGCAACGCCCCGACCGGCTTCGGCAGCTCGAAGAGGGTCGCGCAGCACAGCCCCTGGCCGTCGGCCGCCTCAGGGTCCTCGACGATCCCGACCTGGGCGAAGCTCTTCCCGGCGTCGGTGCTCTCGTAGATCGCGCCGATGCCGTCCGCGTTGCCGACGAAAGTGACCACACTGGCCAGGACGCGCCCGTTCGCGGGACCGCTGTGCTCCAGGCGGATCGCCCGCGGGTACAGGCCGGTGTCGTCCCGGAGCAGCTGGCCGGTCGCCTGTGCGGACGCCTGCGTCGTCGTCTCCGCGGCTGCCTGCGGTGCTGCCTGCGGTGCTGCCTGCGGGGCCGCCTGCGCGGTCGCCGGTGCGGTGAGGCAGGCGGCCACGATCGCGAGGATCGGTCCGGGCCGCCTCATCGGATCTCCTCCAGGACCACGTCGTCCAGCTGGAGCCAGACGTCCTGGCCGTGTCCGAAGAAGCCGCCGTACAGCTGGATCAGCGACTCACGACCGGAGTCGAACTCGACGGTGACCTTCTCGTAGTTCTTGTGTGCGCCGCCGGTCTCCTGCGCGAGCGTCCGGCCGCGCAGGGTGCGGACACCGATCATCGTCTCGCGGTTGTTCTCCGCGGTCCGCATCCAGGCGGACAGGCGGTAGCGGTGGTGCGGGCGGACGGCGACGTTCTGCTGGACCTGGTGGGTTCCGATCGAGTCGCGGACGTAGGCGTTGTTGGTACCGGTGTGAGCGAGGTTCGTCCGGTCGATGCCGCCGCGCCCGTTCAGTTGCCAGGGTGCGGTCGGCGTACTGCCGGTCTGCTCCTCGAAGCCGGGGTCGGTGACCAGGTTGGTGACCTTGCCGTCGTCGGTGAGCTCGGTGTGCATCAAGAACACGTTGTACGGGTCCCACTGCGACATGGTGAAGTAGAGATCGTCACCGGACGACCACGGGTGCATGTACGTGCCGTAGAGGCCGGGAAAATCCTTCCCCTTGACAACGACCTGCTCGCCGCTCCACGGCCCGGTCAGCGACTCGGCCGACCGCAGGACCACGGACGCCCGGGACTCGTCCAGGTACATCATCAGCCACTTGCCGAGATGCTCGTTCCACTGCACCGAGACCTCGCTGACCGGGCCGACCGCGATCGGGACCGCGGCGCTCTCCTTCGGTGACCAGGTCCGGCCGTCCCAGTAGCGCCAGGCGCTCTTCGACAGCACCAGCTTCTCCGGAACCCTGGCGATGTGCGCGTTGCCGAAACGCCCGTTCGGCGTACCGATCATGTAGACGAAGCCTTGGTCGCGGACCAGGGCCACCATCTGGAAGTTGTTGTCCCACGCCTCGGTGTTCTGCCAGCGCGCCGCCGGGTCCTTCACCCAGGTCTCGCCGTTGTCGTCGGAGTAGGCGAAACCGGAGTAGTTCGTGAACCAGCTGCCGGCCGGACCCCAGTAGTTGACCGACATGTACTGCACGTACTGCCGGTTGCCGACCGCGATGCCGCCGGTCGGGATCACGGTGTGCTCGTCGCGGTCGATCTTCTTGCAGTCGAGGAACTGCTTGGCGTGGCCGGGCCGGTCCTCGGCGGCCGAGTCCAGCGTCATTCCGTCGGCCAGGTCGCGGTCCTTGCTGCGGAACAGCAGGTTGCAGCGCCAGTCGATCGTGGCCGGGTCGCCGACACCGCCGCCCGGTCCGGTCCAGCCACTGCCGTAGCTGTCGCCGAACGCGGTCAGGATCTCGCCGGAGCCGTTGTCCCAGAGGATGCCGAGGTCGGTCGCCTTGAGCGCGAACCGGGCCTCGGTGTCGTTGATGGACCCCGGACCGGTGAGCTTCGCGACCTGGTCGGCCGGCGAGGGGACGGTCGCCGCGTGGGCCTCCGGGGATCGGTCGGCGGCCGGTACCAGGGCGGCGCCGATGAGTGCGGGTATGACCAGCAACAATCGTTTCTGCATCGTGGTCTCCTCGGGCGGGGGCAGAACTCAGTGAGAAATCGATTTCCGCCGACCGTAGTCCTTCGTTGTCAACCGGTCAACAGCTCAGCGGCCTCCAGGCGATCGCCGGCCAGAACCCAGTCGGTTCCGGCCGTCCGTTAGAGTTACCGACTGGAAACATCGGCTGATCGCCGGGGTGGCCCGGCGGGCTCGGAGGATCGACGTGGCTTTGGGTAGGACATCCCCGCGGGACCTGCCGCTGTTCGCGGATCTGTCCGGACGCGACATCAGGGAAATCTTCCGGGCCGGCGAGGAGGTCTCCGTGCCGGCCGGCTGGTCGCTGATCCTGGAGCAGACTCCACCGGACGCGGCGTACCTCATCCTCAGTGGGACGGCGGCGGTCCGGGTGAAGGGCGAGGAGATCGCCGAGCTCGGCCCGGGCGACATCGCCGGCGAGGTGGGGGTCCGGCGGAACACGTTGCGGACGGCAACGGTGACGGCGAAGTCCCGGCTGCAGCTGCTGCACTTCACCCGGGAGAAGTTCGACGACCTGACCACCCGGCTGCCCGCCTTCCGGGAGGCCATCGACGCCACCATCGCCGAGCGCCGCGGTGGATCCTGAACCCAGGCCGGCGGTCGAGTTGGCGGGGATGCAGCGGGACTTCGAGCAGGCGCTGCTCGGCGGCGAGCGGAAGTTCACCCGGATAGAGGTGTCCGAGCGGGCCGGGATCTCGATCGCCCGGGCCGAGCGGATGTGGCACGCGCTCGGCTTCGCGACCGTGCCGGACGACGAGGTGGCGTTCACCGACGGCGACGTCGAGGCGTTGCGGCTGGTGGTGGCGCTCGAGGACGACGGGTTCATCGACCCCGAGCTGGAGTCGTCGCTGGCCCGCAAGCTCGGCCAGACGCAGTCGCGGCTGGCGTCCTGGCAGTCGGCGATGTTCCTGGAGTTCCTGGCCGGCTCGAAGCTGTCCGCGGACGAGGCGATCGAGGTGGCCGGGATGTTGCTGCCGGCGATGGAACGGCTGCAGACGTACGTCTGGCGCCGGCACCTGGCCGCCGCGGGCGGCCGCGCGGTAGCCGGCTCCGATGAGCTCGCCCGCGGCATCCGCGCCGTCGGGTTCGCCGACATCGTCAGCTTCACCCGGCTGGCCCGTCGGCTCTCCGAGGCGGAGCTGGGGCAGCTGATCGAGCGGTTCGAGGGGATGGCCGCGGACGTGGTCGCGCTGAACGGCGGCCGGGTGATCAAGTCGATCGGCGACGAGGTCCTCTTCGTCACCGACACCGCCGCGCAGGGTGCCGCGGTCGCGCTCGCCCTGCAGGACGCCGTCGCCGCGGTCGACGAGCTGCCCGACCTGCGCATCGGCCTTGCGTACGGCAACATCCTGATCCGGCTCGGAGACGTGTACGGCGAGGTGGTCAACCTCGCGTCCCGGCTCACCTCCGAGTGCAAGCCCGGCCGCGTCCTGGTCGACCGTGAGCTGGCGGCGGCGCTCGACGGGCACGCCGACTACCGGCTTCGACGGCTCCGCCGCGTATCGGTGCGCGGCTACCACCACCTGGTCCCGTACGCGCTGCACCGCGCGGAGTGATGGACACTGGGACGTGTGCGCGAGATTCTGACGACCGCCGAGTTGGCGACGGCGAGTGCCGGCGATCCGATCATCGTCTGGGCCGGACAGGGTCTCCGCCACGGCGTCCGCGCCTGGTCCGACGGGGACGCGGTCGCCGTCGCCGCGCCGGAGTTGTCGAAGCGCGATCGGCTCGCGGTCGCCGGGCCGGTGGATGCGGTCGCGCGGCTCGCGGCCAGGGTATTCGCGGAAGTCGGGACGAGCTTCCGTCCGTTCGGCGACGAGCAACTGATCCGTGAGTTTGCCGACCGGATGCCGGAGGTGTCGTACTCGGCCGCATTCGGGTGGATGGACACGACCGAGCTGCCGATGGTGACGACCACGGCCGCCTGGCTCGAGGGTGACGCCGGGGTCGACGCGCTGCTCAATGAAGCCGCGCCTTCGTCCTACGCCTGGCCCGGGCGTTCCGGCGTACGGCGGTGGGCCGCGGTCAGCGGGGACGACGGTGAGCTGTTGAGCGTGGCCGCGGACGCGTGGAGTGCACCGGAGTTCGGCTTCCTGGCCGGGGTCGCGACCCGGCCTGGTGCCCGGGGCAAGGGGTTGTCGGGGCAGGTGTGCGGGTTCGTGACCGCCGAGCTGCTGAAGCGGCACGGGCGGGTCGGGCTGATGGTCGACCGCGACAACGCGACCGCCATCGCACTCTACGACCGACTGGGCTACACGTATCGCCGGGTCGCGGCAGCGCACGTGTGACGCCTCCGCGGTGTCGGCGCCGTACGTCGGACTGTGCTCAGCGAGTGGGTTGCACGGTCAGGGTGACGGCGGGGCGCGGCGTCGTCCCGGGTGCCGGTGTGGGCGTGGGCGTCGTGCCCGTGGGTGTAGAGCTTGCCGACGCGGACGGGGTGCCGGTGGGAGTCGGGGCCGGCGTCGCCGTGGCCGGCGCCGGCGGCGGGACGAAGGGGGCCTTGTCGGTGTCCCTGCAGTTCGGCTCCTCGCCGAAGTTGCCGCTCTCGTCCCCCGTGATCACCCGGTGCGGGACGACGTTGCTGGTCGAGTCGCGGTCGGTCCGGCCGTAGCTCGCCTCGCAGTCCTCCAGCCGCAACGCGATCGGGTTGCCCTCCTGGTCGTACAGCCGCACGCTCACCTGCTTGCCCTGGGCATCGAACGGGTAGATGTTCGACACCGGCGTACCGTTCAGGACCAGACCGTCCGGGGTGTAGCTGGAGCTGCTGCTGTAGTCGCCGTAGTCGTTCAGGAAGCCGAACGAGGCGCCCATGTACGCCGCCGAGAGGAAGGCGGGAACGGCGACGGCCGCGACGATGTTGAGCGGTACGACGTACCAGAGCCAGCGGCGGTCCTGCTGCGTCCTCCGGCCGATCCAGATCGATACCGCGGCACCGGCGACCGCACCGACGACCGCGACCGCCCCGGCGCCGAACAGCGCGAAGAACCCGCCGCCGCCGATCGCGCCGCGGGCGACCCACCACACCGGCTGGCCGATGGTCACCAGTTCGCTGCGGACGTTCGGCGGGATCTGGTCGACCAGGCCGCGGACAGCCTCCGCGCCGCGCCGTCCGCGCGGGTCCTCGAGCACGATCCGCGGGTCGTTGTCGCGCAGCGCGCGGACCCCGAGGTACGCCGCGAGGAACAGCACCGCGAAGCCCAGGACACCGAAGAACACGGTCTCATCGTGCGACCAGTAGAAGATGCCGATGGCAACGAGAAACGGCCCGGCGGTGGCGGCGACCAGACCCCAGCGCAGCGCCTTGCGGGCGGCGTCGCGATCCGCGACCGGCTGCGTGCGCGGTGGATACCCGGCCGCGGTCCGCAGCTCGGCGGCGTACTCCCGCGGTGTGCCGAGACGCTCCTGCAGGGCCTCGGTGGTGGGCTCCGCCTCGAACTCGGCCGCCACCTCGGTGAGGTGACCGCTGACGTCCTCGAGCACGTCCTCCAGCTCACCCGACGGCAGGTCGCTCAACTCGGCCCGCACCTGGGCGAGGTAGATCGCGACCGCTCCGGTCACGGTGCTGTTCACGCGGCCTCCTTTTCCACCAGCAGCACCGACATCGTGTCGGCGAAGTGGTTCCAGGTCTTGGTCGACTGGGCGAGCAGGTCACGACCCGTCTTGTTCAGCCCGTAGTACTTGCGGTGCGGCCCTTCCTCACTCGGCTGCACGTACGACGTCAACGCGCCGGCCTGGAACAGCCGCCGCAACGTCCCGTACACCGACGCGTCCGCCACATCCTCGAGCCCGGCCTGCCGCAGCCGCCGGAGCACGTCGTACCCGTAGCCGTCGCCGTCCCGCAGCACGGCGAGCACCGCAAGATCCAGCACACCCTTGAGCAACTGGCTCGTGTCCACAACCCCTCCTCGCTGCACCGGGAGGCCGGACCCCTCAGACCGCCCTCCCGGTGCTCTGCCGACCACACTACTACACAAAGCGGAGTACTCCACAACACCACAACCGCCGAATCGGCACTTTCGTTCACGTGGGGTGGGGCGGCGGCGGTGCAAAGTGGGGGTACGGCGGAATTTCGTGGCCGAAGGCAAGTAGCTCAGGGTGCGAGGCTGCCGGGCAGGCCGAACGCGGCGACGTGGTGGGCTCCGACGAACGCGTTGCTCTCCACGATCACGCCGTTCTCGATCGTGAGTACGTCGACGACAGTGGCGACGTAGCGATCGCTGCCGGGGGGACGCAGGTAGCAGATCAGCGCGGGCCGGCCGTTCGCGGCGGACGGGAACGTGCGCCAGTCCAGCGGACGACCGAGGAACTCGGCCGCGCCGTCGCGGCCGACGACGGGCGGGTCCGGCGGCATGGTGATGCGTACGTCCTCGGCCAGCAACTCCCGGAAGCTCGTGGGGTCGGTAGCTGCGGCGTACCGGCGTAGGACCTTCTCGTCCTCGCTGGTCAGCTCCGGCCGGCGCCAGTCGCGGGGATCAGTCGGCGCGTAGTGGCGAAGGGTCTTCCGGGCACGCTGGATCAGACTGTTGACCGCGGGTACGGCGAGGTCGAGACCGTCGGCGATCTCCGCCGGGGTCCAGCCGGAGATGTCCCGCAGGACGAAGGCGGCCCGCTGTCGTGGTGGCAGGTACATGAGCGCGGCGATCAGCGCGAGCTCCACGGTCTCCCGGGCGGCCAGATCGGCCGGCGGCTCGTCGTCCAGCAACGAATCGGGGTACGGGCCGAGGTCGGTGGACCACTCCATCGGGTCGCCGACCGGCACGCTCCGCCGGGCCGCGGCCTTGCGGTGGTCGAGGTAGACGTTGGTGGCGATCCGGTAGAGCCAGGTCCGGATCGATGCTCGCCCCTCGTACTGGGTCCGGGAGCGCCAGCCGCGCAGGAACGTCTCCTGGACCAGGTCGTCGGCGTCCGCGACGTTCCCCGTGAGCCGGTAGCAGTGGGCGTGCAACGGACGCCGGTACTCCTCGAACGCGTTCCGGAACCACGTCTCGTCCGCGTCGCTCGCCATTCACAACCCTCCTCCGTCACCGAGAAAGTGCGATGACGATCCGCCAAGTCGCTCGTCGGTATTCATAACACCCCGACGAGCCCACCTGGAGAACCTCATGACCGCGATGCCGCCGATTGTCGACCGCGAGACCTGGTGCCGCGAGCGCCGTACTCTCCTCGATCGGGAGAAGACGCACACAGGGGAGGGCGACGCGATCGCCGCCGTACGGCGCCGGCTGCCGATGACCGAGGTCGACGCCACCGCGACTCTGGTCGGCCCGGGCGGGCCGAGGTCGTTCCTGGACGTCTTCGAGGGCCGCGATCAGCTGATCGTCTACAAACACATGTGGCATCCCGGCGCGGGGATCGAAGGCCAGTGTGTGGGCTGCACCGCGAGCATCGTCGACGTGCACGACGTCAGCTACCTGAACCACCGCGGTGTGTCCTTCGCGGTCTTCTGCGAGGGGCCGTGGGACGAGATCGCGCCGTTCCGCGAGTTCATGGGCTACACGCTGCCGTGGTACTCGATGCTCGGCGTCGACGACGACGCCGTCGGCCCCGGCCTGATCGACGAACCCGGCAACATCGCCTGCTACCTCCGCGACGGCGACCGCGCGTACCTCACGAACGAGACAGTCGGCCGCGGCGTCGAAACCATCATGCTCCAGGCGCACCTCCTCGACCTCACCGCCTACGGCCGCCAGGAGTCCTGGGAGGACTCTCCACCCGGCTGGCCCCAGCACCCCACCGCCACCTGGTGGCAGAAAGACGGCCGCCCTGTCCCGCAGTGGACCCGCCTCGCGGCAGCCGAACCCTGCTGCGGGTGAAACGCGACCTGCAGCGCCTTCCGACCGGTCTGCACGCTCATCGAGAGTTGCTGGTTGCTGATGGTTGGCCAGCGCTGCTGGCCGGACATGTCGAGTACGACCTCGGGTTGCGGGCGGCTGCTGAGGCTTCCCGTACGGCGGCCGTACAGCTCGGCGTCGAGGCTGGGCATCAGGAGATCGTCGGTGGGGGCCATGAGATGAACGCGTGGTTCGCGTTGCAACGAGAGAGCGCGTGCTCTCGCCCTGACGGTCATCGAGGACAACCTCGCGCCGGACGGCACCGACCTCAGCCCGATGCGGATCTCGAAGCGCCGCTTGACCCCGGGCTTCACAGCCGCTCGCGAAGGCGACCTGGACCAGGCGGTCGACCTCGCCCTGAACGCCCTCCGGGCCGGCCGCCAGAGCCGAGTCCACCTCCGGATGATCACCAACGAACTCAACCAGGGGCTACGCTCGCGCTACCCGTCCGAGCCCCTGCTCCACGACTTCGTCGAGGCACTCCGCGCGAATTGACTCACTGCGGTTCGGGCAAGGCGCGCACGCTTGGGTCGGTGGGAGCGGCCGGCGAGCACGCGACGGAGGTGCGCGCGTAGGGGCGTCCCCGTTGCGTTAGTTGGTGGGGTCGTGAAGGTCGGGGCGTTGGGTGGGGGTGGTGATGTCTACGTC
>NZ_SMKR01000097.1 GCF_004348725.1 Kribbella turkmenica
CAGGTGGTGGGGGAGTTGAGAGTCCAGGCGAGTTGGGTGGTGAGGGTGAGGAAGGCGCCGCCGAAGCCCTTGGACTGGTGTTCGGGTAGGAGGCCGAAGACGACGATGCCTACGTCGCCCGTGGGTTCCACGGAGAGTTCGGTGAAGCCGGCCGGCAGGTTGTCGATGACGGCCAGGTGGGTGTGGATGCCTGGCAGGGATAGTTCCGCGGTCCACTCGGCGGTGGTCCAGGCGGTCCGGCCGCTGGGGCCCAGGGGTGCCCAGATCTGGTGGTAGAGCGTGCGGATGAGGGGTGCTGCGTCCGCGGTGACTTCTTCGAGGGTGAGTGGGCTGGGCGGTGGACTGCCCGGGATGAGCTGGGCGGGGGACGTCATCTCGAGGCGGATCATGATTGTTGACAATAGATCCGGAAGGAGAACGTCCGGAACCGGAGTTAGCGTGTCGTCATGGCTGAAATTCCCTGGGAACCTCCGATTGCGGGCACCGACGTAGAGCACCTGGTGGGAGCGCTCGAGCGGTTGCGGACGACGTTCCGGTGGAAGGTCGATGGGCTCGATGCGGCCGGGCTGAGTACTCGGATCGCGACGTCGTCGTTGACGCTCGGCGGGTTGCTGAAGCATCTGGCGGCGAACGAGGACTACCTGTTCACCGTGAGATTCCGCGGTGAGCCCATGGGTGGGCCGTGGGAGACGAATGGCTGGACGGATGACAACGACTGGGAGCTCAAGTCCGCGGTGGAGAACTCGCCGGAGGAGCTCTATGCATTGTGGGACGGGGCTGTTGTCCGCTCGCGCGAGGCGTTGGCGGCGGCGATTGCTGATGGCGGGCTCGATCAGCCGGCGCATATCACCTGGCCGGATGGGCGGCATGCGAGTCTGCGTCGGCTGGTGTGCGACTTGATCGAGGAGTACGGGCGTCACACCGGCCACGCCGACCTGCTCCGTGAAGCCGTCGACGGCCGGGTGGGCGAGGACCCGCCGGAAGGTTGGCGGCCGGTGGGTCCTCGCACCCACGTGGCGGGCTGAGTCGGACGCTGCCCGCGCGGCGATGTGAACCCGGGGCTGTGCGGGTGCCGCGGGGCGTCTGGGCGGTGCCGTGGGTGTCGAGGTGCCTGCGGTGGAGTGCGCCCGGGTGCCTGGGCGTGGTGTGGACGCGGAGGTGCCTGCGTCGGCCGGTGAGGCCGAGGAGCCGGCGGTGGCGGGTCGACTATTTCACGCGTTGCAGGGTGCCGTCGGGGGACACCGCGATCGTCGTGCGGACTTTGTCGACAATCAGATTGACGATCGTCCGATCGCCTTGCTGTGTGGTCGTGTAGCTGACCACGGCGTTCGCGCGGGTGGGGATGATCAGCGAGAGGATCGACGCCGACCGGCCGGAGCGGGTGAACTTCACGACCGGGGACGGCTTGCGGGTGTCGATGGTCTCGTAGTGCCAGCCCTGGATGGGGTCGGTCTCGCCGGTCGCGACCTGGATAGGTGTCGTGTCCTGCCGGAACGGGACCTGCAGCAGCGTGGTCTTCACCCGGTCACCGGGCGCCTGGGCGATCGCGGTGTCGCCGGCGACGCGAACCTTCTGGTCCGACGGCAGGTGCCACAGCGTCTGGTACTCCTCGTCCGAGTCCGACGTCCCGCGGTCCAGCACCACCATCAGGTCCGGGTCCTTCAACACCAGCACGCTGCGCTCCCGGTCGATGCCCCTGCCGAGTGAGTCGCTCAGCTCGTAGAACTCCGAGGTCGCGCCGATCGACGACCGCGTCAGTTCGGTCTCCGGGTGCGCGGACTTCGCGGATCGCACCGTCATCTGGTTGTGGGCGAACGGGCCCTTCGCCCAGGTCCGCCAGTCGTCCCGCTTGTAACCGGGGTGACCGCCGTCGATCAGGATGTCGCGACCACGGGAGGTGTAGGTCACCGCAGTGTGGTCCTCGTGTCCGTGCAGCTTCCGCGCCGGCCCGAAGCGGATGCTGTACGCCGACTCCTGCGTGAACTGCCGGGTCTCACCCCATCCGGTTCGCCCGAAGATGTAGCCGGCGTGGAAGATCCCGACCCGCTGGGTCGGCCGGATCCCCCGCCGGCCGAGGGAGCCGGCGTACTCCAGGACGGTGTTCTCGACCGGCCCGGTCTTCACCACCTCGGAGTCGCCGATCTGGTGCAGGTTGCCGAGCGAGTCGGTCGCGAGCGCGAGCCACTTGGCGAGCTCACGCCGGCGCGCGTTGATCGTCGTACCGGGGTCGACACCACACCTGTGCAGCACGTCGGCCGCACGGCCCCAGAGCGAGTAGTTGAACTGCGCGTACGCCGTCGACTGTTCGTTGGTCGAGCCCTGGGTGTCGATCGACGTCTTGATCGCCTTCGTCAACCGGTCCGCGGCGATCGTCTTCAGGTCGGCCCGGCCCAAGGTGCAGCCAATGCCGAACAGGGCGAGGCTCTCGTCGGTGCCGTGGTTCCAGTCGCCGCTGTAGTTCTTCTGCAGGAACCACGCGTGCTCCTGCAGTGCCTTGTCCAGCCAGATGTACGACAGCGGCAGCTTCACCACCTTCAGCCCGGAGAAGACCGCCTGCCGCAGGCAGATCAGCACGTTCGTGCGGTGCATCGTCGACTCGTGGGCGCCGATGTTCTTCTTCCACGAGTACGGGTGGTCGCGGACCCAGTCGTGCGCGATCGCGCTGACCCGGGCCAGGGCGCGCTCGTCGCCCTGCGCCCCCGCCGCGATGCCCTTCCCCAGCCAGCGCAGCGAGTGGAACCACATGTACCAGCTCGGATTCTTGTACGGGTTCAGGTCCCAGTCGACGTCACCCTTGCCGTTGCCGACCTGGAACGGCGCCGACGGTCCCCAGGCGAACGTGTCGCGGTAGAGACTGGCGACCGGGTTCGTCCGGTCGATCCCGCTGTACCCCGGGCAGGTGTAGACGTTCCGCTTCGGCGCCGGCGTGACGGGCGCCGCGGGCGGTTCGGGAGTCCGTGTCGTCGTCGGATTCGGTGCCGCCTCGGGGGTCGAGTGGTCGCGGGGGATCACCACAGACGTCACCACGACCACCGTGCTCAGCAGCACGGCGAAGCTGAGCCGCAGGGTCGTGCCGGCCGTTCGACGGTGGTGCGCGGGCATGGTCCCGTTCCTCACTGCAGCCCCCCACGGGCATGCATTGTTCTGGCCTAGACCTGAATTCGAGCCGGAATACCCCCTGGATCAGGTCTGCTGGTTTTCGTCGCGATGCCCGAGGGGCGGTGCTCAGGCGCTGTCTACACAACGTCGGAAGTCTGGAAAGAGGTTGCATCCGGCATCGAGGTTCGGGTGCTGTCCTCTGTCCGGGTAGATGCCCCGGCCCGCGGGAAAAGTTGCCCGGACCCCGTACTCCGGTTCGCCCGTGCCCGTCCGGGCAGACTTCAGTGGGCCAGAATCGCCCGCAGGATCAGCTCGTTGCGCGCGTTCCTGCCGAGCGGCGACGTGTGGATGCCGTCGCGCAGGTGCGCGGCCGGCCCGTCCGGCTGCGACGCGAGGTACGCGGCCCAGCGGATGATCCGCAGGTTCGGATGGCGTACGGCGGCGTGCTCGAGCTGGAGGTTGATCCACGCGCTGTTCGACTCGTCGGCGGCACGGATGTCGGCCGGCACGCGGACGCGGCTGACGTGCACGTTCACCCACAAGACCGTGCGCGACGGCCCGGCGATGTGCATCGCTCGCTCGACCTGCGCGGCGAACGCGGGCGGGTCGAAGATGTCGTTCGAGCCCACCGCCATCACGATGCGGCTCGGCAGGCCGAACCGGCGTTCCCAGTCGGCCAGGGCGTCGACGGCGGCGGAGGTGGGCTGTCCCGACCAGTCGTGCACGGCGACGGAGTCGCCGGTCCGGTTCCGGATCAGCGTCTCCAGGGCCTTCCCGTCCTGGACAGCGAGGCTGTCGCCGAACAGGAAGATGCCGTTGAAGACCAACGCGTCCTGGATCTCCTGCTCGGACGAGATCCGCCGGAGCAGGTTCTGCCACGAACCGAGCGTCCCTGAGCCGTAGGCGCCCCGATCGATCGTCCGGGCGCCCGTGCTGGGGATGGTGCTGCTGATCGACGTGGACGCGGTCCTGCTGGGCTCGAGCAGGGCGAGCAAACCCCCTGTGACGGCAAGGATGCCGAGCGTCACGATGATGGCGACGAGCGGGCCGACGACGAGCTCACGGATTCCGCGTCGGCGTTGCAGCATCCCCACATCCCCCAGCTTCACGTCCTGTCCCACTACTTACCTGAACGCGATGGGCCGTTCGATCTGTTGCATCAGAAGGGCCCGCCGAACGGCGGGCCCTTCGGGCGTCCGGAGAGATTCAAGCAAGCCGGACAGTGATCCGCCACCGGTGGTTCCGGCGGACGTCCTCACGCCGGCCACGTTCAGGTCGACGACGAACGCCGTACCCGGCCAGCGGGTGGTGTAGGTGACGCCTCCGGTGGCCCGGTATCGGCAGCCAAGTTGCTCGCGTGGTGGACGCCGAGGAGTTACGAGAACTCGAACGACAGCGGCTGGTGTGGTCGGTGGAGGGGAGGGTCGCCGAGGCGCACGCGGTGCACGCGGACGACTTCGTCATCGTCACGCCGTCGGCCATCGAGATCTCCGTCGGTGGCCGCGATTTCCCCGAGCTCAGGGCGTGGCATCTCGACTGCTACCGGTGCACGGCCACCGGCTGGCAACTCCGCTGGTCACAAGCGACAGCCATCACATGAGCGTTCCTCGGACGGTGCGCGCGGACACGGCGGCCGGTTGTCGTTGTCAGCAACAACGCGGCGGCCGCGATCGACGTGTTCCTCGAGCGGCACGAGCTCACGGACCTGGTCGCGGGGGTTCTCGGGCGTCCGTACGCGTGATGAAACCGGATCCGTTCCTGGCGACCCAGGCCCGCACGATCCTCGGCCGGGACAACTGCTGCATGATCGGCGACGCACCCACCGACGTCGAGTTCAGCCGCCGCGCCGGGCTGCCGTGTATCGCGTACGCGAAGTCGGCGCGGCACGAGGCCGCTGACGGCCGCCGGACCGGATGCCGTCGTGCGCGAGTTGGCGATGCTCGCCGACTGGATCTAAGCGCTATCGCGCTCGGACTTGCTGCGCTCGATGCAGAACTCGTTCTGCTCGGGGTCGTGCAGGGTGACCCAGCCGCGGCCGTCGGGCTGCCGGTGATCCTCGTGGACGGTGGCGCCGAGGGACAGCAGGTGGTCGACCTCCTCGTCGCGGGTGCGGTCTGGGACCCAGTCGATGTGGACGCGGTTCTTGACCGTCTTGGTCTCGGGAACGGCGATGAAGAGCAGGCCGGGCAGGGGCTCGGGTGCGACCACGAGCACCTCGTCGTCGCCGGGTGCGTCGCCGTCGGCGATCGGCCAGCCGGTGACGGTGCTCCAGAACTGCGCGAGCTCGTACGGGTTGCCGGCGTCGATGGTGATGTGTCGCAGGATCATGACGCGACCCTAGCCGCGCACCCGGCCACCGGGTGAACGACCGGTGACCGCGCGGGGCCGGGATCCGTCGGGCCTCGCGAACTGTCGGCGGCCGGGTCTACTGTGCGGGCAACAGTCGTTTCCGTAGAGGGGGAAGGGCAGACAGATGGCATCTCGACTCAATCCGTACATCCAGTTCGACGGCAACGCGCGGGAGGCGATGGAGTTCTACCAGAGCGTCTTCGGCGGCGACCTGGCCAGCAACACGTTCGCCGAGTTCGGCGCGAGCAGCGGTCCGGACGACGAGAACAAGCTGATGCACAGCCAGCTCGAGACGCCGGCCGGCTTCACACTGATGGCCTCGGACACCCCGCAGGGCATGCCGTACAACCCGGGTCAGAACATCGCCGTCAGCCTGAGCGGCGACGACGAGGACCTGCGCGGGTACTACGAGAAGCTCGCCGACGGCGGTGAGGTGACGATGCCGCTGGACAAGCAGCTGTGGGGCGACGAGTTCGGCATGGTCACCGACAGGTTCGGCATCAACTGGATGGTCAACATCGGCCAGGGCCAGAGCTGAGCCAGAACAGAGCACTGACCTGACCACAGGGTTGTTGCGCCTGCCGGACGGGCGGCTGACGCAGTACTGGCACGGCGGTGCGGCCGGCGGAAGGCCCGTGTTCTTCCTGCACGGCTGTCCGGACACTCGGCACGCGGCGTACGCCGGCGACGCGGCCGCCCGGCGTGCCGGCGTCCGGCTGGTGGCGGTGAACCGGCCGGGCTACGGGCTGTCGGACGCCTGCCCGTCGACGCACCTGACCGTGGCGGACGACGTCGCGGCGGTGGCCGACCTGTTGCAGATCGAGCGCTACGCCGTGCTCGGCATGTCGATCGGTGGACCGTACGCCCTGGCCTGCGCGGCCACCCGTCCGGAGCGGGTGACCGCGGTCGGGATCGTGGCGGGTCCGGCGATCGTCCCGGAGCTGGATCCGCCGTACCACCGTGACGACCTGGGCTCCGAGCAGCAGGCGTTCTTCGCCCGGCTGGCCGGGCTTACGCCGGTCGAAGCGGTCGCCCTGATGCGCCCCGACTTCGAGTCGTACGTCGATCAGCTCAACCCGGCCGATCCGGACGACACGGCCCTGGCGCAGCGCTTCCTCGCCGAGCTGGATCCGGCGGACGCCGAGCTCACCACGAAGTCCGGCCCAACGATCGACGGCCGAGTCCTCGGCTCGGACAGCGCGATCGCGGCCGCCGTCCGTGAGGCGCTCGCGAACCCGGACGGCTACCTCCGCGACGCCGCGATCTCCTTCCGCAGCTGGGATTTCCGTCCGGAGCGGATCGCTTGCCCGGTGTACCTCTGGTACGGCGCCCTGGACGTGAACGCGTCGGTCCGCAACGGCCGGTGGCTCGCCGACCGGGTCCCGCACGCGACCCTCGTGATCCGCGAGCGGACCACGCACCTCGCCGTACTGCACGAGCACTGGGGCGACATCCTCACCACCCTGACGTCCCGATAAGTGAGTACGACTCCGCCGCCTCCGGGGCTACCGTGAAAAGCATGGGACTCAACGACGTGCTGTACGACCCGATCCGGCACAACATCTGGGCGACCAAGAGCTTGATCAAGTTCTGCCGCGACCAGCACCTCAGCGCCGAGCAGCTCGAGGTCACCGGCGTCGGCACGTACGGCGGGATCCTCGCCACCCTCGACCACATCGTCCGGTGCGAGGGCAGCTACGTCCGCCGGGTGGCGGACAGCGAGCTCGCCTTCGTGGACAGTGACGAGACCGCCGACTTCGACAGCCTCGAGCGCTGGAACGACGAGGCGGGCGCGCTCTGGGAGGAGGTGCTGGCCAAGCCGATCGACGTCGAACGGGTGGTGGTCATCGACGACAACACCCGCGGTACCCGGCTCGGGATCTTCATCGCCCAGGCGATCAACCACGCCAACCACCACCGCGAGCAGGTCTGCGCGATCCTCACCGGGCTCGGCATCCAGCCCCCGGACATCCAGGCATGGGAGTACGCCTGGACCCACAGCCGGATCTGGGACCTGCCCGAGTCCGAGCGTCCGGCCACCTGATCGCTCCCGCGCGGCCGGCGGGAGCCGAGGTCAGTCCCGGGGTTTCACCAGGTCGGCCGACTCGGGGACCGGCGTGACCGGGAGCCCGTACGAGAACCAGCTGAGCAGGTTCTCGACCACCAGGTTGCCCATGGCGTTGCGGGTCGGGATCGTGGCCGAGCCGACGTGCGGGAGGAGTACGGCGTTCGGGACGTCGAGGAGACCCGGGTGGACGTTGGGCTCGTCCTCGAAGACGTCCAGCCCGGCAGCCAGGATCGTGCCGTCGCGGAGCGCGTCGGCCAGGGCGGGCTCGTCGACCACGGTGCCGCGGGCGACGTTGATCAGGATGCCGTCCGGTCCGAGTGCCTCCAGCACCTCGGCGTCGATCAGGCGCCTGGTGTCGCCGCCGCCGGGGACGACGATCATCAGGATGTCGACGCCGCGGGCCATCTCGAGCAGGGAGGGGTAGTAGTGGTACTCGACGTCCTTGCGGTGCCGGTTGTGGTACCCGACCGAGACCCCGAACGGCGCGACCCGGTCGGCGATCGCCTGACCGATCCGGCCGAGTCCGAGGATGCCCATCCGGCGGCCGTGCAATGTTGCCTTGGTCAACGGATATGGTCCGTCCCGCCACTTGCCGGCCCGGAGGTACCGCTCGGCCTGCGGGAGCTCGCGGACCGTCATCAGCAGCAGGCCGAGGGCGGTGTCGGCCACCTCGTCGTCCAGGACGCCGGGAGTGTTGGTCACCACGACCCCGCGCTCGGCGGCGGCCGCCGCGTCGATCTGGTCATAGCCGACGCCGAAGCCGGCCACGATCCGGACCGCGGGCAACTTGTCCAGGAACGCGCCGTCGATCCGGGTCCCACCGGTCGCGACGGCGACGATGTCGTCCCGGCGCTCGGCGAGGACGGCATCCGGGTCGGCCGCCTCCCAGAGGCGGATCAGCTCGACCTTCCCGTCCAGCCCCTCCGCGACCACGGGGTTCATCCGGCCCGGCATCAGCACCACTGGCAGTCCCATCGCTCTCCTCACCCACGTCACTGGTCCGCTCGAATCCTATTTCCTCGTGCCGATAGGGCCGGGTCGCGTGTCCGGGGATGGACGGCGCCGGACCTCGGCGAAATCTCGGGGAGTAGCGGTCAGAACCTGGCCGCTACTTCGTTCCCTGGAGACATGACCGAGAACAGCAGCAACAAGACCGCCACTCTGCACGCGTACTTCGGCTACCGGGACGCGGTCGGCGCCCTGCGGTGGCTGGAGAAGGCCTTCGGGTTCGAGACGACGATGGAGGTGCCGGACGACAGGGGCGGCATCATGCACGCCGAGATGCGGTACGGCGGTGTGGCGTTCACGCTCTTCACCGACGAGGAGGGCTACGACAAGCCGATCCGCAAGGGCGAGACCGTCGGGCACGGCAGCTACATCGCCTTCGACACCCAGGAGGAGGTCGACGGGGTCCATCGGTCCGCGGTCGCGGCCGGCGCCGAGTCCGTGTGGGAGCCCGCCGGCACCGCCTGGGGCAACTACCGCTGCCGGGTCGCCGATCCCGAGGGCTACGAGTGGACCTTCGGCACCCACCGTCCGGGTCAACCCGCTTCCTGGTAGACATCTCCGAGTGGATCCGCGACTGGTCGTCATCCGGGGCAACTCGGGATCCGGCAAGAGTTCGATCGTGGCGGCGATCCGGCAGGCGCACGGCCGGGGGATCGCCTGGATCGAGCAGGACTACATCCGCCGGATCATCTTCAAGGAACTGGACGAGCCGGACGGCGCCAACATCCAGGCGATCCGGCACCTGGCCGAGCACGCCCTCGACCGCGGCTACCACGCCGTGGTCGAGGGCATCATGCCGACGGTCCGGTACGGCGACATGCTCGCCGAACTGCGGGCCGGTCACGCCGGACCGTCGTACTTCTACTACCTGGACGTCCCGTTCGCGGAGACCGTCCGGCGGCACGCGACCCGGTCGAAGGCGTCGGAGTTCAGTGATTCGGACATGGCCGACTGGTACCGGCCGCGGGACCTCCTCGACGAGCCGCGCGAGACAGTCATCGACGAGCACAGCTCTTTGGAGACGACCGTCGCGCGCATCCTCGCCGAGACCGGACTAGGCCCACCCGCCTAGCTGCAGGTCGGCGATCACGACCGGCAGGCCGGACGCCAGCGACTCGTTGGCCGCGACGCCGACCGCGACGGCCCGGACGCCGTCGTGGACGTCGGCGGCGCGGCCGAGCGGGTCGTTCCCCGGTCCCTTGAACAAGTCGGCGTACAGCAGCCGGTCGCCGCCGCCGTGGCCGCCGACGCCGCGGGGGATCTCGACCTCGACCGCCTCGGCCCAGTGCTTCTGCAGAACGAGCCGCTCGCCGTCGCTGCGGACGTCACCGGCGACGACCCGCTCGGTCGGGTAGCTCGGGTCGATCTGGTCGTCGACGACCGCGGCGCGCTCGACCACCTCGAGCTCGGCACGACCTTCGGTGCCGTTGACGCAGACCCGGTAGCCCTCCCACGGCGAGTGCGCGTTCAGCGAGTAGCTCAGCCGGGCGCCGTTCGCGTACTCCGCGATCACCGCCATGTTGTCCTCGATCGTGATGCCCGGCCCGAACACGTCCTGGTCGCGGCGGTAGCCGTCGTACTGCTCGCTGTCCAGGTACAGTTCGCGGTTGGTGTCGTCGGTGCGCAGGTCGAGCAGCCAGGGGTCGTTCGCGGAGCCGTCGACCGTGCCGCGCTCAGGTCGTTGCCCAAGGCCGCGCGCTGCGGCGTTCTCCGCGCCGTAGAAGGCCAGACGGCCGGAGGCGAACACGCGCACCGGGGTGGAGGCGATCCACCAGTTCACCAGGTCGAAGTGGTGCGAGGCTTTGTGCACCAGCAGGCCGCCGGAGAACCGCTTCTCCCGGTGCCAGCGGCGGAAGTAGTCCGCGCCGTGCCGGGTGTCGAGCGCCCACTGGAACTCGACACTGGTGACCGCGCCGATCTCGCCGTCGGCGATCAGTCGACGCAGGGCGCTGTTGCGCGGCGAGTAGCGGTAGTTGAAGGTGACGACCACCGACTTGCCGGAGTCGTTCATCGCGTCGACGATCTGGCGGGTGCCGTCGGCGTCGATGGTGAGCGGTTTCTCGACGATGACGTCCGCGCCGGCTCGCAGGATCCGCGAGACGACATGCGCGTGGGTGTGGTCCGGGCTGGTCACGACGACCCGGTCGACGGACTGCTCCTTGATCATCCGCTCCAGGTCGTCGGCGCCGTACTGCGGCAGTTCCGGGCCGCCGAGTGCCTTCACCTGCCGGTCGTGGAACGCGAGCCGGCCCGGGTTCGGGTCGAGCAACGCGACCAGTTCGGCCTCCTCCGGGTGCTCCTGGAAGATCGCGCGGACATAGGCCTGCGCTCGCGAACCGGTTCCTGCCATTGCATAGCGTCTGGGCACGACGGGACCTTTCTACTCGTGTAGCTCCGCACGCTAGCAATCGCTTTCCAACGGGGTCAACGCCCGTATCATCGGCACATGACCAAGGCCCCGGTGACCCGCAACGACGTCGCGGAGTACGCCGGGGTCAGCACGGCCGTGGTCAGTTACGTGGTGAACGAGGGCCCGCGCCGGGTCTCACCGGAGACGCGCGAGCGGGTGCTCGAGGCGATCCGCGTCCTCGGCTACCGCCCGAACGCGACCGCCCGCGCGCTGCGGATGGGCACCACCCGAACCTTCGGCCTGATCACCCCCGACGGCGGGAACCCACTCTTCGCCGAGCTCGCCAAAGCGATCGACAAGGAGGCCTCGGCCCGCGGGTACGTCGTCCTGCAGACCAGCGCCGACGGTGACCCGGAGACCGAGCACGCCAAGATCGCGGAACTGCTCACCCGCCAGGTCAGCGGTCTCCTCCTGGTCGCGCCGACCGCGGATCCGGATCTGAGCGAGGTCGACGTCCCGGTGATCGCGATCAACCGGGTGCTGGCGAAGGCGCCGTCGGTCCGGCCGCAGTACCGCGAAGGCGCGCGCCGGGGGGTGGAGCATCTGATCGGGCACGGTCACCGGCGGATCGGTCTGGTGATCGGTGGGAGCGCCCGGGCGGAACGTGAGCTGGGATGGCGGGACGCCCTCCGGACGGCCGGGTTGCCGGACGGCCCGATCGCCCGTACGACGTTCAGCCGGGCCGGCGGTTACGCGGCCGGCCGTGAGTTGCTGTCGGCCACACGTCCGCCGACCGCGATCTTCGCGAGCTCCGATTTGCAAGCCGTCGGTGTCCTACGGGCCCTCCACGAGGCGGGCCTCACGGTGCCGGACGACGTGGCCATCGTCTCCTTCGACGGCACGGCAGAAGCCGAATACACCTGGCCGCCCCTCACCGTGGTCCGCCAGCCCCTGGAACGCATGGCAGCCGACGCGGTCACCCAACTGATCGACGGCGACTCACCACCCGGAGCAGTCACCTACCCCACGGATCTGATCCCACGAACCTCCTGCGGCTGCTAGCCCGCGCCCGGGAGACCTACAGCGTGCCGAGGTCTTCGAAGATCAGGGCTGTGCGGGTGGCGAGGACCTCGGGAATGGCTTGGAGTTTCTCGAGGACCACGCGGCGGAGGCCTTCGTTGTCGGCGGCGCGGACCAGGAGGATGGCGTCGAAGTCCCCGCCGACCAGGGCCATGTGTTTGACCTCGGGGATCGCCTGAAGTTGTTCGCGCAGGGTTCGCCAGGAGCTCTGCCGGAGACTGAGAGTGACGTACGCCGACGTCGCCAGGCCCAGTTTGAGCGGGTCGACGGTGGCGGTGAAGCCGGTGATCACGCCGGTCGCGGTGAGCCGCTCGACCCGGGCGTAGGCGTTCGCGCGGGAGATGTGCACCTGGTCGGCGAGGGCCCGGATCGACAGCCGTCCGTCCCGGCCGAGCGCCTCGACGATCTGCCGGTCGACCTCGTCGAGCGCCGGCGCCACGACCATCTGTCCAGGTCCTGGCGGCCCGATCATCACGTCGTCGGACATTGTGCTCCTCAGCTCGCGGGCCCGTTGACCAAACGTCTCGCGATTTTTCCAGGTCTGGCCGCGATTGGCCAGAAGTATGACGATGAGGACACCGTCCGTCTCCTGCAGGAGGGTCACATGACAACCGTCGAGGAGCAACTGCTCCCCTCCACGGAACCCGTCCGGTTGATCGACCAGGACGGCGTACCGCACGACCACCCGTCGTACCGGCTGCCCACCAAGGACGTGCTGGTCGACGGCTACGTCGAGTTGATCAAGGGGCGCCGGATCAACGACCAGGCCGGCGCGCTCGTCCGGCAGGGCCGGCTCGCCGTCTACCCGTCGTCGCACGGGCAGGAGGCGTGCCAGGTCGCGAGCTCGATGGTGCTGCGCGACGGCGACTGGTTGTTCCCGACGTACCGCGACACCGTCTCGATCGTGAGCCGCGGCGTCGACCCGATCGAGACGCTCACGCTGCTCCGGGGCGACTGGCACTCGGGCTACGACCCGTACGACCGCAAGGTCGCGCCGCAGTCCACTCCGCTGGCGACCCAGCTGACCCACGCCGTCGGCGTCGCCCACGCCGCCCGGCTCCGCGGTGAGGACACCGTGGTGATGGCGCTCTGCGGTGACGGCGCGACCAGCGAGGGCGACTTCCACGAGGCGCTCAACTTCGCCGCCGTCTTCCACGCGCCGGTCGTCTTCTTCATCCAGAACAACGAGTACGCGATCTCCGTGCCGCTCGCCCGACAGTCCGTCGCGCCGTCCTTGGCCCACAAGGGCATCGGGTACGGCGTGCCAGGCGAACGGGCCGACGGCAACGACCTGGCCGGCCTGCTCGCCGTCCTCGGACACGCCGTGGCCAAGGCCCGCGCAGGCGGCGGTCCGCAACTCGTCGAAGCGCACACGTACCGGGTGCAGGCGCACACGAACGCCGACGACGCCGCCCGGTACCGCCCGGACGACGAGGTCGCTCCGTGGCTGGAGCGCGACCCGATCAAGCGGCTGGAGACCTACCTCGAGCAGGAGGAATTGCTCGACGACGCGGTGCGAGCGCGCGCGGAGAAGGCGGCCCGCGAGGTGGCCGAGAAGCTCAGGGACGGCCTGATGCCGGAGCCGGACGTGGACCCCGCGGACCTGTTCGCCCACCTGTACAGCGAGCAGACGCCGCAGTTGACGGAGCAGGCCGAGTTCCTGCGGGACGAGCTCGCGCGAGAGGAGGCCTGAGCCATGACGCACGTGAAGATCTCGATGGCGCAGGCGCTGAACCAGGCCCTGCGGGACGCGATGAAGTCCGACGAGACCGTCCTGATGTTCGGCGAGGACGTCGGCGCGCTCGGCGGCGTGTTCCGGATCACCGACGGGCTGACCGCGGAGTTCGGCGAGGACCGCTGTTTCGACACCCCGCTGGCCGAGTCCGGCATCGTCGGGATGGCGGTCGGGCTGGCGATGAACGGCATGCGGCCGGTGGTCGAGATGCAGTTCGACGCGTTCGGCTACCCGGCGTTCGAGCAGATCGTCAGTCACGTCGCCAAGATGCGGAACCGGACCCGCGGCCGGGTCGGCCTGCCGATGGTCATCCGGATGCCGTACGCCGGCGGGATCGGCGGCGTCGAGCACCACTGCGACTCGTCGGAGAGCTACTACGCGCACACCCCGGGCCTCACCGTGGTGGCCCCGGCCACCGTCGCGGACGCGTACACCTTGTTGCGTAAGGCAATCGAGTTCCCGGACCCGGTGGTGTTCATGGAGCCGAAGAAGCTCTACTGGGCCAAGGAGGAGGTCGATCTCACCGAGGACCAGCCGGGGATCGGAACCGCCGTCGTACGGCGTGAAGGCGCGGACGCGACGCTGATCGCCTACGGTCCGACGGTGCCGGTCGCGCTGGAAGCGGCCGAGGTCGCCGCCGCCGAGGGCCGGCAGCTGACCGTGGTCGACCTGCGGTCGATCGTGC
Source organism: Kribbella turkmenica (assembly GCF_004348725.1). GTDB lineage: Bacteria > Actinomycetota > Actinomycetes > Propionibacteriales > Kribbellaceae > Kribbella > Kribbella turkmenica. The sequence continues at coordinate 14,375 of NZ_SMKR01000097.1, forward strand.
CGTTCGACGACGAGACGGTCTGTGCGGCGGTCCGGCGTACCGGGCGCGCGGTCGTGGTCGCGGAGGCCAGCGGGTTCGCCAGCGTGTCCTCGGAGATCGTTGCCCGGGTCACCGAACGGTGCTTCCACTCGCTGGCCGCGCCGATCCGGCGGGTGACCGGCTTCGACATCCCGTACCCGCCGCCGAAGCTGGAGAAGTACCAGCTGCCGGGTGTGGACCGGATCGTCGACGCGGTCGACGACCTGCAGTGGGAGGACTCGTGAACGAGCGGAGCAAGTTCACCGTCGAGCGCAGCACACTCAATGCCTCAGCCGCGCCCGGAGCGAACGGAGGACGCGGATGAGTGTCTTCCTGCTGCCCGACCTCGGCGAAGGGCTGACCGAGGGGGAGATCGTGCGCTGGCTGGTGAAGGTCGGTGACGTCGTCACCGTCGACGCCCCGGTCGCGGAGGTCGAGACGGCCAAGTCGGTGGTCGAGCTGCCGTCGCCGTACGCCGGTGTCGTCGAGGAGCTCCACGGCACGCCGGGCACAGTCGTCCCGGTCGGCGAACCGTTGATCACCATCGGGAAGGTCGACGCGCGGACGACGTACCGCGAGGAGGAGAAGGCCGGCTCGGGCAACGTGCTGGTCGGGTACGGAACCGCGAGCGGCGCCTCGGGCCGCCGCCGCAAGCCGCGGTCCACGGTGGGTACCAGCGTGCCGGGGACGACGTCGAAGGTGCCATTGGTGATCTCCCCGCTGGTACGGCGGATGGCCCGGGATGCCGAGGTGGATCTGAAGAGCCTGGCCGGTTCGGGTGCCAATGGACTGATCGTGCGCCGGGACGTCGAGCAAGCCATCGCACAGCGCTTCGAGTCGCAGCGTGTCGAGTCGAAACGCCCAGAGCAGCAGCAGCAGGCGGACGCCGAGTCGCGGACCGGGCTGCCCGAGCTGCGGCGGATCCCGATGAGCGGGTTCCGGAAGGCAGTGGCGGCGACCTTGAGCCGGAGCCGGGCCGAGATCCCGGAGGCCACGACCTGGGTGGACGTGGACGCGACCGCCCTGGTCGAGCTGCGCGAGTCGTTGCGGACGGCCAAGGACTCCGGGCCGGGCCTGCTCGCGTTGATGGCGCGGTTCGTGGTGGCCGGGTTGCAGAAGTATCCGGAACTGAACGGTTTTGTCGACACCGAGCGCGAGGAGCTCGTCCAGTACGACGGCATCAACCTCGGCCTGGCCGCCCAGACCGACCGCGGTCTCGTGGTACCGGCGGTCCCGAACGCGCACCGGTTGACCACACGCGCGCTGGACGCCGAGATCCGCCGGCTGACCGAGTCCGCCCGTGCGGGCCGGCTGACGCCGTACGAGCTGGGCAGCGGGACGTTCACGCTGAACAACTACGGCAGCTTCGGAGTCGACGGCAGTGCCGCGATCATCAATCATCCGCAGGTCGCGATTCTCGGTGTCGGCCGGATCATCGACCGCCCGTGGGTGGTGAACGGCGAACTGGCGATCCGCAAGCTCACCCAGTTGTCGCTGGTGTTCGACCACCGCGTCTGCGACGGCGGGACGGCAGCCGCCTTCTCCCGTTTCGTCGCCGACGCGTTCGAGAACCCGGCGTCGGTGTTCGCGGACCTCTAAGACAGCTGCCGCGGTCGCAGCCCGACCACGACTGCCCGGAGCCCGCTGGTGAAGCGGGCCTCCGGGCCGGCCAGGTTCTCCCTGCTCAGGTACGCCGCGAGGCTGGCCGCGCCGATCCCCAACTGGTCGCCGGCGGCCGTGCTCCACTCGTGCTCGGTCAGCCCACTTCGCCGCACGGTCGCCGTCCACGCGGCATCGGTGACGGCGGCACCGATCAGGTAGTGGAAGATCGCCGACACCGCTGCGTCCAGGTGCACACCTCTGAAGCCGGCTGAGCGCAGCACGTTCAGGATGCGCTCCGCCAGCGCCTGGTAGTTCGGACCCAGCCCGGCGTGCGAGGCAAGCAGTTGTGGCGTCCAGGGATGCGCCCAGAGAGCTTTGTACGCCGCGGTCGCAAGAGCCGTCACCTGGTCACGCCAGTCACCGTCGCCGGTCTGAACCAGAGCCTCACCCAGTACCTCGTCGACGGCGAGCTCGAGCAGGTCGTTCCTGTTCGCGATCCGCCAGTACAGGGCAGAGGTTGCGGCGGTGCCGAGCTCGGCCGCCATCCGCCGCATCGAGAACGTTTCCAGCCCGTCCCGGTCGAGCACCTTGATCGCCGTCCGGACGATGTCGTCCCTGGTCAGCGGGGCCCGAGTCGCCGGCGGATCGGCCCGCAGCCACACCGATCCGAGCACCGTCTTCTCGTCCGCCTCGCGTGCCACCCGGCAGAGCATAGCGAACACGGTGTCTCACGAACTAAAACACCGTATCAGTGGCGAACGGCAATGACTTTGCGCTGGCTCAGGAAACGATTCGGTTGCGAAGTGCAAGAGCCACGGCAAGTTGGGCTCCGGTTACTTGCACCTCGCAACGCGGTGGCTCCAGAATGCGTGGGCCGAAGTTCACGCGGGGTGCCGGAACACGCGAAGGCGTGTCCGGTCGGGAGTTCGGCCGGCCGGCCGCAAGCGCCGGTTCGACGGATGGGCAATCACCGCTCGGCCCGGCTGGGGGACGTGTTCTCCGGCGGGGCCGCCTACGACGTGCCGGTCGCCTGACCGGCCTCAGACATGGGGAAGACTTGTGAACGACACAACCGTGGACGCCCGCGGGCGCTCGAAGCGGTCCCGCACGGTCGTACTGCTCAGCGGCGCCGGCACGCTGGCGCTCGTGATGGGCGGCGTCACGCTCGCGATGGCTCCGTCCGCCTCGGCGAGCGGCGCCATCATCGACGGCAACCCGAAGTGCGAGAACGTGATCCCGGGTTCGAAGGAGATCAAGTTCGAGGGTGACACGCCGGGCTCGAAGACCAAGGCGGGCGTGACGGTCACCTGGACCAAGCGCACGCTGGTCGAGGACGACCCGGAGCACGAGGGCGACCAGACCGGTGGCGCCGTGGTCGACTTCACCGCCAGCGGTGGCGTCGTGTTCGCCGTTCTGGTGAAGGGCGGGCCGGCGGCCAACCACTACGACTACACGCCGGCCGGATCGGCTGCGGACACCGGGCTGCACACGCCGGTGAACTCCCAGAACAAGCACAAGAAGTACTACGGCATCAGCCACGTGAGCTTCTGCGTGAAGAAGGGGTCGACGACCACGCCGACCCCGACGCCGAGCGAGACGCCGTCGGAGACCCCGAGCGAGACGCCGTCAGAGACGCCCAGCGAGACGCCGTCGGAGACCCCGAGCGAGACGCCGTCGGAGACCCCGAGCGAGACGCCGTCGGAGACCCCGAGCGAGACCCCGTCGGAGACCCCGTCGGAGACTCCGAGTGAGACGCCGTCGGAGACCCCGAGTGAGTCGCCGTCGGCCACTCCGTCCGACAGCCCGACCAGCACGCCGACGGTCGCGGTCCCGACCGAGATCGACGCGGGGCAGTCCGGTGGTCTCAAGAACATGTCCGCGGTCACCAGCAGCCAGGGCATCGGCGGTATCGCCCTGCTCACGCTCGGTGGTGTGCTCGTGTTCGCCGGCATCCTGAAGTCCCGGCAGACGCGCGGCCAGCACGCTGCCTGACATGTCCGCGAAGCGTCGCCGCCCGGGCCGCGCTCGTTCATCGTGGTGGACGATCGGAGCCCTGGCGGCCGGCGCAGCACTTCTCCTGACCGGCGGCTACATCCAGCTCAAGGATGAGGTCGCCCGACCCGGGAACGACGCAGGCCGGCCGCAGACCGCGGCCGGCCCTTCGTCGTCCCCGGCCTCTTCGTCGGCCTCATCGTCGGTCGCCGGGACGACGTCCGCCGTACCGGCGCGGCCGTCGTCGAAGGCCACCCAGGGCAGTCCGCCGCCACCGCCCGAGGCCAGGAGCACGACCCCGGTCCGGCCGGGGAGCCCGGTGAAGGTGACGGTGCCGAGTCTGGGGATCTCCGCGCGCGTCCTCAGCATCCGCGCCCGCGGCGGCACGCTCATCCCACCGGCCAACCCGCGCCTCGTCGGCTGGTGGTCCGACGGTGCACTGCCCGGCGCGGCCCAGGGTTCGGCCATCATCACCGGCCACACCGTGCACGACGGCGGTGGTGCGTTCGACGACCTGGACGAACTGTCCGCCGGCGCCGCCGTTTCGGTGACCACCGGCCGCGGCACGCTGAACTACGTGGTCTCGTCGGTGACCATCTACCGCAAGAAGGCGCTGGCCAAGCAGGCCGCGCGGCTGTTCGACCAGGGCGTCCCGGGCCGGCTGGTCCTGGTCACCTGTGAGGACTGGGACGGCACCGGGTATCTCAGCAACGCCGTCGTCATCGCCGTGCCGAAGAAAGCGTGAAGACCGGCTGGGCCACCACCGCCGCTATCGCCAGGAGGTGGTCCTGGTGGTCGGCTGCTGCGAGTTCATGCTGGTACGCCGGGCATCATCCCGGGCGCGAACTTCTCCGAGGGTCGAGGGCGAGTTCGACATGGCGGGCTGCAGCGGAAGTTCCGCCGCACAGCCGGTGAAGGTTGCCTGACGCAACTTCAGCGGCCGGGTCATGTCGCCGTACCGGTCAGTGCGCCGCAGTACGTCCGCGGACGAGCAGGAGCAGGCCCACTCACCCGGCGAACATGCCGGACGTGTCCACGGACGAGGACTTCCTCGGCGCGTCGCCGTACACCTTCAGCTCACCCGACGCGCCGCGCCGGTCCAGCAGCCCGGCGACCACGGCGACTGCCAGGCCGGAGGCAGCCAGGGCGGCCCCGACCCAGTTGGGGGCGGTGTAGCCGAAGCCGTGCTCGATGGTCAGTCCGCCGAGGTAGGCACCGATCGCGTTCCCCAGGTTGAAGGCGGCGATGTTGGCCGCGGACGCGAGCGCCGGCGCACCCGCGGCCTTGTCCATCACGCGCTTCTGCAGCGGCGCCACGGTGGCGAAGCCGGCCGCACCGAACACGGCGATCGTGACCGCCGACGTCACCTGCCCACGGGCGGTGAAGACGAACGCCAGCAGCACGGCGGCCAGCAGCGCGAGGATCGCGTACAGGCTCGGCATCAGCGACCGGTCGGCCGCCTTGCCGCCGAGCAGGTTGCCGACCACCAGGCCGCCGCCGAACAGCACCAGCAGCCAGGTGACCGCGCCGGCCGAGAAGCCCGCGACCTCGGTCATCATCGGCGCGATGTAGGTGAAGGACGCGAACACGCCGGCGAACCCGAGCGCGGTCATCGCCAGCGCGAGCCACACCTGCAGGTTCTTGAACACGGCCAGTTCGCTGCGCAGGCCGGACCCTTCGGACGTGCTCTGCCGCGGGACCAGGAACACGATGCCGAGCAACCCGGCCACGCCGAGCACCGTGACCGCCCAGAACGTCGACCGCCAGCCGAACTGCTGACCGAGCGCCGTACCGCCAGGGACGCCGAAGACGTTGGCCACGGTCAGGCCGGTGAACATCAGCGCGATCGCACTGGCCTGCTTCGCCTTCGGTACCAGCGACGCGGCGACCACCGAGCTGACCCCGAAGAACGCGCCGTGGGACAGCGCGGCGACGATCCGCCCGGTCATCAGTACGCCGTACGACGGGGCGAGCGCGGACAGCAGGTTGCCGGCGATGAAAACACCCATCAGGGCGACCAGCACGGTCTTGCGGGACACCTTGGACCCGATCGCGGTGAGCAACGGGGCGCCGATCACGACCCCGAGGGCGTAGCCGGAGATGAGCAGGCCGGCGGACGGGATGCTGACGCCGAAGTCGGTCGCGACCTCGGGCAGCAGGCCCATGATGACGAACTCGGTCGTTCCGATCCCGAACGCACCGATCGCCAAAGCCAGGAGGGCTGCGGGCATGACTGGATGTCTCCTCGAATGTAATCTGATGACTGTTATCAGCGAACGCAATAGTTGCAGACGCGGGCAATTGCGCAAGCGCTATGATTGCGCATGCAATCATGAAGATCAAGTGGAGGAGCCGTGGGACTACCGGACGACGCCGCCGAGGCGCGGGCGCAGGGATGGCGGACCCTGGCGGCGCTGCACGCCCGGATCGAGGACGAGTTGGAGCGCGCGCTGCAGAAGCAGCACGGCCTGTCGGTGAGCGAGTACAGCGTGCTCGACGTGCTCGCCCGCCAGGACGACTACCACCTGCGGATGAACCAGCTGTCGAACGCGGTCGTACTGAGCCAGTCCGCGACCACCCGGCTGGTGAACCGGCTGGAGGATCGCGGCCTGCTGCAGCGGTACCTGTGCCCGACCGACCGTCGCGGCATCTACACCGAGGTCACCGAGGCCGGCCGCGACCTGCTCGACCAGGCCCAGCCCACGCACGACGCCGTCCTGACGGCCGCTCTGGAGAAGGCCGCCGACCTGCCTGAGCTGGCACCACTCGTCGATGCCCTGGGCAAGCTTTCGCTGAAGGTCTGAGAGGGCCCGGAGGGGCACCGGGGGTCAGGATCGAAGGACGTCGACGAAGGCCGCGGCGAGGGGGTCGGGCGCACCGCGGGTGTACGCCGTGAGCGTCCGGCAGACCGGGGGATCGGGGCGCAGGACGTGCCCCTCGAAGCCGGTGGGCAGGATGGTGTCGGGCACCAGAGCTGGTCCGAGCCCGGCAGTCGCGAGCGCCGGGGCGGCGGCGGTCTGCTCGGTGCGGACGGCGACCCGCGGTTCGAAGCCGGCTTGTGCACAAGCAAGATCCAGGACGTCGCCCAAGCCGTGACCCGGTGTGTAGTGCACCCACGCGCGGTTCTTCAGGTCCCTGAGACAGACCGTTTCGCCGACGGCGGCCGGGTCGTCCGCGGCGAGCACGACCACCAGTTCCTCGGTGCGCAGCCAGTAGGTCCTGCCCGGCCAGCCGGCCGGCTCCGGGCCGACGGCCAGATCCGCCTGACCGGCGTGCATCGCCTCGGCGAGTTCGTCGGTGTGGCGGTGCTCGAACAGCCGGATGCCGACGTCGGGATAAATCTGACGCCACCTCCGGAGTGCGGCCGGCAGGACTCCCAGGGTGATCGAGTACAGGGTGGCGATCTGTAGCTCACCGACCTCGAGCCCTGCGGCTTGGCGGGCCGCGCAGCGGGCGCGTTCGGCGTCGGCGAGCGCGGCGCGGGCGTGCGGCATCATCGCGCGGCCGGTCGGGGTCAGCCGGACGTTTCGCGGCAGCCGCTCCAGCAGTGGTCCACCGGCCGACCGCTCCAGGGTGCGAATCTGATGGGACAGCGCCGGCTGCGTCACGTGCAGGTGCTCGGCGGCCTTGGTGAACGAACCCTGGTCGACCACGGTGACCAGGTACTCGAGCTGCCGGAGAGTCGTCATGAACTCAGCTTATGGCTTCGGTGAAAACTATGCCTTGGCTTTATCCGGGCAGGTCAGCCAGGCTGTTGGGCATGGAGAAAGTTGCTGTGGTGGTCGGCGCTCGCGGAGTGATCGGGACGAATCTGGTCGAGCATCTGGCCTCGCTGGGTGACTGGCGGGTAGTCGGTCTGTCCCGGCGCGGTGGCGCCGACGTACCGGGCCGCGTCCGGCACGTCGCCGTCGACCTGCTGGATCCGGACGACACCCGGGCGAAGCTGGCCGGCCCCACCGACGTGACGCACGTGTTCTACGTCGCCTACCAGGACCGCCCGACCTGGGCCGAACTGGTGCCGCCGAACCTCGCGATGCTGGTCAACGTGGTCGACGCGATCGAGCCGGTCGCGCGCGGGCTGCGGCACGTGAGCCTGATGCAGGGTTACAAGGTGTACGGCGCCCACCTCGGGCCGTTCAAGACACCGGCGCGCGAGGACGACCCGCCGCACCTGCCGCCGGAGTTCAACGTCGACCAGCAGCAGTTCCTCGAGCAGCGGCAGCACGGCAAGGCGTGGACCTGGTCGGCGCTGCGCCCGTCGGTCGTCGGTGGAGTGGCCCTCGGCAACCCGATGAACCTGGCGGTCGCGATCGCGGTCTACGCGTCGATGTCGAAGGAGCTGGGCGTACCGCTGCGGTTCCCGGGCAAGCCGGGCGCGTACGACGCGCTGCTGGAGCTGACCGACGCCGGGCTGCTGGCGAAGGCGACGGTGTGGGCGGCGACTGAGCCGGCCGCGGCGAACCAGGCGTTCAACATCACGAACGGGGACCTGTTCCGCTGGAACGAGCTGTGGCCCAAGCTGGCCGGCTGGTTCGGCCTCGAGGTCGCGCCGCCGTTGCAGATGTCCCTGCAGGACGTGATGTCCGACAAGGAGCCGCTGTGGAAGGAGCTGCAGGCGACGTACGGTCTCGCGCAGACGTCGTACGCGGAGGTGTCGTCATGGCCGTTCGCGGACTTCGTCTTCGGCTGGGACTACGACTTCTTCGCCGACTCGTCCAAGGCCCGCCGGGCCGGTTTCCACGAGTACGTCGCCACCGACGAGATGTTCTTCGGCATCTTCGCCGAGCTCCGGCGACGCCGCGTCATCCCGTAATCAGACGGTCCACGCAGGTCACGGGCCCCCGGCCTGGACTGAGGAGCGCAGGGAGCGAAGCGACTGGAGCGACGAGGGAAGGCCGGGAGTCAGGGTCCGTGACCACGCCGGCGCCGAAGGCCCGGCCGAAGATATGGCATGCTCCGGCGTGTGGCGGCGATGGGTGCGGGACGGTTGCTCGGGGTGAATCTGCGAGCGCGGCGGGACGAGCAGGGAATCTCGCTGTCGGAGCTCGCCCGGCGGTCCGGGATCGCGAAGGGCACGCTGTCGCAGCTGGAGTCCGGGACGGGCAACCCGACGATCGAGACGGTGTTCAGTCTGTCGAACGCTCTAGGCGTGCCGGTGTCGACTCTGCTGAGCGAGGCGCCGACCACGGACCTGGTCCTGGTGCGGTCCACGGACATCGACGTGCTGTCAGGCGAGGCGATCGACCTGCGGATGCTCCGGCGGCTGGAGCACCCGGGCGGGTTGTTCGAGATCTACCACCAGGAGGTCCGGGCCGGGGCCGTCCAGCACTCGGACGGGCATCCCGGAACCGAGCACCACATCGTCCTGAGCGGGCGGCTCCGGGTCACCTCCCGGGGACGGACCGAGGAACTGGGCGAAGGCGACTACCTCGCCTTCCGGGCCGGCGGACCGCACGAGTACGAGGCGCTCGACGGCCCGGTCCGGTCGGTCCTGCTGCTCGAGTACCCGCCGGACGCGCCGCCGGTGACGCCGGGCGGCCCGCACCTGCCCGAATGACCGCGTTGACCTGAGCAGGATCCCGCCGTACGCTCGATATCGTTCATTTTAGTGAACGGCAAGGAGGCGGTGAGATGCCTGTAGCTGCGACGGCCGACGTGGTTGTCGTGGGCGCCGGCATCGTCGGCGCGGCCTGCGCGGAGGCGCTGACCGCGGCCGGGGTGCGGGTCGTCGTGGTCGACCGCGGCGCGGTGGCTTCCGCGACGACGGCGTCCGGCGAGGGCAACGTGCTGGTCTCCGACAAGGAGCCCGGGCCAGAGCTCGACCTGGCGATCGCGTCTCGCGCCGAGTGGGGCGCCGTACTGGCACGGTTGCCGGAGCGGGTCGCCGATGTCGAGTGGGAGGACAAGGGCGGAGTCGTCGTGGCGACGGCCGAATCCGGGCCGCTGAAGGCGTTCGCGGCCAAGCAGCGCGCGGCCGGTGTCGACGCCCGGCTGATCACGCCGGCGGAAACCTTCGAGCTCGAGCCGCTGCTCACGCGCGACGTGACGATCGGCGTCCACTATCCCGACGACGCGCAACTGCAGCCGGTGCTCGCGGCGACCGCGCTGCTGACCGCCGTACGGTCTCGTGGGAGCTCGGTTCGATCAGGAGTCGACGCGCTGTCCCTGCGGACCGCGTCGGGTCGAGTCGTCGGTGTCGAGACGTCGGCCGGCGAGATCGTCTGTGGTGCGGTGCTGAACGCGTGCGGGCCGTGGGCCGGGACGTTCGCCGCGGCGGCGGGTGCGCCGATCCACGTGCTGCCACGACGCGGCATGATTCTCGTCACCGCGCCGCTGCCGGACTGCGTGCGACACAAGGTGTACGACGCTGACTACGTCGGTGCGGTCGGAAGCGGTGACGCCGACCTGCAGACGTCGACGGTGGTGGAGTCGACACGGGCCGGGACCGTGCTGATCGGGTCGAGCCGGGAGCGGATCGGGTTCGACGAGGCGATCCGGGTGAAGGTCCTGCGGGAGCTCGCACGCAAGGCGGTCGGGCTGTTCCCGTTCCTAGGTGACGTGCCGGTGATGCGCACGTACGGCGGGTTCCGGCCGTACGCACCTGATCACCTGCCGGTCATCGGGCCGGACCCACGAGTCGGCGGCCTGTGGCACGCAACGGGTCACGAGGGCGCCGGCATCGGGCTGGCAGCATCCACCGGCCGCCTCGTCACCGAACTCTTCCTGGGACTCGAGCCGCACGTCGCACCGGACCCGTTCCGCGTCGACCGCCCGGCGGTGCTGGCCGCATGAAGATCAGCGTGAACGGCGAACTGGTCGAGACCGTCCCCGGTCAGACGGTCGCGGCCGCGCTGATCGCGACCGGCCGCACCTCCTGGCGCACCACCAGAATCGCCGGACGACCGCGCGGCGTCTTCTGCGGCATCGGCGCCTGTTACGACTGCCTGGTCGTGGTCAACGGCATCCCTGACGTCCGGGCCTGCCAGCGTACGGTTCGGCCGGGCGATGCGATCACCACCCAAGAGGGTGCGGTCCTTCCTGCGCCGACTGAAACGCACACGGCGCGGACGTCCGCGCCGAGAGTTGTCGACGTCGCTGTGGTGGGCGCCGGGCCTGCCGGGATCGCGGCGGCGCTGGCGGCCGGAGATGCCGGCGCGAGCGTGCTGTTGATCGACAGCGCGCGGGCCGTGGGCGGTCAATTCAATCGGCAGCCGGCCGAGGAGCTCCGGGTGCGGCGCCCCGGACACTTGCAGCATGGGTGGGAGGACTTCGTCGGCAAGCGCGATCGGCTGGCGGCGCACGACCGGATCGCCCGCCTGGCGGAGACGTCCGTGTGGGCGCTGGAGCAGGGGAATCGGTTGTGGGTCCAGCGAGGGCCGGCCGACGGGGCCGGGCGGGAGGTCTTCGCCGTGGAGGCGAAGGCGATCGTGCTCGCGACCGGGGCGTACGACCGCGTGCTTCCCTTCCCTGGCTGGGATCTGCCGGGTGTCTACAGTGCTGGTGCGGCGCAGGCGCTGGCGAAAGGTCAACGGGTCGCGGTCGGGAAGCGGGTGCTGGTCGCGGGGACCGGCCCGTTCCTGCTGCCGGTGGCGGAGTCCCTGGTCGGCATCGGGGCTGAGGTCGTCGGCCTGCTCGAGGCGAACTCCCTGCGTACCGTCCGCCACGGCTGGGCGACCGACCCACTGGTTGCCACCAGCAAGCTTCGCGAGGCGGTCGGGTACGGCGCCCTGCTGGCACGGCACCGGATTCCGCTGCGGCACGGTTGGACCGTGATCGCGGCCCACGGCACGGACCGCGTCGAAGCGGTCACGATCGCGCGGCTGGACGCGGGCTGGCGCCCGCGCGCCGGGAGCGAGCGCACGGTCGCGGTCGATGCCGTCTGCCTCGGCTTCGGATTCACCGCCCAGCTGGAGCTGGCCGTCTCGGCCCGCTGCGAGCTGACCACCGGACCGGACGGCGGGCCCGCAGTCGTCGTCGACGCGAACCAGCAGACCACCACACCCGGTGTCTTCGCCGCGGGTGAGCTGACCGGCATCGGTGGTGCCGACCTCGCCGCGGCCGAAGGCCGGGTGGCCGGCGCCGCGGCCGCTCGGCAAGCAGCATCACCCGCAGAGCATCGCAAGGTTGTGAAGGGCCGGCGGTTCGCGACCGCGCTGGCCAAGGCGTACCCGGTGCGCGACGGGTGGCGGAGCTGGAGCCGTCCGGAGACCGTCGTGTGCCGGTGCGAGGAAGTGACCCGGGGCGACATCGAAGGCGCTGTCGTCGAGCGGGACCTGGCCGACGGGCGGGCGCTGAAGCTCACCAGCCGCGCCGGCCTCGGGTTGTGTCAGGGACGCGTGTGCGCGCGCACCGTCGCCGCCCTCGTCACCGAACGAGACGACGTACCCGAACCATCCATGAGACGTCCGATCGCCGTACCCGTGAGGCTGCGCGATCTGGCCGAAGCGCAGGAGGAACAGTGACCGAGAAGCTGGAAGGCGTGATCGTCGCCACCGCGTTGCCGTACACCGAGGACGCGAGCGCGCCCGCCGGGTTGCGGCCCGATCTGGACAAGTACGCCGAGCACTGCCGCTGGCTGGTCGACAACGGCTGCCGCGGCGTCGGCCCGAACGGCTCGCTGGGGGAGTACTCGTCGCTGACCGACGACGAGCGCCGGGCCGTCGCCCGGACCGCGATCGAGGCCGTCGGCGACGACGGTGTCGTGGTCGTCGGCGTCCACGGTGTCGGCGCGCACCAGGCCCGGGCCTGGGCCGAGAAGGCGGCCGAGGACGGTGCGGACGGCGTACTCTGCCTGCCGCCGACCATGTACCGGGCGAACCGCGGCGAGGTCCTTCACCACTTCGCCGAGGTCGCCAAGGCCGGACTGCCGGTGATGGTCTACAACAACCCGCTCGACACCAAGGTCGACCTGACCCCGGACCTGCTCGCCGAGATCGCGCAGCTCGAGAACGTCGTCGCGGTCAAGGAGTTCTCCGGCGACGTCCGCCGGATCCTGGAGATCCGCGAGCTCGCCCCCGACCTGGCCGTCGTCGCCGGCGCGGACGACCTCACCCTGGAGGCGCTGCTGATGGGGGCGACCGGCTGGTTCGCCGGGTTCCCGAACGTGTTCCCGGCGGAGTCGGTCCGGTTGTTCGACCTCGCCGTACAGGGCAAGCTGGAAGAGGCCCGGGCGCTCTACGAGCCGCTCGTCGCCGCCTTCCGGTGGGACTCGCGGGTCGAGTTCGTCCAGGCGATCAAGTACGGCATGGACTACGTCGGCCGGTACGGCGGCCCGTGCCGCCCGCCGCGGGGCCCGCTGGTCCCCGAGCACGTCGCCCAGCTGGAGCAGGACATGAAGAAGGCCGTGGAGAGCTTGCGATGAGGTCCGTCCGGACGATCACCGCGATCGACTCGCACACCGAGGGGATGCCGACCCGCGTCGTCACCGGCGGCGTCGGCGTCGTCCCCGGGACGACGATGGCCGAGCGGCGCGAGTACTTCGTCAAGCACCTGGACGACCTGCGGCTGTTCCTGATGAACGAGCCGCGCGGCCACTCCGCGATGAGCGGCGCGATCCTGCAGCCGCCGACGCGGTCCGACGCCGACTGGGGCGTGCTGTACGTCGAGGTCTCCGGCTGCCTGCCGATGTGCGGCCACGGCACCATCGGCGTCGCCACCGTGCTGGTCGAGTCGGGCATGGTCGAGGTGGCCGAGCCGGTCACCACCGTCCGGCTCGACACACCGGCCGGGCTGGTCGTCGTCGACGTTGCCGTGAGCAACGGTCGGGCCGAGCACGTGACGTTGCGGAACGTTCCGGCGTACAGTCACGCCCTGGACGCGTCCGTGAACGTGCCGGGGCTGGGCACGGTGGTGTACGACCTGGCGTACGGGGGGAACTTCTACGCGATCCTGCCGCTCGAGCAGCTCGGGATCCCGTTCGACCGGGCGGAGAAGGACCGGATCCTGAAGGCCGGTCTGGACATCATGGCGGCGATCAACGCGACGGACCGGCCGGTGCATCCGCTGGACCCGGGGATCCACAGCTGCAAGCACGTGCAGTTCACCGCGCCCGGGCGGAACGGGAGCCACTCGCGGAACGCGATGGCGATCCACCCAGGGTGGTTCGACCGTTCACCGTGTGGGACCGGGACGTGCGCGCGGATGGCGCAGCTGCACGCGCGCGGTGAGCTCGGGCTCGGTGAGGACTTCGTGAACGAGTCCTTCATCGGGACCTCGTTCACCGGCCGGCTGCTCGAGGAAACCACGGTCGGCGACCGGCCGGGCGTCGTACCCACTGTGCGCGGGCGCGCGTGGATCACCGGCATGGGTCAGTACCTGCTCGACCCCGACGACCCTTTCCCCGCCGGTTTCGTGCTCTGATCAGCGGTGGAGCTTGGACTTCCAGTCCTCGGGGACGTTGCCGCCCGGAACCGGCTGTTCCTCGGGCCGCGAGCCGGGCGGGGCGAGCTCCGGACCGTCGTAGTACTGGGACTCGCCGTAGTGCCAGAACCAGTCCTCACCCGGCTCGAAGCTCTGCACGATCGGATGCCCGGACTCCCGGGCATGCGCGGAGGCGTGCTGCGCCGGCGACGAGTCACAACACCCGACGTGTCCACACTGCGCACACCGCCGCAGGTGGAACCACCACCCGCCGACCTCCAGACAATCCCCACACCCGTTCCC
>NZ_SMKR01000098.1 GCF_004348725.1 Kribbella turkmenica
CATCCCCGCCGAGTCGTTCCACAGGTAGAAGGGCGCGTATTGATTGACCATCGCCCCGTTCGCCCGGTCCTGGACCAAGTACGCCTTCACCCCGAGCCCCTCGAAGTCGTCCATCCGGTGCCCGGTCGTCTCCACCCGCCGCCGGATGATCCCCATGTCGTAGTCCGTCGGCAACGTGATCTCGTACTGCATCGCGTCCACGGCTCACCCTCTCGATCGACGTCCGAACATACTAGTAGGTACAGCCCGGAATTGAGGAGCGGACCCAGCAGGGATTCGGTCACAGTAGGCAGATGGGTGATGTGAACGCACGAGTCTGGGGAAAGCTGCCCGAAGGCACCCGGGAGGTGCTGACCGGCGGGTTGAGTCCATCGGATCTGCAGTCGGTGCTGCTGGACGTGAGCCGGGAGCGGGCGGCGAAGCTGACGCCGGCCCGGGTGCTGCAGCGGTGGCAGCAAGATCGGTTCGTGCGGCCGTCGGCGACGGACCCGCGGAGACTCGTGCGGACCCAGCAGCGGCTGTGGGAGTTGCTGCCCGAGCGGTTCGCGGGTGTCGCACTGTCACCGGTGACCCCGCTCGGCACGTGCTCGGCGGTCGCCACCATCAACCAGCACCAGATCCTGACCACGATGCGCGGCACCGAGGTTGCCAGCGATCCGACCAACGAACTCGCCATCGAGGCCGCCGTCCGGCGCCGGGCCGGTCAGGCGCGGGTGGATCTCGCGGCATGTCAACGAGTGGTCCGGGCACAGGCGCCCGACGGGCCGGGGATGTTCGCGCACTTCGAGCTGTTCGCACTGGTGTCGAGTGCGCGGGACACCGGGTCGGGGCGGACCGAGGCGGAGATGCTGATCGACCACCTGCGGTTCTGGCACGACGTCCTGGGTGACTCCGCCGAGCTCACCTACACCACGTTCACCCAGTCGGCTGTGCGCGAGCGGATCGAGGACACCGTCCGCCCGGCGCTGAAGACCGACCTCGTGGAGGACACCGCCCGGACCAAGAGCGCCGGCTACTACTCCGGTACGGCGCTCGGCATCGCGTCCAACGGCTCCGGGCTCGGCGATGGCGGCTTCACCACCTGGACCGCGGATCTGCTCGGGGACGCGAAGGAACGGTGCCTGACATCCTGCATCTCGACCGAGTGGCTGACCGCTATCTCAGCTTGAGCAAGCCGGCGTCCGTCGGGCGGAACCCGCAGGCGTCGAGGTAGAAGGCGGTCAGGTGCGGCTCGTAGTCCACATGCAGCCACTCGCACCCGGCCGCCTTCGCCTCGTCGGCCGCGGCCAGCACAAGCCGCTTCCCGATCCCCTGTCGCCCGTGGTCGGGGTGGACGGCGGTGTCCAGCACGAACGCGTGTGCACCGCCGTCCCAGCACACCTGGACGAACCCGATCAGCTCGTCGTTGCTGAACGCGCCCACCCAGGTCAGCGCCCAGCGCTCCAACCGCTCCCGCCACGCCTGCACCTTGACGTCGCCGCCGAAGGCGACTGCGTGCAGCGTCGACAACTTCCGGTCGTCGACCTGAAACCGCACCACCAACTCGACGGACATGACGAACCACCACCTCGGCTTAGTCGTGGGCTGCTTCGGTGCTGACGAGGACGACAGTGCTGTCCGCGTTCAGGTCGAGGTAGTCACGCGCCGCGCGGAGGCCGGCGAGCGTGGCAGCTCCGCTGGGACCTGAGGAGATTCCGGCCGCTTCGAGGTCGCTCGCAGCCCGGAGTGCCTCGTCGTCCTCGACGGTGACCGCGTGGTCGAGGCCCGACCGCAGCACGGGCCAGGCGAGGCTGGACGGCGTACCGCAGTTCAGGCCGGCCATGACTGTCTTGCCGGTGGGAACTGTGAGCAGCTCGCCCGCCAGGAGACTCGTGGTCACACAGGACGCCGTCGCGGGCTCGACACCGATCAGGGCGGGTGTGGACGAGCCGCTGCGGTAGTGGGTGACGGCTGCCTGAGCGATCGACCCCACGCCCATCGGCACAACCACGAGATCGGGCCGTACGTCGATCTCGCGGAAAAGCGTCGAGTAGCCGTCGACGATGTGTTGCGGCACCACCTCGTATCCAGGCCAGGCGGAGTCCTGGATCAGCAGCCGGCCGTCCACCGCGTACGACGCCGCCTCGGCGACCGCGGCGTCGTACGAGTCAGGTACGACGGTCACCGTCGCACCCTCGTTGCGGATGGCCTCGATCACCGCACTGCTCACCACATCCGGGACGAACACGTGGGCAGTCAGACCGAGCATCGCGGCCCGGCGGGCGACCGCGCGACCGTGGTTGCCGTCGGTGGCGGTGACGAGTTCCGCCGGCCCCGGGTGGTCCCGCAGGACGCGGTGGATCGCCCACCATGCGCCGAGGGCCTTGAACGCGGGCAGGCCGAGCCGCCGCGACTCGTCCTTCACGAGGACCCGGCCGACGCCCAGGTCCGCGGCCAGGGACGGCACCGGTGTCAGCGGGGTCGGGCGATAACCCGGCAGGCTCTGGTGGAACGCGAGCACCTCCGCCGGCGCAGGCGTCGTCCGCCAGGCCCGCGCGGCCGGGTTGTCGTACCGACGCACCAGCTAGGCGACCAGGCAGAACGCGTCGGCGGATCCGGAGTACGCCCGCGGGGACGAGGTGATCCGGCGCGGCGCCGACTCCTCGACCCGGATCGCGGCGGTCTGGAGGCGGACCGGCAGCGTCGACCGGACCGCGGTGGCCAGGTCGAACTGCACCTCGGTCAGCAGGTCGGTCAGCTCGAGGTCCAGCGCCCGGCAGATCGCGGCGAGGATCTCGGACGACGGCTCCTTGCGGCCGCGCTCGATCTCGGACAGGTAGGGCACCGACACCTGCGCCAGCTCGGCGAGCTCGCGCAGGGTGATCCCGCGCTCGCGCCGTAACCGGCGGAAGACGTTCCCGATCACCTGGCGTAGCAACACGTCCGGCCCTCCTCGCCTGCGGATGTCCTGTACCGAGTGTGCCATCCCGGCCGGGTCTGCGGTGGGCAGATCTGCCAGGGGCAGATTCCTGACCGGATCCGGGCGCTCCGCGCGAGGCTGAAAAGCATGAGCGAGCTACCCAACACCCTCGACACCCACATCTACCAGCGGCTGCTCTGGCAGCGCATCCTCGTCCTCGGCGACGAGATCAAGGACGAGAACGCCAACGCACTGTGCGCGCAGCTGATCCTGCTGAACGCGGAAGACCCCACGGCGGACATCTCGCTCTACATCAACTCCCCCGGCGGCTCGGTGTCGGCCGGGCTGGCGATCTACGACACGATGAACTTCATCAGCAACGACGTGGCGACGTACGCGATGGGACTGGTCGCGTCGATGGGTCAGGTGCTGCTGACCTGCGGGACGCCCGGCAAGCGGTACGCGCTGCCGCACGCGCGGATCATGATGCACCAGCCGACCGGCGGGATGGGCGGTACCGCGTCCGACATCAAGACCCAGGCCGAACAGGCGATCAAGGCCCGCGAGGATCTGGCGCGGCTGATCTCGGACCGCACCGGGCAGCCGCTGGACCGGATCGAGACGGACTTCGACCGGGACCGCTGGTTCACCCCGGACGCGGCCCGCGACTACGGGATCATCGATCGCGTACTCACGCGACCCACGCCGGTGCCGGCTTAGAAGGAGTGGAGAGGAGGGGCTCAGGCCTGGGCCAGGGCCTGGGCGAGGTCGGCGGTCAGGTCCTCGGGGTCCTCCAGGCCGAGGCTCAGGCGGAGGAGGCCGTCGGACGGCTTGGCCTCGACGGCGACCAGGCGGTGGGTCAGGGCGGCGGGATGCTGGATCAGGGTGTCCACCCCGCCCAGCGAGACCGCGTGGGTGATCAGGTTCACGCCGCCGGCCACGCGGGCGGCGGCTCCGTAGCCGCCGGCCACCCTGAAGGCGAGGATCGCGCCCGGACCGGCCTGCTGGCGACCGATCAGCTCCAGCGGATCGGACAGACCGGGGTAGAACACCTCCGAGACCGCCGGCTGGGCGGAGAGCCAGTCCGCCACCTTGGCTGCGGTCGCCTGCTGCGCCCGCACTCGCACCGGCAACGTCTGCAGTCCCCTGTGCAGTTCGTACGCCGCCAACGGGTGCAGCAGGCCACCAGTGACCGCCCGGATCTGGCGCAACCGGGCGATCCATTCCGCGCCGGCCGCGACGACGCCGCCCATGACGTCTCCGTGGCCGCCGAGGTACTTGGTTGCCGAGTGCAGCACCAGGCTCGCCCCGTGACGAGCCGGTTGCTGCAGGACCGGTGTCGCGAACGTGTTGTCCACGAGCACCGGTACGTCGCCCGCCTGCCGCTTCACGGCGGCGAGATCCACCAGGTCCACCGTCGGGTTCGCCGGTGTCTCGACGATCACCAGACCGGTCTCGGGCCGGATCTCCCCGGCGATCGAGGTGGCCGACGTGTAGCTGACCGTCGTACCCAGGAGACCTGTGGACAGCAGGTGGTCCGACCCGCCGTACAGGGGCCGGACGGCGACCACGTGGGGGCGGCCGGCGGCGACGGTGGCGAGCAGGCAGGCGGTGAGCGCGGCCATACCGGACCCGAAGGCGACCGCGCCCTCGGTGTGCTCGAGGTCCGCGAGCGCATCCTCGAACCGCGCGACGGTCGGGTTCCAGAGGCGCTGGTAGACGAGGCTGCCGCCGTCCGGGCCGTTGCCCCGGGAGAGCGCATCGTACGACGTCCCGCCGGCGGCGACACCGGGGAGCGGATAGGTCGTGGACAGGTCGATCGGCGGGACGTGGACGCCGAGCGCGGTCAGGTCGTCGCGGCCGGCGTGCACCGACCGGGTGTCGAGCTGGGTCATGCCTGCCTCCCCTTCGCTGCACTGGGTGCTCGGCGACGAGGATGGAATCTTCTGCAGATGAACCGCAAGAGTTCCGAAGAAATTTCATCCACAGGCTCATCCACACGCTGTGGATTCTGTGGAGGAGTCCTACAGTGGTGTCATGCCGAAGGATCGTCGACCCCCGGGGCCCGCGCCACGCGCGGCGCCCGACGGGCTCGACGAGGTGGACCGGGAGCTGGTCAGGCTGCTCGCGGCCGACGGCCGGATGCCGAACAACGCGCTCGCGGAGGCCGCCGGGATCGCGCCGTCGACCTGCCTGATGCGGGTTCGGTCGCTGCGGGACCGCGGCGTGATCCGGGGCTTCCACGCGGACGTCGACCTGGGCGCGCTCGGGCAGCCGTTGCAGGCCCTGGTCGCGGTGCGCATCGGCGCGCACTCGCGGGACGAGATCAACCGGTTCCGGACGAAAGTGCCGGGCCTACCGGGAGTGTTGTCGCTGTTCCACGTCAGCGGCGCGAACGACTACCTGCTGCACGTGTCGGCGGCGTCGCCGGACGCCCTCCGCGAGTTCGTCCTCGACCACCTGACCGCCGACCCGGCCGTCGTCCACGCCGAGACAAGCCTGATCTTCGAGCACGTCCGGGGCGCTAGCGGGGCTTGAGCCCCCAGGCGGAAGCCAGTCGGGTGAACGACTCACGGCGCTCGGCCGGGTTGTGGATGTTCGTGGTGATGATGAGTTCGTCGGCTTCGGCGGACCTGGCCCGGCGGGACAGATCGGCGGCCACCTGGTCCGCCGTACCGACCGAGACCAGGCCGGACCACTCCTCGACCGCGGCCCGTTCGGCGTCGCTCCACGGGTAGGCGGCCGCTTCCTCGGGTGACGGGAGCGGGCCCGGGCGACCGGAGCGAAGGCGGAGCATCGACAGGGCGTTGGCCTGCGCCAGGTGCTGCGCGCGCTCCTCGGTGTCGGCCACGATGGCGGCCAACGCGAGGATGACGTGCGGCTCGGCCTGGTGGTCCGACGGCTGGAAGTTCTCCCGGTACGACGCGATCACACCGGCCGGGTCGAGCGTGCCGAAGTGACCGGCGTACGCGAATCCCGTTCCCAGTGCGGCCGCGGCCTGACCGCCGTACGTGCTGGAGCCGAGGATCCACACCGGGGGCAGTGGTACGTCGTCCGGTTGTGCGGAGATCGGCTCGAACGGGTGACCGGCCGGGAAGCCCTCGGCGTACGCGCGCAGCTCCGCGTACTGCTCGGGGAAGTCGTCCGCACCCAGCGCCTCGCGGCTGCGGCGGAGTGCGAGCGCGGTCCGCTGGTCGGTGCCCGGTGCGCGGCCGATGCCGAGGTCGATGCGCTCGGGGTGCAGACCGGCCAGCACGCGGAACGTCTCGGCGACCTTCAGCGGCGAGTGGTTCGGCAGCATGATGCCGCCGGAGCCGACCCGGATCCGCGAGGTGGCCGCGGCGACGGCCGCGATCATCACCTCGGGAGTCGAGCTGGCCACGCTCGGGATGTTGTGGTGCTCCGCCAGCCAGAAGCGGGTGTACCCGGCGGCTTCGGCGGTCCGCGCCAGCTCCAGCGTCTCGTGCAGCGCCTGCGACGGACGCGATCCGGTCGGAACCGGCGAGAGGTCGAGCACGGACAGCGGCAGCGGTTCGGCAGTCACGTAGAACCAGCAACCACGCCCGGTCGGCGGCTATTCCAGGCTCGGCCGATGGGCTGGCCCACGAGAGAGTGGGTTGGCCAACGAGATTCCGGGTCACAAACCCACACGCTGGTGGGCCTACCCACCGGAGGCCGGCGGGCGAGGCGGTCAGGCGGGGTACGGCGTTTGGTTGCGCGCGTCGCGCAGTGGCCGGGCCCACCAGGCGAGCTGGCGGAGCAGGGCCGCGGCGGCCGCCGGCGTCGTCGGATCGGTCGGCTCACCGTCGGCACCGAAGTCGGTCTCGTGGAAGCCGAGGGTGTCGCGGATCGTGACCGCGTGCAGTTCGCCGAAGACCAGCCGGAGCTGTTCCGCGGCCCGCAGCCCGCCCGAGCGGCCGCCGTACACGACGAAGGCGATCGGCTTGCCGTACCAGGGCCGGCGGACCGCGTCGATCGCGGTCTTGAGGTCACCCGGGTAGGCGTGGTTGTACTCGGCCGTCACGATCACCGCGGCGTCGGCATCGTCGATCCTCGCGGGCAGTTCGGACAGCGGTACCGCGCTCAGGTCGATCAGGTCGAGCTTGAAGTCGTCGGACCGCTCGGCCTCGCGGGCGAACCAGCGGGTGACCAGGGTGCCGAAGCGACCGGGGTCGACGGTGCGGGTGAGCAGGGCCAGCCGCAGCGGGTGAACGGTCACGTCCGGAACGCTAGTACCTCAACAGAACTTGAGGTCAAGCCGTGGACGGGCAGTGCAGAAAAGGCCGCATCCGGGATAAACTCAGGGATTTGTGGCTACCACCGGAGGAAATGCAGAAATGTCCTCCGGGAACCAACGGGTCGCATTTTATCACAAGGGGTTTGAATTGCCGAATCCGCTCCAGGCCGAGCAGTTTCACCTGACGACCTTCTACGCCGCGCTCGACACCGAGCGCGAGCGCGCCGAGGCTCGCACGCAGGACGAGCAACTCGTCCGGACCCGCAACGCGCAGGCGCTGCACCAGCGCGACGGCCGGATCCGTGAGCTGAACGTCCGGCTGGCCCGGCTCAACTCGGCGGAGGAGGGGTTGTACTTCGGCCGCCTGGACGACGCCGGCGGCGAGACCCTGCACATCGGCCGGATCGGGTTGCACGACGCCGACTACGAACCGTTGCTGGTCGACTGGCGCGCACCCGCGGCCCGGCCGTTCTACGTCGCGACCGCGGTCGCGAACGAAGGCGTGGTCCGGCGCCGGCACATCCAGACCCGGTTGCGCACGGTGATCGACGTCCAGGACGAGCACCTCGACCTGGACCGGGAGGCGCCGGACGCGTCCAAACCCGGCACCGGCGTGATGGGCGAGGCGGTCCTGCTCGCGGCCCTGAACGCCCGGCGGACCGGCCGGATGGAGTCGATCGTGCAGACGATCCAGGCCGACCAGGACCGGATCATCCGCTCCGAACTGCCCGGAATCCTGGTCGTCCAGGGCGGACCGGGCACCGGAAAGACCGCGATCGCCCTGCACCGGGCGGCCTATTTGCTGTACACCCACCGTGAGCAGTTGGAAAAGCGCGGAATTCTCGTCGTCGGGCCGAATCCGGCATTCCTGCGGTTCATCGGCGAGGTGCTGCCGTCACTCGGTGAGGAAGGCGTCCGGCTGGTGACCGTCGCCGAGCTGATGCCCGGCCTCACCGCGACCCGGCCCGAGGACGCGGAGAGCGCCGAGGTGAAGGGTCGCGCGGTGATGGCCGAGGTGATCGCGAAGGCGGTCGCCGACCGGCAGTGGGTTCCCGAGAGGCCGATCCAGGTCACCGTTGACCGGACCGTGCTCCGGCTCGACCCTGCGTACTGCGCGGACGTCCGCGCGCGCGTCCGTGAGCGTCACCTCACCCACAACCAGGCGCGGCCGTTCTTCCTGACCGAGATCGTCGACCACCTGACGGACCAGTACGCCGACCTGATCGGCGCGGACCCGCTCGGCGGCGAGAACCTGCTGGACGAGTACGACCTGGCTGAGCTGCGCAAGGAGGTGCTCGCGGAGCCGGCCGTCCAGGCGCTGCTCGACCAGCTCTGGCCGCTGCTCGGTCCGCAGCGACTTCTCGAGGACCTGTACGGCGACGAGGACCGGCTGGCTCTGGCCGCACCGCAGCTGAGCGTGCTCGACCGTGAACACCTTCTGCGGTACGGCGACGACTGGAGCCCGTCCGACGTACCACTGCTGGACGAGGCGGCCGAGCTGCTCGGGGACGACGGCCGCGATGCGGCCCGGGAGAAGGCGGCCCGGGCGCGGGCGATCGCTTACGCCCAAGGTTCGCTGGACGTGCTGACCGGATCGGCCTCGACCGACTTCGACGACGAGGACGAGTCGGAGGTGCTGACCGCGAGGGACATCCTGGACGCGGGAATGCTCGCGGAGCGGTACGAGGCCGAGGACGACCGGACGCTGGCCGACCGGGCCGGGGCCGATCGGCGCTGGACGTACGGGCACGTGATCGTCGACGAGGCGCAAGAGCTGACGCCGATGGCGTGGCGGGCGATCGCGCGCCGGTGTCCGTTGCGGTCGATGACAATGGTCGGGGACGTCGCGCAGACCGGCGCCGTCGGGGGTGGAACGAGCTGGGAGGGTGCGCTCGGGCCGACGTTCGGCGATCGGTGGCGGCTGGCCGAGTTGACGCTGAACTACCGGACGCCGGCCGAGGTGATGGAACTGGCGGGCGACGTACTGCGGGCGGTCGATCCGCGCGCGAAAGCACCGCATTCGGTGCGGTCGACCGGGGTCAAGCCTTGGCATGCCGACATCGCGGCCGCTGATCAGGCGGCGTACGTGCAGAAGGTCGCGGCCGAGGAGACGCAGCACGGGCAGGTCGGCGTGATCACGTCACGCAGCCGGCTCGAGCTGGTGCAGGAGGCGGTCTCCCAGTTGAGTGACGTGACGGTGCTCAGCGCCGCCGGCGCCAAGGGCCTCGAGTTCGACTCCGTCCTGGTCGTCGACCCCGACGGCATCCTGATCGAGTCCCCCCGCGGCCTGCGCGACCTGTACGTCGCCCTCACCCGCTGCACCCAACGCCTCGGAGTAGTAGGCCCCCTCCCCGAGGTACTCCACTCCTCCACCGCTTGGGACGCCCGGCGTTAGTGGTCGGCGCAGCACTTCTGTTGGTGTTGGAGTTCGAAGGGGATGAGGAGGTTGCCGGCGGCGGGCTGGAGTTGGAGGGTGAGGCGGCCGCCGCGGCGGAGGGGGCGGAGGAAGTCGCGGGTGTCGATCAGGGTGTCATCGGTGACGGAGACGTCGCCGACGGCTTCGAGGTGGTCGATTCCGCAGCGGGTACGCAGTTCCGCGGCCGGGAGGACGCCGTGGGCCTGTTCGTGTCCGGGCCAGCGGACGGCGCGGCCGGCCGTACCGAGGGCTGCTTCGACGGCGGCGACGTACGCACCGCGGACGAGGTGACTCGGGCCGGAGAGCTCCGGCTCGGACGCGCCCGGACGGGTGATCGCCAGGCCGACGTGGTGCTCGGCGAAGTGCGCGCGGATGTCGTCAGCCAGGTCGGCCGCGCTCATCAGGGAGACGGCGACGTGCGGGCGGTCGCCGCCTGACACCATGTGGGTGCAGGCGACGACCGGCTGGTCCACGACACCGAACAGCTCGTACAACAGGTGGTCGGCCTCGGCCGTGTCCCGGCTGTCCGCGTCGATCGCGATGATCATCGTGGTTACTTGGGCAGGACCCAGATCGGGTTCGTGTAGAACCACAGGTCGACCCACGGGTCCGCGGCGCCGACCACGTCGAGCTGTGGCCCGGCCGGGTCCACCGCGGCGCCCAGGTACCCGGGCTGGCTGCGGTTCCCGTCCGTGCCGCGGACGCGGACGTAGTACGGCGCCTCCGCCTTGCCCAGCGGGTACACCAGCTCGAACGTGCCGCGGCGGCCCGACGTGTCCCACTGCCGGACGACCTTGGTCCTCGGCGCGGTGAACGTGTCGCGGTCGGCCACCGGTCCGGTGACCGCGCCCTGGACGACGTCGACCCGGTTGAGCGTCGGGACGAAGTTCGCCCAGTTCGGCATCGTCTGCGCGGTGATCCGGACGACGAGCTCGAGCGCACGGCCCTTCCGGGTGATCAACGCTCCGCCGAGCGGTTCGCCGTGCCGTTTGCCGACCTCACGGACCTCGACCTCGACGCCCTTGACCAGCGCACCGTGGTCGACCCAGACCCTGCCGTGGCGCAGGCCCTCCATCACCGCGAGGTAGTCGCGCCGGTCCGCACCGACGTGCGTGCGGCTGTAGTAGCCCGGCCAGAAGTCGCCCGCGGTCCGGTTGATCGTGGTGCCGTGGACCGGGTCCATGTAGCGGCCGTCGCGGTCGAACTGGGCCTGGCTCGAGCCGTCGGGACGCCGGGACGTCTCGTTCCAGTTCACGTGCGAGTCGGAGTTCGCACTGATCCACCATGGCTTGCCCTCGGCGAGCAAGCTGTCCCAGAGGCCGCCGACGGTCGCGGTCATCCAGTCGAAGCCGCCCCAGGTGCGGTAGCTCTCCGCCGGGTAGCCGGGGAACGAGTTCGCGTTCGGCGAGTTGCCGTAATATCCGCGGGCGCTGGCACCGCCGATCCCTTCCGGCAGGCCGGCCGCCTGGTGACCCGGCGCGCCCTCGAAACCGACCGCGATCCGCGAGTCCGCGTCCCGCCAGTTCCGGATCTCGTGCGGGCTGTCGATTCCGTTCCGCGCGGGGTGGTTGGCGAGGAACAGCGCGTCCGCGACCCGGCGACGGTCCACCTGCTGACCGAGCCACTGGATGCCGGACACCGCGAGCGCCTCGTTGGCCGGCGTGTTCGCCCCGGCGCCCCGCACGCTGCCGTCGTACGAGTTCTCGAACTGTTTCAGGACGTCGACCTCGCGGCTGCCCGGGGCGACGAAGACCGTGCCGTGCTCGGCCGCCGGGATGTTCCACTCCAGGCCCTGGAAGATCAGCGTGTTCCGCAACTCCGAGCGGGCCGCCTTGATCTGCGGGTTGACCAGGTCGACGCCGATCCGGGCGTGCGTCGCGCCGCCGTGGTCGGTGATGACCAGCCAGTCCAGCCCGTACGCCGCCGCGTGCCGGGCCTGGTCGATCACCCGGTACATGCCGTCCGAGCTCAGCTGCGTGTGGATGTGGTGGTCACCGGCCAGCCAGACGTTCGGGCGGGCACCCGGCCTGAAGATCCAACCGTCCCTGTCCGCGGTCGTCGCCGCGGCGACCTGCGCTCCGGTGACGGCCAGCGCCGCCGTACCTCCGAGGATCCCCGCCGACCGCAGCAACGCCCGCCGCGACACCTCACCCGGCGACAGGTCACTGTCCGGCACCGACTCGTCCAGCGCGGCCAACGTCGCCGCGTCCAGCTCGGCGTTCGGATGGTGGTGATGATGCCCGTGCCCGTGCTCATGGCTGTGTCCGTGCTCATGGCTGTGCCCATGCTCATGGCTGTGCCCATGCTCATGGCTGTGCCCATGCTCATGCCCATGACCGTGGCTGTGGTCGTGCGTGTGCGGGTGGTCGTGCCCCATCGTCAGTCCTCTCGGAGGCGGAATCCGCCGCGATCATCACCCGGTCCCATGACCACCACCTGACACCCCGGTGAACACCAACAGTGGACAACCCGGCGCTCCAGCACTTCATCCGCGCAGGATGACGGCTGGCCGGGCGGAGCCCGGATCGTCCGCGGCGGCTGTGCTCGGGCCGGTGAACTGATGGCGCTGCCGGCTCGCGGGGCGGGACCGAGTGCGGGTTACTGTTCCGGGCCGAAGACCTGGCTGATCCCGGACCCGCCTTGCCAGCCGGGCCAGTTCCGGCGGTGAAGGTCCATGAAGCGCTTGGTCCAGCGGATGACCTCGTCGCGGGTGGCGACGTCGTACACGGTGTACGCACCGAGGGGGCGGGTCCTCGAAGGGCCGTCGGCGGCGAGAGCCGGGACTGGCGCCGCGACACCGCGCAGGTGGTCGCCGACCTGCTGCCGAACGGCCGCCGGCTGACGATGGACGGTCATCCACACGACGTCGAGCCGGACGTCCTCGGCCCGATCGTCGAACGGTTCGTCACCATGTCGAGCTGACGCCGGCGGCTCCGACGTACCCGGTGGGTGAGCTGATCGGCAGCTCTCCGGACGAAGGATCAATCCATGGGACAGCCCGTTCTGAACAGCATGTTGCTCGGCAGCACCGATCCGGAGCGGCTGAAGGCCTGGTACCGCGACGGCTTCCGGGCCGAGGTCGACGGCTACGGCAACCTGAACCTCGGCGGCTTCGGCCTGGTGATCGAGCGGCGCGACGACGTCGCCGCCAAGGCCCCCGAACCGGGCCGGTTCATCGTGAACTTCGCGGTCGACGACATCGAGGCGGCGGCCGCGCACCTGCGCACGCTCGACGTCGAGTGGCTGGTGCACCCGGAGGACCGCGGGATCGGCTGGTTCGCCACGGTGGTCGACCCGGACGGCAACTATGTTCAGCTGATCCAGATGAAGCCGGAGTACTACGCCAACCTCTGACCGCAACGGAACGTCCGCACCGGCCTTGGGGAACCGGTGCGGACGGGGTCTTCTGTTCAGGTGGTTCGATCAGGCGCATCGGTCGGGAAGAACGGCGGCAAGCGGGGGGCAGAGCGCCAACGCCCGCTTGCCGCCAACGGCATCGTCGGTTGATCGAGGTGAGGTGCTCGACCGGTTCGCGTGTCCGGGTGGGTTGTCTGGTGAGATACGGAACGCGTGATGATGCCGGGTGCTTCTCAGCGGGGTGCTACGTCCCACATGCGCTCGCCGGGCAGGGGGTCGGGGAGCCGGTCGACGGCGGGCATCGGGTCGTTGGTGACCCGAAGGCCGGCGAACCGACGACTCATGGCGTGTGCGTACCGCTCGGCCAACGCCGGCTCGGCGTTGTAGTCGGCGATCACGTGCTCACCGAACCAGACTCGGACGCGTCGGCGCTCGGACGTCTGGGTGGCGGTGGCGGTTGTCACTGGTCCTCCTGGCTGTTGCTCGAAGGGTGGTCGGCCTGGATACGCGGAGCGAGCGCGGTGGCGGTGCGCCGTAGGTTCACCATCACGTCAGGTCCAACGGAGAATGCCGACCCGAAGTCACGCCTTGATCAGGATTCGGATAAGTTTTTCGAGACCACTCAGGACCGGATCCTTCGACCCTTTGTTCGAATACCGCTACAGCTGAAAGGTCCTCAGCTGAAAGCGCCTTTGATCGGAGCGAACCGGCTGCGTCCGCCGCCCGGCCGGGGTCGGGTCCCCGACCTTGGATGATTCCGGCAGCCACATTCACAGGATTTCCTCAGGAACGACACGCCGAGCTGTCGGAAGCAGTCCGTACGCTGGACGGCGTGACCATCGAAGACGCTGGAACAAGGCCTCGGACGGAGGCCCGGTCCTTGGCGGTGCCCGAGCGGGTTGCCGACGGGGTCGTACAAGCACCCGAGCGAGTCGAGTCGAACGGTCTCGCCGCCGTCCAGACCGAGCAGTTGATCGGCGACGTCGGTGACGCGCTCCGGCTGCTCGACGCGGTCGAGCGCGTCCGCGGCCACGCCCACCCACTCGTTCTCGGCCTGCAGGACGCGGTCGGAATGAAGATGCCGGCGGCCCTGACTCTGAGCGCGATCGCGAACGGCCGCGGCACCGCGGACGAGGTCGCCGAACAGGTCGGGACGACCCCCGGTGAGGCCGAGCTGGCGATCGCCGAGCTGGAAGCGCTCGGCATGGTCCGGACGGGCCCGCGACTGACCGTGACCTCGCTCGGCCAGGCACGCCTCTCCCAGCTGGACGCGCTCACCGTCCGTGTCCTCGACGTCGTCACCGGTATCCTCGGGCCGAATGACGCCGCCCACCTGATCCGCCTGCTCCACACCGTGGCCGACGGCCTGGAGTCCGTCGCGGGCACGTCGGCGGTCACCCAGGCGCTCCCGCAGGTGACGCTGCACAACTGATTCCGCGATGTCGAAGTCGTCCGGACGGCACCGACGTACCTGGTGAAAGCACCCCACTGAGGGAGGTACGTGATGTTCAAGGACACGAAGGCGTACAGCGGGTTCTCCGTTGACGACATCCCCGCCGCCGAGGAGTTCTACGGCGGCACGCTCGGGCTCGACGTGACCGAGGACCACGGGATGCTGCAGCTGACCATCGCCGGCGACGTCCCGGTGCTGGTCTACCCGAAGGACAACCACGTCCCGGCCGAGTTCACCATCCTGAACTTCCCGGTCGACGACATCGCGGCGGCCGCCCGCGAGCTGGCCGGCCGCGGTGTCACCTTCGAGCGGTACGACGACAAGCACGACGAGCTCGGCGTCCACCGCGGCGACGGCCCGCCGATCGCGTGGTTCAAGGACCCCGCGGGCAACGTGCTGTCGATCATCGAGGAATAGGGTCGTCGTACTGACCCAGCCGGCCCTTGTAGCGGACGCCGTCACGGTAGGGCCAGGAGTACGGCGTACAGCCGTGCAGCCCGAGCGTCTGCTGCTGCATGACCGGCGCCGGCCGGCCCGGGCCCGGGCACAGCTCGTGGCCGCGGCCGAGCCGGTGCCCGGTCTCGTGGTTGATCATGTACTGCCGGTACGCCGTCAGCGAGGCACCGTAGTTCGGGATGCCGTGCGCCCACCGGGCGACGTTGAGGACGACGCGATCGCCGATCCGGCAACTGGTGTAGCGGTCGTAGCCGTCGCCGCAGACGAGGTCGCGGGTCGCCGGGGTCACCAGCATCAGCGTGAAGTCGGCCTCCTCGCCCGGACCGACCTGCCGGAAGCGGTACTGCCCCCCGGACGCCCAGCCCGGCGGTGCGCCGTACGTCGCCCGGACGAACTGCGCGAACGCGGTCCGGTCGACGCCGTCGATGCCGCCCTCGACCGCGAGCCGGAACGTGAACAGCCGGCCGGACCGGCCGATGACCGCGGAGTTCCCGGGCAGGACACCGTACTTGCCGGTGCCGCGGGCCGGGTAGGTGATCGCCGGCAGCGGACGCGCGGGCGTCGCCGAGGACCGGTCGCCGAAATCGCCGGGATCGACTGGTCGGACCGGCACCCCGCCTTCCGTCACCGCCGCGGTCTCGGCGGCCGGGCGGGCGGGATAGCCGGGCCGGCCGAACAGGCTGGCGGGTAGCTGGTACAGCGCTCCGACCGCGACCACGACCGCGACCGCCAACCCGGTCATCCTGACGAAACTCCGACGGCGCATCTGGTGAGCTCCTCACAGCGCCTCTCTGGGCATTCTCACTCCGTTCTTGCCGTGTGCCCAGAACCCCTGTCCACCCACACCTCGTCGGCTCAGCCCCGGCGGAGACGCAGCGTCGGATAGCGCGCCTCGACGAACCCCAGGCCGCGGTAGAGGTCGATCCCGTCCTGCGTGGCGTGCAACTCGATCTGGCCGACGGCGGTCTCGTCACGGAACCAGTCGAGCAGCGAGACCACACACGCCTTGGCCAGCCCCCGCCGGCGGAAGTCCGGCTCGGTGCTGACGTTGTACAGGTGACCACGCACAGTGGAGAGATCCCTCGGACCCGGCGGATGCACGTACACGTTCCCCGCGGCTCCCGCGACCACCCCGACCGCCGGATCGTCGACGACGTACGCCGCGAACGTCTCGGGCGACTGGAGTTGCTCGGCGAACCACCGCCGGGCGATGGCCCGCCAGGGTGCCTCCGGGTCACTGGTGTCGGCGCCCATCGCCGCGAGCATGAGTCCGCGGAGCCGGACCAGCGCGTCCGCGTCGTCCGGCTCGGCCCGGCGTACCCGGATTTCGGTCACGACCGCATCCTGCCGAACTTTTCGCCGGTCACATCCGGCCGGGCCAACAGGTCCGCGCCTCGGCAACGGTCCGCCCTCGGCGCGCTCGACCCGGAGCTGCCCGACTGAACGCTCACGCGTAGCGGACGCCGAGGCCGCCGTCCACCGCCCAGTTCGCGCCGGTGACGAACGCGGCGGCCGTGGACGCCAGGAAGCAGACGACCTCGGCGACGTTCTCGGGCGTGCCGATCCGGCCGAGGGGATGGACGCCGAGCGCCTTCTCGCGTTCGCCGGGAATGGTGTCGAAGAACTCCTCGAGCAGGTCGGTGCCGATGTAGCCGGGGCTGACGGCGTTCACCCGGACCTGGTGGGGCGCGACGTCGAGCGCGAGGCTGCGGGTCATGCCGACCAGGCCGGACTTGGCCGCGGCGTAGGGGAACATGCCGGCGGTGGTCAGGCTGGAGTGGATCGAGGCGATGTTCACGATCGAGCCGTGCCGGTTCTCGATCATCGACGGCAGGACCTGCCGGGCCATCAGCCAGGCGCCCTTGAGGTCGACGTCGAAGACGCTGTCCCACTCCTCGACGGTCATCCTGGTCGCGTCGGCGTACGCGTTCTTGCCGGCGTTGTTGACCAGCACGGTGACCGGACCGCCGAGGTCGTCGGTCAGCTTCCCGACAGCCGCGCGAACGGAGCTCTCGTCGGTGATGTCGCCGACCGCGGCCGCGACCGTCGCACCGGACTCCTGGAGCTCCGCGGTGGTCGCGGTGAGCTGGTCGGCCAGTACGTCGACCAGCGCGACCGCGGCACCTTCGGCCGCGGCCTTCGCCGCCACCGCCCGGCCGATCCCCCGCGCGGCCCCGGTCACCAGCACGACCTCGTTCGTCAGACGTCCAGTCAACGCAGTCTCCTCAAGCTAGGCGTGAGAAGACCCTAGTCCCGAGCGGGCGATGACAGCGGCCGCTCTCGCGTAGCGGTCAGCGGTCGGCCCAGAACGCGGTCAGCGCCTCGGCGGCCTCCGGCGTACGGAACGACGCCGCGATCACCGCCTGCGTGATCGACGGCCGCTCGGTCAGTGCGGAGTGCACCTCGCGGTTGAGCCGGATCAGGTCCCCTTGGAGCGTCCCGGTGTCGGCCGGCTCCAATCCCACTGGCGCGGCGCGGTTCTCGATTTCGAGGAGGCCGGTGAGCGACCACGCCGGCGTGGACGAGCGTCGTCCACACCTTGCCGTTGACGACGGCGACGCCGTACGGACCCTCGTTCGGTCCGGCGACAGTGAACTCAAGGACGGACAAGACTCGTCGGCCGCATCATGCTCGCCGGCGAGGTGACGACGTACCCCGTTGCCGACCGCGGCGGCCGGGCCGATGGGCATCAGCGCGGGTGCCTACGCGGTGTAGTTCGTGGAGATTCTCGCCGGCCGGGCGGGCCGGATCACGGCCGACGGCACGACCGGGGAGTTTTCCGCTGCCGGCTGGGTCGAAGCCGCACGCGGTGGTGGCGACGGACGACGGCGGCTGCTGGATCACCCTCTGGGGTGCGGCCGCACTCGCCCGTTGGATGCCGCGGGCAACCTGATCGAGCAGGTCGGCCGGGGCGCGCGCTTGGAGCCGCACGGCCTCGCGCTCGACGCCGACGGCTCCGTCTGGGTGGCGCTCGGGAACGGTTCCGTTGCTCACATTCAACCGTGAGAGTGAGGGGCTTCACTCTCCGGAAGGAGGACCGGTCCCGGCAGGTGGGAGCACAGTGGCGGTGTGACCACGACAGTGGGAGTTCGGGCAGCGGCACCGCGGGTGCGGGACGTGCTCGCGGTCGGACGGCCGGCGTTCTGGGTGGTGTCGATCGTGCCGTACTACGTCGGCATCCTGCTCGCGACCCGGCGGCTCGTCCCACCGCTCGAGGACTGGCCGCGGCTGATCGTCGGTGCCGTGGTGATGGGTCCGCTGGTCTGGCTCGCGGTGCTCGCGGTCAACGACGCGTACGACCTGCCGAGTGACCGGCTCAACCCGCGCAAGGCGAAGTCGCCGCTGCTCGACGGCCGCATCACCTTGCGGGCGGTCAAGCGGATCGCCTTCGCCGCCGCGGTCGCGGCCGTCGGGATCAGCGTGCACGTCGGCATCGTGTTCGCCTTCGGCGTGCTGCTCGCCGTACTGCTCGGATACGCCTACAGCGTGCCGCCGGTGCGGTTGAAGACGCGGGCCGGTTTCGACGTCGCGGTCAACGCGCTCGCCCTCGGCGCGTTCGGGCCGCTGGCCGGCTGGGCAGCCGTGAATCCAGACCTCGGTGAGTTCCCGTGGTTGATGGGCCTGCAAGGCACGCTGGCCGCGGTCGGTCTGTACCTGCCGACGACACTCGCCGATCTCGAAGCCGACCGGGCGGCCGGGTACCAGACGATCGCGGTCCGGTTCGGTGCGCGGACGACGTACCGGATCGGGTTCGGCGCCTGGGTCGCCGCGGCGGCGCTGTCGGGGGTGCTGGCCGCGACGGACACGATCATTCCGCGCGGCATGCTCGTGCTCGAAGTGGTGATGGTGCCCGTGCTGATCGTCGCCTACCGGCGACTGATCGGGCCGGGACAGACGTTCCGGGGCGTGATCGTGCTGGCCTCGCTGTTCCTCTTCCCCTGCGGCACGTTCGCGCTGACCTACACCGGCGTGCTGTCGATCTGACAGTGCTGTTACATTGAATGTAACAGCACTGTTAGATCGCAGGAGGCGGCGATGTACCCCGAGATCGAGCCGTACGACCACGGCCTGCTCGACGTGGGTGACGGCCATCGCGTCTACTGGGAGGTCTGCGGCAACCCGGACGGCAAACCGGCGGTGGTGATCCACGGCGGACCGGGCTCGGGCGCCGGCTCGTGGTGGCGGCGGTACTTCGACCCCTCGGCGTACAAGGTGGTGCTGTTCGACCAGCGGAACTGCGGCCGCAGTACGCCCGACGCGGCCGAGCCGGACGTGGACCTGAGCACCAACACCACCGCCCACCTGATCGCGGATCTGGAGCAGCTCCGCACCATGCTCGGCATCGAGAAGTGGCTGATCCTGGGCGCGTCCTGGGGTGCGACCCTCGGTTTCGCGTACGCCGAGCAGCGTCCGGAGGCGGTCTCGGAGATCGTGCTGTTCAGCGTCACCAACACGACCCGGCGGGAGGTCGAGTGGATCACCCGCGACATGGGCCGGATCTTCCCGGAGGAGTGGGCCCGGTTCCGTGACGGCGTACCCGCCGATCAGCGGGACGGGAACCTGGCGCTGGCGTACAGCCGATTGCTGCACGACCCGGATCCGGCCGTTCGCGAGAAGGCCGCGCAGGACTGGTGCGACTGGGAGGACACGCACGTCCGGACCCACCCGGGCTGGAAGCCGGACCCGAGGTATGACGACCCGGTACTCCGGCTGCGGCTCGCCCGGCTCGTCACGCACTACTGGGGACACGCGGCCTGGCTGGACGACGGTGCGCTGGAACGCGACGCGGGCAAGCTGGCCGGGATCCCAGGCGTGCTGATCCACGGCCGGCTGGACATCAGCAGCCCACCCGACATCGCCTGGCGGATGGCTCAGGTTTGGCCGGACGCCGAGCTCCACCTGGTCGAGCAGGAAGGGCATGGAGCCGGTGGTGCGACGACGCGCAAGTTGATCCTGGCGACCCTGAACCGGTTCGCCCGCGAGCGGCAGAAATTTGATCACTGATCTTTACAGCGCTCACCGCGGCCGGAACCCTAGGGTCCCATGGCCGCCCTGGATACCTCTCCCACCCCACCGCCCCGGTCGACCCGCCCGGAGCTCGAGACCGACTACACCCTCAGCCGGTCCGCCATCGCCCACTTCGCCGAGCACGGCTTCGTGAAGCTGAAGAACGTGCTCAGCCCGGAGACGATCGCGGCGTACGAGCCGGAGATCACCGGGAAGGTGATCGAACTGAACACCCAGGACCTGCCGCTGGCGGCGCGGGACACCTACGGAAGGGCGTTCCTGCAGGTGGCGAACCTGTGGCAGGACAGCGAGCAGGTGCTCGAGTTCGTGTCGTCACCGCGACTGGCGCGGATCGCCGCCCAGCTGCTCGGTGTGCAGTCGGTCCGGCTCTACCACGACCAGGCGCTCTACAAGGAGTCCGGCGGCGGGGTCACGCCGTGGCACGCGGACCAGTACTACTGGCCGTTCGCGACGGACCGGTGCGTGACGGTGTGGGTGCCGTTGCAGGAGACGCCGATGGAGATGGGTCCGCTGTCGTTCGCGGCCGGCAGCCACGTCTTCGAGTACGGCCGGGACCTGCCGATCAGCGACGAGTCCGAGCGGGTGCTGCAGGAAGTGCTGGCGGAGCAGGACTTTCCCGAGTTCTCCGAGCCGTACGAGCTCGGTGAAGTCAGCTACCACCTCGGCTGGACGTTCCACCACGCGCCGCCGAACCGGACCGGCGTACCCCGCCGGGTGATGACGATCATCTACGTCGACGCCGCCATGGAGATCGCCGAACCGAACAACCGCTACCAGGAAGCCGATCTGGCCAGCTGGATGCCCGGCAACCGCCCCGGCGAACTGATCTCCTCGCCGCTCAACCCCGTCCTGTACTGATCACAGCGTCCGCTTCTGCGGATAGATCGTCTCGCCGCGCGCGAGTTGCTCGACGAACTGCGCGATCCGCCGCGCCCGCGTCGCCGCGCGTTTCGCCGCGGTCACCTGGTACACGACGGCGAACCGGTTGCCGCTGGTCAGGATGTCGAACATCGCCTGCGCCCGCGGCACGGCGGCGAGCGCCTCGGCCAGGTCGGCCGGCACCTCCAGAGCGCTGGAGCCGCCGTACGCCTGGTCCCACCGCCCGTCGGCCTTCGCGCGTTCCACCTGCTCGCGGCCGGCGGCGACCATCCGGCCCTCGCGCTCCAGCCGCGCGACGATCCCGACGTTGCGCTGGGACCAGAGGCTGCGGGCGCGCCGCGGGGTGAAGCGCTGGACGAAGGTCCGGTCGTCCCGGCTCTTGCGCTGACCGTCGATCCAGCCGTGGCACAACGCTTCCTCGAGGGCCTGGTCGTAGGTGAGGCTGGTCGGTGTCGTCACGTTCTTCTTCGCGAGCACCAGCCAGATGCCGTCGTTGACCTCGTGCTGCTCGCTCAGCCAGGCGTGCCAGGCATCGGCGTCGGCGACGATGAGTTCGGAGGTCATGGGGCCTCCCGGCCGGGTCTGCGGGGGGAAGGGAGCGAAGCGACCGCAGCGACGAGGGAAGGCCGTGAGTTCCAGCCCAACGACCCGCCAGGCTGGAGGCGTGGCATCAGTAGAGTCATGACGCGGCCACGTGGTAGCGGGCGGCGAGGTGCGTGGCCGCATCCTTCAACTCCTGCGGGCCGACGAACTCCAGGTCGCACTCGAACATGCCGAAGGTGGCGGCCAGCCCGGTCCAGGACCAGGCGGAGAGGATGAGGCGGCAACTGGTCGGCGTGATCTCCTCGACGATCGCGTGCCGTCCGGCCCACTGGACGATGTCCGACGCCTTCGCCTGCAGGATCGCCTCACCCCGGCACGGCGACTGCGCCTGGCCCTTGAATTTGCTGGAGATGTACGTCGCCACGTCCGGCGCCGGCAACCCCCGCGGGGTGAACCGCGGACCGGTCGGCGTCTTCGGCGTCATCCGGTCCACCCGGAACGTCCGCCAGTCCTTCCGGTCGAGGTCCCAGCCGACCAGGTACCACCGGCCGCCCCAGGTCACCAGGTGATGCGGCTCCACCTTCCGCGGCGGCGTCCACTCCTCCTCGGACGCACCGGGTGACGCGTAGTCGAACCGCAGTACCTCCCGGGCCCGGACCGCCATCCCGATCGCGATCAACTGGTTCGAGTCCACCTTCGTCCGGCGGGTGTCGGCGTACCGGTCGACCGTGGTGACCTGGAGTGCGTCGACCCGTTGCCGCAGCCGGGCCGGCATCACCTGTCGGACCGTGGCCAGCGCGCGCAGCGCACCCTCCTCGATCCCGGTGACCGTGGTCGTCGCGGTCTGCAGGGCGACCGCGACCGCGATCGCCTGGTCGTCGTCGAACAGCAGCGGAGGCAGGTCGGCGCCCGCGTCGAGGCGGTAGCCGCCGTCCGGTCCCTTGGTCGCGCGCACGGGGTAGCCGAGGTCGCGCAGGCGGTCGACGTCGCGGCGGACGGTGCGCGGGCTGACCTCGAGTCGTTCGGCCAGCAGCGCACCCGGCCAGTCGCGGCGGGCTTGCAACAGGGACAGCAACGAGAGGAGTCGGGCCGAGGTTTCGGACATGACGTCAGATTGCCACGGGTAACGGCCAGAACCTGTCCTCTTCTGCTGGAAATGTCGCCTCCAACGGAACACGACCGAAGGAGACATCGTGATCAGCACCCGAGAGCTCACCAGGGACTTCGTGGTGAGCCGCACCGAGACCGTGCACGCTGTCCGCGGCATCAGCCTCGACGTCCAACCCGGCGAGCTGGTCGCCGTCCTCGGCCCGAACGGCGCCGGGAAGACCACCACCCTGCGGATGCTCACCACCCTGATCGGGCCCACGGCGGGCACCGCGACCGTCGCCGGGTACGACGTGACCACACAGCCCGGCCAGGTGCGCCGGAAGATCGGGTACGTCGGCCAGGGCAACGGCGCCGGGCACCACCAGCGGGCCGGTGACGAGCTGGTCGGCCAGGGCGTCATCTACGGACTCGACCGGCGGGCGGCCAAGCGCCGTACCGGCGAGCTGCTGGAGGCGCTCGAGCTGACCGAGCTCGCCGGCCGAAAGGTGTCCGAGCTGTCCGGCGGGCAGCGCCGGCGGCTCGACGTGGCGATGGGCCTGGTGCACGCGCCGAAGCTGCTGTTCCTCGACGAGCCGTCGACCGGCCTCGATCCGCAGAACCGGGCGAACCTGTGGGACCACATCCTGCGGATGCG
The DNA here is from genome assembly GCF_004348725.1 of Kribbella turkmenica. GTDB lineage: Bacteria > Actinomycetota > Actinomycetes > Propionibacteriales > Kribbellaceae > Kribbella > Kribbella turkmenica. The sequence continues at coordinate 23,013 of NZ_SMKR01000098.1, forward strand.
CGAGCAGTACGCGATGACGATCGTGCTGACCACGCACTATCTGGACGAGGCCGACTCGATGGCCGAGCGGGTCGTCGTGGTGGACCACGGCGAGGTGATCGCGGACGACACCGCCGAGGCACTCAAGAGCAGGTTGGCCGGTGACCGGCTCGCGCTCACGGTTGCTCCCGGCAACCTGCCGGCGATCGCGGCGCTGGCGGAGAAGTTGCCGGGTGCCAAGGAAGTCGTCGCCGTCGGCGACGAGCTCAGCGTCCGGGTCGCGGACGGGCCCGCGGCGCTCCCCGCACTGATCACCGCCGCCCAGGAGCGTGGCATCCCGGTCGCCGGAGCGCAGGTGCACCGGCCGACGCTCGACGACGTGTTCCTCAACCTCACCGGCCGCAGCCTCCGCGAAGCCGAGACCAACGGAAAGGCAGCCTGATGACCACCCTGACCCTGACGACCACGCCGGTCGAACTCACGGCCGAGCCGCAGCGGAACCTCATCCGCGACATCCGGATCGTGATGAACCGGGAGCTCAAGCCGGTCCTGCGGGACCCGTTCTCGCTGCTGTTCGGGATGATCCAGCCGCTGGTGTTCCTGGCCCTGTTCGGGCCGTTGCTGTCCGGGTCGATGGGCGCCACGTTCGGCGACGGTGTCTGGCAGTGGTTCGTGCCGTCGATCCTGGTGATGACCACGCTGTTCGGTACGTCGACCACCGGCGCGAACCTGCTGTTCGAGTTCCAGACCGGCGCGCACGAGCGGATGCTGGTGACACCGCTGTCGCGGTCGTCGCTGCTGGTCGGCCGGGCCCTGAAGGAGATGGTGCCGCTGTTCGGCCAGGCGGTGATCGTGATCGCGGTGATGACGCCGTTCGCGTTCGACCTGCACCTCGGTGGCGCCGTGGTCGGGCTGGCGCTGCTCGCGGTGTTCGGGATCGGGCTCGGTGCGTTGAGCTACGCGCTGGCGATCGCGGTCCGCAAGCAGGACTGGATGTTCTGGGTCGTGCAGCAGACGTTCCTGTTCCCGCTGATGATCCTGTCCGGCATGCTGCTGCCGCTGGAGACCGGACCGGGCTGGATGAAGGTCGCCGCGAAGTTCAACCCGTTGTCGTACGTCGTCGACGCCGAGCGGACGCTGTTCTCCGGGGACGTGTGGTCGAGCGCGGCGCTGTGGGGCTGGGTCGCGGCGATCGTCACCGCGGTCCTCGGCCTGACCGTCGGCATCCGGGCGATGCTGCGCTCGGCCGCCTGACCCAAATGGGCCAATGGCTCTCCTGAGCCGCACGAAGTGAAGCCAGATCACCTACGGTGTCGGACAGATCACCCACCGCCCACAAGGAGATCTGATGAGGCCCCGCCCCGCCCTGCTCACCGTGCTCGGTTCCCTGGCCGCCGCCGCGCTCGCCGCCACGAGCGCGGTGGCCGCCGTCCCCCCGTCGGCCGACGAGCCCGCGCGCACCGTCGCCGCACCGCTGGCGACCGACACCGACGGCGACTCGCTGCCCGACACCTGGGAGACCAACGGGTACGACGCCAACGGTGACGGCACGGTCGACGTCGACCTGCCCGCGATGGGTGCGTCGCCGACGAAGAAGGACCTGTTCGTCGAGATGGACTACATGGCCGGCCGGCTCACCAGCACCGCCGCCCTGGACCGGATCGTGCAGGTCTTCGCCGGCGCGCCGGTCAGCAACCCCGACGGCACGACCGGGATCAAGCTCCACCTCGACGCCGGCGCGGCCGGTGGAGCGGCGTACGACCTCGGCGGCGGCAACCAGGTCCCGTACGACAACAACCTGCAGCCGTCCGGCGCCCAGACCACGAGGATCAAGAACGCCAACTTCGCCAGCGCCCGGAAGGCCGTCTTCCACTACATGCTCTGGGCCGACAGCTACGACGGCGGCTGCAGCAGCGGTCAGGCGTTCGCGATCCCGAACGACACGTTCATCGTCACCGTCGGCCCGAAGTGCGGCTGGGCCGGCACCGACGACCAGGAGGTCGGCACCTTCATCCACGAGCTCGGGCACAACCTGGGTCTGCGGCACGGTGGCACCGACCACGGCAACTACAAGCCGAACTACCTGAGCGTGATGAACTACTTCTTCCAGCTCGGCGGCGTGATCCGGGCCAACGGCAGTCTCTACTGGGGCTACTCGAACGTCGCCCCGGCCGCACTCAACGAGGCGAGTCTGCGGGAGTCGGCCGGCCTCGGCAGCTCGGCGTCGGGGTTCCGGACCAAGTGGAAGTGCCCGAACGGCACCATCCGGACCACCAGCGGCGCCGCCAGCAACCCGATCGACTGGAACTGCGACGGTGACGCCACCGACACCACCGCCGCGGACGTCAACGACGACAACGCGACCACGACGCTGACCGCGCAGAACAACTGGGCGAACATCGTTTTCGGCGGCGGCGCCGTCGGCCAGGGTGCGAACCTCCAGTCCAAGACCGCGCCGTCGGAACTGCGGGAGATGACGCACTCGGAGTACGTCGAGCTGGATCACAGCCACCGCTGACCCGAACCGCCAGTACTCCACAATCGACCCGGCCCCGATCGCCTGACCGTGCGATCGTCCGCGTGGGCACGATTGTGGAGTGCTGGCGGTCCGCCGCTGTCAGCGCAGGTGCGCCGCAGTGACCCGGTGAAGATGGATCAGTACGTCGTACGCCGCGCCGAGCTTCACCGGCAGGTCCGGCCACGGGTACGCGGTACCGATGTCACGGGTCGGGCGGGCGACGTTCAGCCAGTCCCTGGTCTGCTTCGGCAGGGTCCGGAGATCGACCAGGTAGTCGCGGTACCTGGTCGAGGGTGTGCTCGTTGGTGCCGGCCGCCGCGCCCCATCCTGCGGACTCCCGATCCGAGGGGAGCCTGCTCTACTGCCAGATCCCGGTCTGCGCGGTCTCCCGCGCCCAGTCGGCGAAGTCCCGCGGGGCTCGGCAGAGGACCTGCTGGACCCCGTCGGAGACGTACTCCGACCGGTGGTGGCGGATGACCGCGAACAGGTCGCGGACGGCCTCCGCGTCCTCCTGGTCGAGGCCCTGCTGGACGAGTTCGGTGACGTGGTCCTGAGGCTCCAGGTCGACGTAGCTGATCGGCCGGCCGGTGGCGGTGGTCAGCTCGGCGGCGACCTCGGCCATGCGCAGGCACCGGGGTCCGGAGATCGCGTACGTCGCGCCGGTGTGTGCCTCGTCGAGCAGTACGGCGGTCATCACGTCGCCGACGTCGTTGGTGTCGATCCAGGCCTCGCCGCCGTCACCGGCCGACACCCGGATCTCACCGGCGAGCACGTGGTACCGGAGGAAGTCCTCGCTGAACCCCTGCGCGAACCACGCCGGCTGGACGATCGTCCAGTCCGCGCCACTGGCCTTGACCGCGTCCTCGAGCGCGAGCTGGCCGTCGTACACGGCGAAGTCGCGGCCCGGACTGCCCACCCCGCGACCGGACAGCAGCACGACCCGGCGCAGACCTTCGGCCGCGGCCTGCTTGACGAACCGGCCCGCCTGGGCCAGCCCGGTCGGCCCGACCGGCGGTGCCAGGTACGCCGTGCCGGCGCCGGCGATCGTCGGGGACCATGTGCTGTCGTCGTACCAGTCGAAGCGTTGCGCGCTCGACCGCGAGGCCAGCCGGTAGGGGACGTCGCGGGCCTCGAGCTGCTCGACGACGCGGCGTCCGGTCTTGCCCTTACCACTCAGGATCAGAATCGGTGTCGCTGTCATGGCTCAAGTTCATCGCGGCTCGGTGAGTCGAACCATGGTTCTTTCGCGCAATTCGATGTCCGAGCCGCTCACGGGGGCGTAGGGTGGCCCCATGGACGTGCTCGACGATCTGCTGGCCGGCACCCGTGCGCGCGGCGGCGTGTTCAACCTGACGATCATGGATCCGCCCTGGGCCCTGGAGATCCGCGACGAGGCCGCGCTCTCACTGGCGACCCTGGTCCGCGGTTCGGCCTGGGTCCGGCGGGACGGCATCGAGCCGATGCGGATGGAGCAGGGCGACGTCGCGGTGTTCACCGGCACGACGCCGTACGTCGTGGGTGACGCGGTGGACACCGAGCCCCAGTTGCGGATCCATCCGGGCGGCGTCTGCGAACCGTTGCCTGGGGCACCTGTCGACTACAGCGCCCGGCTCGGCGTCCGCACGTACGGCGGTCGCGCGGAGGGCGAAGCGATGGTTGTCAGCGGCACCTATCAGCTGGCCGGCGATGTCAGTCAGCGACTGCTCGCGGCGCTGCCGTCGGTGCTGGTCGTACCGGCCGCCGATGTGGCCGGCTCGGTGATGGACATCGTGCTCAGCGAGATCCAGCGCGACGAACCCGGTCAGCAGAGTGTCCTGGATCGGTGGCTGGATCTGGCGTTGATCACGACGCTGCGGGCCTGGTTCGATCGGCCGGAGTCACACGCGCCGGGATGGTACCAGGCGCAGGCGGACCCCGTTGCAGGGTTGGCTCTACGGCTGATTCACGAGCAGCCCGCGCACCCGTGGAGCGTGACCGAGCTGGCCGATCGCGTCGGCGTCTCCCGCGCGAGCCTGGCCCGCCGGTTCACCGCCCTCGTCGGCGAGGCACCGATGACCTACCTCACCGGCTGGCGGATCACCCTGGCCGCCGATCTCCTCCGTTCCACCCGGGACACCGTGGAGACCATCGCCCGCCGCGTCGGCTACGCGAACGCCTTCGCCCTCAGCGTCGCCTTCAAACGAGTCCGCGGCACCACCCCCACCGTGATCGACACACCCGGCGAGAATTCGGTCAAGCACCTCTTCGAGCCGGGCGGGACCTACGACGCGGCCGGTAACCGCGAATACCTTGTCGGTCGCGCCGTTGTCTGGTCAGGC
>NZ_SMKR01000099.1 GCF_004348725.1 Kribbella turkmenica
ACCTGTTGCAGCTCCAAAGGCACGCCTGCCGCCTCGGCCGGCTAGATCTGATCGGCGTAGCTGCGACAACCCGCTTCGGCGGAGGCGAGTGATTGTATGGCCTGCTCGACGGACTTGCCGGCGGCGTCAAGGAGTGCGGTGATGTCCTTGTCGGCGTTCGTCGCTGATCCCCGGATCAGCGCTTGGACCTGCTGGCTGGACTGCTCGAAGCGTTGTTTGAACCCGGCCAGGCTGGCGGCACCTTGGCGCGATTGGTCAGCGAGACCGTGCAGCTGCATCTTCATCTGTTCGACTTGGGACATTGCTGTCTCCTCACTGGGCGATGAGAGGGAGGCTGACCGGATGACTGCTCGCCCAGGCGCGCGAGGCGCCCCAACCATCCGATCAGCCACTGACCGAGGACCCCGTCCGGGCCTCGGCGTCTTGGAACGGCTGCCCCAGCGCTGACTCGCTCTCGAGCGCCGGGGCAGCCGGCTTCAGGGGATCTGCGGCCGAGCCCTCCACAGGGGAGGGGAAGGCTCGGTCGCAGACCAGTAGTGACGGGATCGGTGGGTGTGCAGACGATCCGCTGCACGTGAGGGGCTGAGGACGGCTCCCCGCCGATCCCGCCAGATCAGGGGCCGGGGTCGTAGAGCATGAAGCGGGCCCCGGTGACTCGCTCGAACTCCTGCTTGATCCGTTCTGGGTCACCGATCAGGGCCAGGTGCCGCCAGTCTGGGATTACGACCGCCGTGAGCTCGTAGCGGTGGATCGAGTCGACCATTGCGTTGAAGGCGGCCGGTGCGCTCTCGCGGTGCTCTACATATGTCGAACCCATCGCGAAGCCTTCGACGGCCGCGAACTTCGTCAGCTCGGCCTTCAGCCGCGCGACGTGCTGGTCCGACAGGTATAGGTCTCGCCGGGCGTATCCGAGCAGCAGCGGCCTGGTGTAGTCGGTCACCGCTCTTCGTCCGTCCACCGGCGGAATCGGGCGATGAGGCGATCCCAGAACCGGGCCCACCACCCGCGGCGATGCTGGCCGTTCACGCGTCGGCAGCATCTTGGCTCACCACCGGTGACACCGGCTCAATCGTCACGCGGAGGCTGTAGAAGCGCCGCGTCATGGCCGTCTGATACCGAATGGCCGTCGCAGGCTCCGCGGCGTAGTCCGCGATGACGTGCTCACCGAACCAGACGCGCACACGCCGCTCGGTCGGCTGTGGAGGTTCCGCGAGCGTCGTCATTTGCCGCGCACCTCCCGGACGATGTCGCGGAGCATCAAGGCGTAGAGCACACTGGCCAGCAGCCAGAGGGGCCACATCAGGTGATACATGGTCCTCATCCCCGTCGATTGGGTTATCGGACGACCACCATCCAATGACGCTGCGTGGTAGGAAACGACGGCGATACATATGCGCGACAGGGGTCGAGGCGAGATATGCGTGCCGTGCATATCGGCAGATGGTCACGGGTAGTGTTGCCCCTGTGACGCGCTCCCAGCGGCTGTGTCCTTCATGCGGTGCATATCTGGCAACGGACAACGACGGCGACCAGTGTGGACCGTGCCAGCGGCGTGCTCCCGAGCTCACCCAAGAGGCACCGCGCCTATCAGCTGACTTCTGGCAGGCTGCCACTCTTGTCGAGGCCGCCGCTGAACGACACTTCGGCAAGCTGCTGCTGGCCTACCGCAAGCTCCAGCGCCCTGAACCGACGCAGGCGCTCGTCGGCCAATGGCTCGGACTCACTCAGGGGCAGGTCAGCCGGATCGAGCGCGGCGCGATACCGGTGCGCGACCTCGACAAGCTCGATCGCTGGGCCCGGGCCCTGCACATCCCCGAGCAGTTGCTGTGGTTCAACCTGACGACTCGGCCCGTCGAGCTTGCGAACGAGCATGCCGGTCCGACAGCGTCGCATGCGCCAGCCGTGTACCACGACGGCCAGCATGGCATCGACGCATACACGCGCCCCGACCGCCGCTTTATCGTGCAGGCTCAATCACCTGCCGAAGGAGACGGAGTGCATCGGAGGCAGTTCATCAAGTCGGCCGGCGTGGGTCTCACCGCGGTGGGGGCCAGCCTGCTGGCAGGGACAGTGCCCAGTCCAAACCGGAAAGTCAGCCGCATAAGACCAGACGCGAGTACTGAGATTCGCGAGATGACGCAGGTCTTCCGTCGCCTCGATAACCGGTACGGCGGTGGTCACAGCCGCTCGGTCGCGAGCTCATATCTGAATTCGACGGTCACCCCGCTGCTGCAGGAGAGCACTTCGGGCGCAGGCCGATCCGACCTTTTCGCGGCTGCCGCCGAACTCCACCACTTGGCCGGCTGGATGGCATATGACACTGGCCACCAAGCAGACGGGCACACTCATCTGCGTCAGGCACTGCGTCTCTGTCATGAAGCTGAGGATGAGCGACTCGCCAGCGAGATGTTGGCCGGTATGAGTCATCAGGCAGCCTTCCATGGTGCCCCAGATAGCGCCGTCGACCTGGCTCTCGCAGCCCAGCACAGCGCCAAACGATCTGGCTCGAAGCTCCTGCAGGCCGAGGCGGCAGTCATGGAAGCCCACGGCCTCGCGCTGCAGGGCGACAAGACCGGCTGCCTGGCCGCGCTAAGCCGCGCGGAGGACGCGTTCAACAAGTCCGACGCCGAAGCGCGACCTCACTGGCTCACTTACTTCGACCACGCGTACTTGGCAGCGAAGTTCGCACACGCCTTCCGCGACCTCGGCCTTCCCGGCGATGCCGAACCGTTCGCTCGGCGATCCCTCGAGATGACTGAAGGGTACGAACGCGGCCGCCTGTTCAACACGGCCTTGCTCGCATCCGTCCTGGCGGACCAGCGTCGGCTGGAGGAGTCCTGCGCCCTCGGCATGGAAGCAACGACACTCGCCACGTCGGTGCGATCGATGCGCGGTACCAGCTATCTGGAGGACCTTGGCGCGCATCTGGCGCCATACCAGAGCGTCAAACCGGTCAGCTCTCTGTTCGAGAGCATGATCGAGATCGGGGTGTCACCTCTCGACGAGGTCAGCCGGCCCGGAACGCGAGCACGTGCAGCAGGCCGACAAGGGACGCCGCGCCGATGATCTCGCCGGTGTCGATGCGTTCGCGGATCGAGTCGAGCGGCACCCAGTCGATGCGTTCCGCTTCGTTGATGTCCTCCGGCTCACCGATGTAGTCGGCACCGTACGACACGAACAGCAGGTTTTCGGCGTCCGTCGTCCCGACCGAGGGCTGCAGGGACACCAGCGGCTTGACGTTCCGCGGGCGCCAGCCAGTCTCCTCCTCGACCTCCCGCGCCGCGGTCACGGCTGGATCCTCATCGGGATCGACATATCCGCCCGGCAGCTCCCAGACCCAGCGGTCGATGATGAAGCGGTGCCGCCACATCATCAACACGTTCTCTTGCCTGTCATCGAGCACCACCATCATGGCGGCCTTGGGCATCCGTAGAACGTACTGCTCGAACTGGACACCATCGGGTAGCTCGACGGAAGCGATGCTCAGCCGCAGCCGACGGGTGTCATCGACCAGTCGCTCGCCATGGATCTTCCATACGGTGGATTCCGTACCGCTGTCAGCCGTCACGCTACGACACTACCCAACGCACTTCATCGCAGCTCAATCAGCGGCGCTGCTCGATGTGCGACGTCGGGCCCAGCCGAGTTCGCATATCGGATCTGGCCTCATATGACCTGTGGTGGTGGCACGGAGGACGCGGTCTCTGGCTGTGTCTGCGTAGGATTGTCGATGCCGGTCTCTAGGGTGTACTCGTGACAGTTGCGGAGCGAGGCCAGAGCTATGGCGAGGTGTTCACCCGGCGCTGGGTAGTCGAAGTGCTGCTTGACCTCAGCGGGTACTCAGCCGACCGCGATCTAGGTGCTCTCCACTTGGTGGAGCCGTCGTGCGGGTCTGGGGCGTTCCTCGGACCCGCGGTCGAACGACTCATTAAGAGTGCTCAGAGGCACAAGCGCGACTTTGCTTCACTTGGAGCGGCGATCTGCGCGTACGACCTGCAGCTGGAGCACGTGGAGGCCTCTCGCGCACTGTGCCGTGACCTCCTGGTCGCAGCCGGTTCGACCGCGTCGACGGCAGATGCCCTGGCTGAGGTGTGGGTTGGCCACGCTGACTTCCTGCTCGCGGAGATGGTGGACCGCACCGCGGACGTGGTTATCGGGAACCCGCCGTACATCCGCTACGACGACCTCTCAGATGAACTAGCTAGCCAGTACCGCAGCATGTGGCCAACCATGCGCGGTCGCGGAGACATCTACGTGGGATTCATCGAACGGTCCCTACGGCTGCTGAAGCCTGGCGGGAAGGTGGGCTTCATCTGCGCTGACCGGTGGATGCGGAACCAGTATGGCGCCGGCCTCCGCGACTTGGTCGCCCGCGAGTATGCGGTCGAGCACATCTGGACGATGCATGATGTGGACGCGTTTGAGGCGCACGTATCGGCATACCCGGCAATCACGGTGCTTGGGAACCGAGCTCAGACCTCCGTTGTAGTAGCGGACACAACTGACGAGTTCGGGGCGGCGGGGGCGTTTGCACTTGTGAAGGCTGCTCAGGATGAGACGTTCGAGGACTTTTCGGATGTCGGTGTCAAGGCCCACCGGCTCCCACATTGGTTCGACGGTAGCGAGCTTTGGCCCACCGGCTCGCCAGCACGGCTCGCGCTGATAGAACATCTCAATGACCGCTTCAGCCCTCTTCATGACCTGGAGGGTGGAACCAAGGTTTCCATCGGCATCGCGACGGGTGCAGACAACGTCTATGTCACCAAAGATTCGACTGTCGCGGAAGAAGATCGAATCCTCCCGCTCGCAATGCGGCGTGACCTCATGTCTGGCACGTTCACATGGCAGGGCAACTATTTGGTCAATCCGTGGAATGAGGACGGCTCGCTCGTTTCGTTAGCCGACTATCCGCGGATGGCGGCCTACCTGTCCGAGCATCCCGATCTAAAGAAGCGGTTCGTTGCGAAGAAAGACCCCGCGTCTTGGCATCGTACGATCGATAAGGTGCACTTTAGTCTCATCAATAAGCCAAAACTGTTACTCCAGGACATGAAGTCAACCATCCATCCTGTACTGGAGACAGGTGGCCACTACCCGCATCACAACCTCTATTACGTAATCTCCGACGTTTGGGATATGGAGGTTCTCGGCGGGATTCTTCTGTCTCGCGTTGCGCAGGCGTTCATCGAGGCGTATTGCGTCCGTATGCGCGGCGGCACACTGCGGTTCCAGGCTCAGTATCTGAAGCGCATCCGCGTCCCCCAACCGGACGCGATCGATACCGACGTTCAGGAAGCTCTGCGGGTCGCCTTCCGCGCCCGCGATGCTGTCGCAGCAACAGTGGCAGCAGCTGCTGCCTACGACATCGACCTAAAGGAGTACGAGCTTGCCTGACCACGCACCCGAGGACCCGACCCAGGCCGCAGTATCACTCTTCTGGACCAAGCGCAGCGACCAGGCGGCCAAACTCGCGGACGGCGGGCTCGCCGGCGGGGCGGCTCGGGCGGCGGGTCACATGAACGGCATACGCGACCTCGTGAGCACCATCTTTACTGATGCCGGCATGCCCGCGGACTCGATCGTGTATGAGCCCTTTCTGCCGGGGTTCTACCGAGCGCGGAAGCGCTGGGATATGGCCGTGCGGTACAAGGGCGCGCTTGTCGCAGCACTGGAGTTCAAGAGCCAGGTTGGCAGTGTTGGCAAAAATATCAACAACCGGTTTGAGGAAGCTCTCGGCTCAGGGACGGACACCTGGGCGGCGCAGAGCAAGTTCGAGGCCTACGGCGAAGTGCCACCGTGGCTCGGCTATGTCTTCGTGCTCCGTGAGGATGAGGAGACGGAGCAACCCAACCGTCCTATCACTGCTCTGTTTCCGGCCGACCCCGCCTTCAAGGGGATGTCCTACAACCAGCGCTACCAGGAGATGTTGCGACGGTTCATGGGCGACAACATCTACCAGGCAGGCTGGTTCATCACGACTAAGACCGACGACACGGGGCGTGTGTCCTACACGGAGCCACTCGCGACAGCTACCGGCAAGGCGTTCCGAGTTGCAGTAGAAGGCCGCGTCAACTACGTGCGCAGCGTCGTCGACTGAGGCCTCAGCCTGGTCTAGGCCTTCGACCTTCGCTGTGTCGCCAACGCCGTCCGGCTGAAGATTGTCATCGATACGGATGCCTGGGCGCGTCGCATCTCGCGGTAGATGTGGCAGGGCTATTCGATGAAGCAGGGTCAAACTAGTGGCGCAAGTGTAGGGGAGGCGACGATGGGTCAGATCAGAGTGCGTACGCGAGTTACGACAACTCATGTGGTGCCGTCCTATGGCGGCTTCCAGTTTGAAAAAGAGCATTTGATCGAAATTGCTAACGGGATCGCGAGTGGTTTGATTCCGATGAACTTCCAACATGACTCATCGCGTCCCCTTCATCCCGAAAACATTGAAGCAGGGGTCGAGAAGCTTGAAGACGGTCATTGGGCTGTATGGGCGGACTTCGATATCGACCAAGATGCATGGGCTGAGTATGAGGCCGCTGTCCAGGCGGCTGGCGCTCCTGGAGGCATGTCGGTATCGGTCACGTCGCTGATCCCAGGAATGCCTGCAGAGGCAGCCATCTGGGTCATCGGCGATGCCCATCACTTCAGCGAAGCAGACCTGCAGTCCGCCGCCCGCCTACTGAGCGAAAAGTCCGGTCGGCCAACCTCCGCGAGGCATCTCTACCAGTTCTCGACCGTCCCCGAGGCGCGGGTAGTGTTCGAGATGCTGTACAGCACGGTGATGGCTCTCGGCCCCAACATAGTTGCTTCATACATCTATGATGCGCTGAAGGGTCTGGGTCGCGCTGGGAAAAAGACCATCATCGAACCCTATTTCCGGCGTGAATCAGATGGGTCAGTCGAAGCGGGCTTTCGGGTCGAAACAGCGGATCCAGCCATTACGATGATGGCGATGAACGAGATGGCGCGACTCCTGGAGAACGGGGTCAAGGGGACGTTCATGTTCGACGGCGGCTCGTCGTACGTCGAGGTCGCGAAGCCACCTCGCGAACTTGACGGGGACGATCAAAGCTAGCCCCATCATCTGGAGGCGGTGTAGCGCTTGAGCAACCCCGCCGCTGCGAGGAGCACAGCCTCTGCGCCGTCGCGCGTCCAGGTCAGCCCGGCGGTATTGGAATCGTCGTGATGCGTTGCGTTTGCCAAGCTCCACATGTCCCAGTAGATGGCGGCCCAGCGCTGCTCAGGAGATCGAGTGCTCGCAGCAACAGCGGCGACAGACTTCGAGCTGGGAATATCGGCCAACCGCGGAATCTGCCCAAGCACCCGACGACAGGTGACCATGCACTGCTCCCACTGATGATCACGTAGCTGTGCCCTCATTTCAGCGACATGCTGAGTAGCGCGTGTCAAGGAGCCGGACTCGTCCTCGCTCGCAATGCTGGTTGTGGAGTCGTAAAGCGGCATTGTCAGTCGGACGACAACGCCAACCTCGGCGCCGGCTGGTACGTCACGACAAAGCGCGAGGCAGATTCATCCGTCCCCTATCAGGGAGCCTCTTGCTGCTAGTGGGCGCTCATTCGCTGTTGCCAGCGAGGGACGTGTTAACTATGTCAAGACCGCTGCAGAGCAGGAGTAGGACGCGCGTCCTGCTTAGTCAATCCGAAACGTCTTGTCCTGCGTCTATCTAGTCACCTGTTGCTTACGGCCGTGATGACCTGACTGCAGTCCCGCGGCAATTGACAGTCGTGTCTTGGATGTTGTTGTCCCCCGGCTATTGGCGGGCAACAACATCCAAGACCGATCCGAAACTAGCCTGTAAGTATTCCCCCACAAGATCAGTGCGGTGGTTTAGGTAATCGTCGCTAGTTCCTGGAGTGTCCGGCAGAAACTGAGTTGTCGTCTGCGCGCTGGCCCCAAGATCAATCGCAGCAGCGAGTTTGTATCGACCCGCGGCTCGGACTGTTGCCCGCTCGCAGAGCAACTGGGAGATGATGCGGAGGTGGTCCTGCGTGGGACTTTCCCGATCTGCCAAGCTAACGACCACGATATCGTCTCGCCCGAGCAGATTTTCTCCCGACAAAGGGTCCTTTGGCGCAGTGTGCATAAGCAATGACATAAAGGCTCTCCACAATCCCCCATGCTGCTTGCGAGTAAACGACCTAAGTTCGTCGAGGGTGAGCATCGATCTGCTTATCGGTGAGCCCTTAACGACTGCATCTTGCAGCTCTTGGTAGTCCGATACTGCCTTGGTGCTGGAGGCGACGTCGTAGTCGTGACTGAAGGATCTCGCCCAGAACCACGATTCAAGAAGCGAGCGGTGGCCGTCAAGGTCGTGATCTATCGCCACTGAGGCCAGGGGCAGAATCAGGGCTTTATGTGGCAGCCATTTCGGATTCTCGACGCCAGATTTCAGGACGAACTCCAGGGCGCTATCGAAACCTCTAACAGCGTCGTCCCAGTTACTTTGGATCTCGTCGCTGCTTAGGTCAAGCATCGCGGGCTGGCGAACATCCTTTTTCATTCGCATAGATATGACCTGGAGAACCGACGTTCCGTCATCGTCGACGAAATGGTCGATGTATTGCGATTCGTTGCGAGCCGTCTCCCATCTCTCCCGAAGGTTCCAGTTCGTCGAGTAGGACCGGGCAACGAGGAGATCAAATGTCCCGAGCCGACGGCCGGTCCGATTAACGCGCTCGAAAATTCGAGCGATTGCCTGTGGAGGCTGATTACTCTCTAAGACAACGGACGGGAACATGTAATGGTTGACGTTCCCTAGAACATCTTTATAGGCTCGCGTGAATAGACTGAGAGGTCCATCAATGTTGGCTTCGCGCATAGCATCGAAGACGGAGTCCCGCCACTCAAAGAACTCCGATGCGCTACTGAGGGCGAATAGCGGAACGAGCTTTTCAGCCCCCTGCCTTGTCAGCGGATACTGTGAATCCCATTCCTTGCGTGGAATGACCCGGATCGCAGCTTCAATCGTATCGACGGTCGGCATCTCGCCGGTAAAGGTGGAGACATCACACGCGTACACCGTATCTCCGGTGTTTCGGAATGCGTGATATAAAGCCGTCAATCGTTGCTGGCCGTCGAGAACAACATAATCTGTGGCAGCAGATTTTGGCGGCGCTGACTCGAACTCCCGAACGGCCAGGTAGTTGGTCAACCCTTTCATTATCAGGAGGCTGCCCGCCGGCCAGGCAGAGAGGATAGTCGCGATCAGTGAGACTACGTCGGAGTCACTCCAGTCGAAGTCTCGTTGGAAGTCTGGGAGAACTATCCGGCCGCCATCAATGCCATCTAGCAAGAAGTCCAGAGACAGAGGCCTTGGATTGATGTCGTCCATCACTTCACCTTGCTTTCCCAGATAGAGTTCGCGGAATCAAGCGGCTTCAACTGATCCATCAACCATGCTGCGGGATAGCTTCCGCCGCCAGGCGATGTGTCAAATACAAAAGCCAACTGTTGCCCAATTGGTCCCTCTGCCTGAGCTTTTCCAATCGATACTACGACGACTTCGTCAGCGACCACGAGGTCATAGGTAGGTAAGGACCGATAGGTGACGACGCGGAAATTCGTCCCCTTCTTGAGGTCCTTGACTTCCGAGTTCCACCTGCGGGTGAGGTGGCTTACGGCCGCCTGTATGTTACTCCGGAGTTCGTCAGGTTTCTGACCGCAACTCTCAGCAACTAGGTCGAAGTTGGGGCCGGCTTCATCCGGGACGGCGATGGTGAGCCTGAGCTCTCGCTTCCTCGCGCTAGCAAGCAGCCATGGCTGATTGGCCGGCAACCAGGCACCAGGATCTCTGAGGATGATACGGACATCGGCTGCGTCGGAGAGAACATTCTGCCACTCGACTTGCTCGGCGGGCACTACATCCTGTATGCCGCTCGCGACCATGGAAGATTTCAGACGTAGGTACCGCCGGAGGTCTCGTCCGTACGTTCTGCGCAGGAACGCTTCATACAGTATCGAGATCAGACCGATGGAGATGATCGCACCAAGCAGCTGCTGCAGGGCCTGGTACGTGTTGGATCCGAAGTGGAAGTCCGTGCTGGTAGCGCCTGGAGCAAGGGGCGCCCAGTGCGCGATGGCGAAGAAGCCGATGATGGAGAGCAGGATCACGACGGCGGCAAGCCAACGGCTGCTCGTCTTCAGATCCGAGAACGGCTTGTCAAATCCTTCATGACCCACTGCAGTTCCCACCTGTCGTGACGAGCAGTACCTCAGAGATGACAAACTGTCACGTCTGCTCTAGAAGCTTACCGGGATGGCGCTGGCCAGCTTCGCAGGCTCGCAGTCCAGAGTTCGTGGCACCCGACTTCAGCTGGGACGGGCTTACACTGCATGTCCACTTTGATGTTCCCAGGGTGTACCGGAAGGTTGACATCGGCGCTCGCGCGCCGCATGCTTCGGATGTCGGTACACCCTGGGAACATCGGAGTCGGCATGAAGTACTACACCGCGACAAAGAGTCGGAACGCAGGGCGTGAGAGCTGGTCGGTGATCTTCCGGCATCCGGCAAGGTTGGATGGCGACACGGGCAAGACAGGGCGACGTGTACGGCGGGGCCTGGGGACGACTGACGACGGCGAGGCAACCCGACTCATCGATGAGCTCAACGAAATCTTGTCCACCCCCGAACTGTGGGAGCCGTCATCACGCGGCGCGGCCACCGCCCGGTTCGACCCCCGCGTAGTCGACATCTTCTACGACGGACTTGAGGCGACTCGGGTCGACTATGCGGCCCTTCGCGACCTCGCCATCCCTCAGCCGACGCGAGATGACGGATACCGGACCGTGCTGCTACTTGGCACGACGGGCGCCGGCAAGACCACGGTCGTGAGGCAACTCCTTGGCACTGATCCGACGACAGAGCGATTTCCGTCGACGTCAACAGCCAAGACGACTGTTGCGGATACTGAGCTGATCACCACTGCAGACGGGCCGTTCAAGGCTGTCGTCACCTTCGTGCCCCGCGATGAGGTGATCGACTATCTGACGGAGAACGTCTCAGCAGCAGCTTTGGCCGCATATCGCGGTCGGCCGGATGAGGAAGTCTCCAGGCGGCTACTCGACCACGTCGATCAGCGATTCAGGTTCAGCTACGTGCTCGGCAGGGTCAGCTCGGCGGACCCTGAGGACATCGTTGACGATGACGATGACGATATTGAGGATGACGTAGACCCTGAAGAGTACGGCCAAGTTGACCTTGGGATGACCGCCAAGGTAGTGGCCGATGCTGTTGTGGCAGTCAAAGACGTCGTTGCCCGCCACGCCAAGGATGTTGTCGAGACCCTGGCCGATATCGAGGATGACGAGCGTGTCGTAGCTGAGTACGTCGAGGAGCAACTCGACTCCGATCTCCGCCAAACGGACGAGTTCCATGCCATCGTCGACGCGTTGGTGGACGAAATCGAGAAGCGCTTCACGGCGCTCGAGATAGGTGAGCTGAAACGCAGCCGGCAGGGCTGGCCACTCACCTGGCAGTGGGAGTCCGACGACCGCGCGGCCTTCGTCAAGGTAGTTAGTCGGTTCTCAAGTAACTACGCCAAGATCTTTGGGCGTCTCCTTACCCCTCTTGTGAATGGCATCCGCGTGAGTGGTCCATTCGGACCGGAGTGGGCTTCAGAGTCCGTCCGCTTGGTGCTGATCGACGGGGAGGGGCTAGGACACACTCCTAAATCTGTTGCCACCCTATCGACGCATGTCGCGACTCAACTTCAGGCCGTCGACAGCGTGATCCTCGTAGACAGCGCTGCGCAACCCATGCAAGCCGCGCCAGTTGCCGCCCTGAAAGGCATCGCTGTCTCGGGAAATGCGCCGAAGCTACATGTCGTCTTCACGCACTTTGACCAGGTCAAGGGGCCTAACCTGCCGACATTCTCGGCCCGGGAAGAGCACGTCCTTGCCTCGGTCGAGAACGTGCTCAAAGCAATCGGCGACGAGCTTGGGCCCGCTGCGGGTCGTGCACTCCGCCGTCGCTTCGATTCGGCCAGCTTCTTCGTCGGCGGGATCCAGGAGAAGCTCGACCCGGCCCGCAAGAGCAGCATCCGTAGTATCGACCAGCTGGACGCGCTCCTCAACCTGCTCGCCCACCCCGAGTTGGCCACCGAGGCCGGCGAGAGCCGTCCAGTGTTCGATCGTATGAACCTCTCCCTCGCTGTCGCCGAAGCCGCGACAACATTCCACTCGCGCTGGCGCGGACTCCTCGGCCTCGAGCAAAACCTTGACGCGCCGAAGGAGCACTGGGCCCGAGTGAAGGCGCTGAGCCGGCGACTCGCTGAAGGATGGAGCGATGAGTACGACAACCTGAAGCCTGTCGCCGATCTGCGATACAACCTGCAGATGCAGCTCTACCTCATGCTGCAGCGACCTGTTCGCTGGGACGGCGGAGAGCCGGGGGATGACGAGAAGCAGGCCGTCATCGACGCACTCTCAAACGCTGTCACCAACAGACTCGTCGACCTATCGAAGCGACGCCTGGGAGAGGACGTGCAACGTGGATGGCAGGAAGCCTACGCGCAGCATGGACGCGGATCGACGTTCGAACGGGCTCGGATCATCGCCTCGGAGGTGTACGACCGCGGGGTGCCGGTGCCAACGGTTAGCGCATCCCCTGATCAAAACCGCTTCCTGAAGGACATCGCGAAGCTCGTCGGCGACGTGGCGGAGGAGCATGGAGTCGTGCTGGAGTGAGCACGGCGGCCTTGGCTAGCGCCACAGCGAAGGCGCTGGGGGCGTCATGGCAACGTGATGTCGATGGTCCTCGGATAGGCGAAGGGGCCTATGGTCGCCCGTGCGAGTCCCGCATACGGACACCGTGGCGTTTTAGCGCCTTGTGGATCGTTGTGTGGTCGCGTCCGAGTCGGTTGCCGACTTCGACGAGAGAAGCCCCGTCGTTGTAGAGCATCGTCGCTCGTCTGATTTCCGCCTCCGTCATCCGTGGATAGCGGACCTTGATACCCGCCTCCCGGAGGATCTTGATGACGCTCCGCTTACTCAAGCGAAAGAGCGCGCCAATGGATTCCGACGATCCGCCGGCCTCATACTCCGCCACGATCCTGGCCATCGTCTCGCTATCGAGTCGCTCGTCCAGCTTATGCACGCGCGGAGGCTCGGCGGGCTCGATGGGTCTCGCCTCGTTGATGTCAAGTGCGATGGACTGCGCAAGCTTCTGGAGCCTGTCCAGAAGGAGGGGCTGGTTCGAGTAACGCCGCATAACCTCCACCCTAAGCTCCACCGCAGGTCAGAGGCCGGTTTCCCACTCGGGAAACTGGCCTCTTGCATAATGTGAGTGTCTATCGGTTCGCGGGCAACAGTCCGTCCATCGCTTCGGCTCCCTCGGTCAGGATCCGCCGAAGCCAGTGTCGGTAGACAGTCTCAGTCACCTGAGCGCTCTTGTGGCCGTCCAGTAGCGAGATCTGTTCGATACTCAGACCGCTCTCGCTGAGCAGGGACACGAAGTGGTAGCGCCGGCCTCATCGCGGCGTGCGGAGGTGGAGTACATCGGCTGGCACAGCGGCACCCGGCGGCACAGCACTTCCGGCTACCGCAGCCCCGCCGAAATTCGAGGGACCGAGCAAGATCACGACTGTAGCCTGACCAGGTCATGGAGATGTCCGACATTACGCGTGCGATCGCGGCTGCGACTTCGGTCGCCGCATCGCTCGACCTGCCAGCCAACGACGCAATCGTTCTCCACAACTCGAACAAGCTGGCGCTGCGCCTGACGCCATGCGACGTCTTTGCCCGAGTCGCCCCTGTGGGGCAAGAGGTTGCACAGCTCGAAGTCGAGCTCGCTCAACGGCTCGCCGAGGTCGGATGCCCGGTGGGCGCCCTGGAGCCTCGGGTGGACCCGCTTGTCTACACCCGCGATGGCTTCGCAGTGACGCTGTGGATCTACTACGAGCCCGTGACACCGCACGTCTCACCAGTCGACTACGCCAACGCGCTGGAGCGGCTGCACGCCGGCATGCGCACGGTTGATGTGGCGAGCCCACGCTTCACGGATCGAATCGCGGAGGCGGAAGAAATCGTTGCCAACCCGGATCTCTCGCCGGAGCTCGCCGACGCAGACCGCGTGTTCCTCAGCGGCAGGCTAGAACGCCTGCGACGGGCGATCGAGGACCGCGGCGGCGTGGAGCAGCTGCTTCACGGCGAGCCGCATCAAGGCAATGTGCTCAGCACGAAGAATGGCCCGTTGTTCATCGACTTCGAGACGTGCTGCCGTGGACCCGTCGAGTTCGATCTCGCCCATGTTCCCGAGGCGGTCTGCGAGCACTATCCGGACGTTGACCAAGGACTGCTGGACGAGTGCCGGCAGCTCGTTCTCGCGATGGTCGCAGCGTGGCGCTGGGACCTTGGCGACCAGTTTCCCAACGGGAGACGATTCGGAGAGGAGCTCCTGCGCTCGCTGCGAGAGGGTCCTCCTTGGCCGACACTCGACACGATGACCAGGCGACTGGACGGTCTGTAGAAACCGCCGAAGGTCACTTGAAAGCTGCTGGGGCAACGCTTCCTCGGAGTCGTTCCTCGCCTCACTCGAGCGTGAGCTCATCGACCTGCAACCTGGCCCCGCCCGCGCTATGGCACGGCGTGCGCTGGTGGCGTACATCGGCTGGTACAACGGCACCTGGCTGACAGCGGTCTCGGCTACCGCAGCGCCCGCCGGATACGAGGAACAGAACAAGATCACGAATGTAGCCTGACCCAGTCATCAGCCTTGTCGGTCAAAGCGGGGCATCCGTCCATGGATCGTGGCAGACGTTCATAGAGGCGTCGTACACCGCAGTCTCTGCCTGTGTGGTGAGGCTGAGTCCATGACATGGAAGAGGTCAGGGGTTCGAAATCCCTCAAGCTCCACCGCAGGTCAGAGGCCGGTTTCCCACTCGGGAGACCGGCCTTTGTCTGACTTGAGGGTCTCTTGGTTAGGGCGGCCAGGTCGTCCACTGGTGCATCCTGTTCTGTGCCGATCAGCTCACCGGGCTTCGTCGCATGCCTGCGCCGATCGCCACAGCTCGGTCGGGGGCTACTCGCCCACGACGGGGATTGGCGCCCTGGCAGAGTTGGATACCGGACGCAGAACGTCCGCAACCGGGGATACGTTGGCGGTATGTCCGACTTCACGATCAAGGCGCTCACGCCGGAGACGTTCAACGACTTCGCCGCTCTCGTCGAGCGGAACAAGGGCATGTTCGCCAGTTGCTGGTGCACGCATTTTCATCCCGACTGCGCGGAGAAGGGCCAGAGCCCGAGGGGAACCGGGCGCTCAAGCAACGTCTGGTGGCCGACGGGATCGCGCACGCTGCGCTGGCCTACGACGGCGACCGGGCCGTCGCCTGGGCGGAGTACGGATCACCCGAGGAGCTGCCCAACATCCAACACCGCAAGGAGTACGTCGCCACTGCCGAGCGACTGCCCGACTACCGGGTCACCTGCATCCTGGTCGAGCGCGGCTTTCGCGGTCAGGGCCTGGCGGCGATCGCCCTGCGCGGAGCCGTCGAGCTGATCGCTCAGGCCGGCGGCGGCCTGGTCGAAGGCTACCCGCACGACACCGGCGGGGTCCGGAAGAAGAATTCGTCGTTCATCTACAACGGCACGCGCACGATGTACGAGCGCGAGGGATTCAGCTACGACCGCCCCAAGGGCCAGGGCAACTGCGTGATGGTGCGCGAGGTCGCCCCGGCCACGCGCGACTGATCCGCAAGACCCCGCGTGGACGGCAGCCGGCCGATTGGGGATTCCTCTGGGCGAGGTTATGAGCCGCGCCCTCGAGCAGATGATGCTCTGATGCCGGGTGGACTGAGTCGACGTGCTTGGCACACCACCGTCGTCTTCGGCAGGAGTCGGTTCGATCGAACACCGCCAGTCGTTGCGACATGCATCCGCGTGCTTCGTGCAGGCGATGAGCTGGATCCCGCTGCTGGTAGCGACCAATCGCATCCTTGCTGCAAGCAACCGCGTACGGCTTTGCGGTCAGCGACGAAAGTGTGGTGAGGTCTCGGTGACCGGGAGTTGGCGCAGCGTTCGTAGTGGGCTGAGCAGTGCGAGGATGGTGCCGGTCAGCATGACGAGGCTGCTGATCACCAGGGTGACGCGGAATCCGACCAGGGCACCGAGTGTGCCGCCGAGCAGGGCGCCGATCGGCTGCATCCCATGAACCAGGAATCGCCAGGTGGCCTGAGTTCGGGCGAGGAGTTCTGGTGCGATCAGGACCTGGCGGATGGTCTGCTGGTTGATCCCGTACAGCGTCGGGCCCCAGCCGCGGAGGAGTTGCGCGATGATGACGACCGTCAACACCAGTGCTGTCGGCCCTCCTGCGGCGGCCATCACCAGCCCGGCCAGACTTGACAGCAGCGTGCCGACGATAAAGGCGGGCCCGTTGCCGAGTCGGCCGGTGATCTGCACCCCGATGGTGGCGCCGACGATGCCGGCGACTCCGGCTATTGCGATGACCAGGCCCACCAGTCCGGCGGACAAGCCGAGATCACGGACCAGGAACAGCACCACGATCACCACCTGCATCTGACCGGCCAGGGCGCCGACAGTGGCGGCGACCGTGGTCGCCCGTAGCGCGGGATGCTCGAGCGCTGCCCGGAAGCCGTCCCGGATGCCCTTGAATATCGACGCTCTGACCGGGTCGGCGGCAGTCGATCGGCCCGTGACGGTGATCCGCGCCTTCGAGATGGCCGACAACAGGAACGAGGCGGCATCGACAGCGATCGCTACTGGGGCGGTGAGGAGCTGAACCAGAATGCCGCCGAGGGCACTCCCGCTGGTGGCGACGACGGAGTTGCTGAGCGCGAGCGCGCTGTTGGCCGCCAACAGTTCGCGGCGGGGGACCAATATGGGCGCGAACGACTGGGCCGCGATTGCGGCGAACAGCCCGCAGGTTCCAGTGGTGAGCACGACGAGGTACAGATGCCACATCTGCAACAGTCCCATCGCGGCCAGAATCGGCACTGCTGTCAGCGCGACGGCGGCCAACAAGTCAGCACCGACAAGGACTCGGCGATATGACAGCCGGTCTACCCACACCCCGGCAGGCAGGCCCAAGACGAGGTGCGGCAGGAACGAAACTGCTCCCAGCACACCCATCTGTACTGACGATGCGCCGAGAACCAGGACTGCGGTCAAGGGCAACGCAACGGTCGTCACGCTCGATCCCAGCAGAGAGATCGAGTCGCCACCGAACAAGCACCGGAAGTCCCGATGATCGGCCAAGACACGCCACTGGGCTTTCACCGCTCCCAGTAAACCTGCGCCGACCGCTGTCGGTGTAGAGGTACGACAAGTGCGGATGAAACCAGGATGCGTGTGCCACGCTGGCAGACGAGCCTTTCGAGACGCTGATCCAGGATCCGAGTCGGCTTCGCCGGCTGGTCAGTTGGGTGCCACATCACAGCATCACCGCACAGCCGGTCGTCTTCTTGGTCTACGCCGACGTCGAACGTGCGTACCAGCGCTTGATCGAGATGTTCGACTTCCAGCCTGGCGTCCTCGGCAGGGAACCGGACGGGACCTGCGGGTACGCCGAGGTCTCCGGGCCGATGGGCAACATCCGGCTCCACGGACCCCGGCCGGGGTTGAGCCCTCCGGATCCGTCGTCGGCACCCTCGTCCATGACCGTCGTCGGTGTCGCCGACCTCACCGTTCACCTGGAACAGGCCGCAGCAGCTGGTGCTGAGATCGTCCGGCCTATCTCAACACTCTTCGGTATGCGCGAGTACACCGCGTTCGACCACGAACATCACTTCTGGTGCTTCCAAGAGCCCGCCTCAGGCCTGGACTGACGTTGTGCGTCAGAGAGGTCAGGCCTCGGATGCGGCTGATGCGATCTGGCGGGCGCACGCTTCGGGGGATCGGGTGGTGGTGTTCACCGAAAGGTTGTAGGTCATTCCCTCGTGTACGCGGTCCGCGGACCATCGTGCGAGCCCGACGCGTCCCCTTCGCGCGAGTTCTCGGCGTTCGAGTTCAGGGAGGTCGCAGTGGACCGCGACCCAGAGGACGTCGAGGCCCGCGAGAGTTGTGAGCCAGTGATCTCGTACGTCGGCACCCAGCATCATCTCGTCGACGATGACGCGGTTGCCTGCGTGGACGAACTCGCGGACGGCTCGGTGGAATCCCTTCAGCATGCGCAGGCCGACCGGCCCGTGCGAGAGTCCGGATACCGGCTTGCCGTTTTCGTGCGGTAGGTCGAGGTACTGGAAGCCTTGCGCCCGATGAGCGCCGAGTGGACCACCGGACCACTCGGCGGGAACCATCGCAAGGCACGTGTCCAGCCCCATCAGCAGGTACGGCTCAGCAAGGGAGGCCTGCAGTGCTCTGCCCAGCGTCGTCTTGCCGGCGGACGAGGCGCCGTTGAGGAAGATGATCGATGGTAGAGAGGTTTGGCGACGTCCCAGATGCGGTGCTCGTGGGGACTGATTCAACTCGTCGGCGACCATATGCCGCACCACTGCTCTGCGCCGTATTTTTCGAAGCGGGTCAGTTCGGTGAACCCCAGCTTTGCAGCGAGGCGCATCGAGCGTTCGTTGGCGGTTTGGGTGTAGAGGACCACCGGCTCGCCGGGCGGCGCGCCGGCGAACCAGTCGAGGGCCGCTGTGCAGGCCTCGGTGGCGTATCCGCGTCCCCAGGCGTCAGGCAGGAACAGGTAGCCGAGGGCGACTTCGCTTCGGTCGGGACCTGGGCGCTCCGAGTCGCGGCGGTCGAGGGTGACCGTGCCGATCATCGCTCCGTCGAGCTCGACCACGAACAGGCCGGGGCGTCGAGTGGGCACCTCGGGTACGGCGCGCTCGAGTTGCTCACGCGATCGGGAGCCGCCGATGAAGGTGCCGACGTCCGGTGAGGCGAGGAGGTCGATGATCGCCGAGCGGTCCCGGGCCTCGGGCTCGCGGAGCACGAGCCGCTCCGTCTTGATCGGGTCAGGCGGCCAAGCGACGGGTCCCAGGTCTGCCATGCGCGCAGACTAACCGACGCAGGGACGACCGGCTTGATCAAGCCCAGGAGGTTGTCCCGGTCATGGTCAGCGGACGGCGCACGTCGTACTCGGAAATCCCATCGATCTTGGCGCGCCCGCCACGTACCGAGGCCTCAGCGGAGTTGGCTCCTCAGCAGGGGGTTGCTGTGAGTCTGATGTAGTAGACGGGAGTCCAGTTGGAGAGGTCCCGGACAGGAGGCGGTTCGCAGCCGATCTGTTGCCGTTGGCCCCGGGGATTCTCATGGCGGTGCCGAAGCCTTGGGGGTTGTTGGCGACACCGACGCCGTACCAGTTGTAGAGCGTGTAGGTGCCGTACTCGTAGAACTTGAGCCAGTAGTAGCCGTTGCCGTAGGGGACAGAGGCGCAGGCGTAGCCGACGTCGCAGTTCACGCTGAGGCTGCCCGGTGGGAGGCAGACACGGGACGTAGCTGCCGGTGAGGTTGGCGGTGCTGCGGCTGCTACCAAGTCAGCGGGTGCCGGCTGGGCCGCATGAGCAGGTGTTACACCGGCTACGAGGAGGCCCATCAGTTAGACCCAGTGCCGCGACGGCCATTCCACCGCCCGGTGTCACGAGGCAGACCTTTTCGATCACGCTCGAAGGGTCTGCCTCGCCGAGAGCCGCTCAGTGAAGAGTTCGCTCAGGAGTTCCGGCGGGATGGCGATGGGGGCCGGGCGGTAGGTGGGTGGTTGGTTGGCCAGTCAGCTCTCGAACCTGTCGATCAGAGGGCGTGGGCGGTGATGTCGCCCCTTCGTCGTGGTGATCTCCGCGGACCCGTCGAGCCGGGCGATCGAGACGTCGCCGGAATCGGTGGTCAGCCGGACGTGCGCGACCCGGTCGAGCTGGATCGAGCCGTGCGCGCCCTCGAAGGCGAAGTCGCCGTACTGCCCGGACGCCTGGAGCCCGGCACTGGCCGCATTTTGCCTCGACCTGGGAGCCGGCGGGCAGGTTCACGGTCACGTCGACGAAGCCGGAGCTCTTGAGGAGTTGGTTCTTCACCAGGCCCTCGATCCGCAGTACGCCGTCCGCGTAGTCGACCGCGGTCTGCTCCGCGGCCCTGACGTCGCGGTCCTTGGCGGCGTTCGCCGGCCGGACCTCGACGGTGGCGGCGAAGGTGCGCATTGTCTGCTCCTGCAGTCTGGGTGGGGATCTTGGTGACAGGAGCAACGCTGACCGGGCGTCCCGACACCGGACCGCCGCCGCACTGACGCGGCTGTCAGGCGTGTCAGTGCGGCGTCAGGGCGGTGTCCGGGCGGTGTCCGGGCGCCCCCGCACTGTGGTCGCATGACGACTTCAGCCATTACCGCCTCCGGCCTCCGGAAGGCCTACCAGGACACCGTGGTGCTCGACGGCATCGATCTGGAGGTCCCCGCGGGGACGATCTTCTCCCTGCTCGGTCCGAACGGCGCCGGCAAGACGACGACGGTCAACGTGCTCACCACGTTGATCAAGGCCGACACCGGAACGGTCCGGGTCGCCGGGTACGACGTCGCGACCGAGGCCAAGGCGGTCCGCGCCGCGATCGGCGTCACCGGCCAGTTCGCGGCGGTCGACGAGCTGCTGACCGGCCAGGAGAACCTGCAGCTGATGGTGGACCTGAACCGGATCCCCACCGGCGACGGCAGGAAGGTCGTCGCCGGGCTGCTGGAACGGTTCCAGCTGACCGAGTCGGCGCAGAAGCCGGTCTCGACGTACTCCGGCGGCATGCGCCGCAAGCTCGACCTCGCGATGACGCTGGTCGGCAACCCGCGGATCATCTTCCTGGACGAGCCGACGACGGGTCTGGACCCGCGCAGCCGGCGGACGATGTGGGCGATCATCCGCGACCTGGTGGCCGACGGCGTCACCATCTTCCTCACCACGCAGTACCTCGACGAGGCCGACCAGCTCGCCGACCGGGTCGCCGTCCTCGACCATGGCCGCCTGGTCGCGCAGGGCACGCCCGACGAGCTCAAGCGCCAGATCCCCGGCACGCACGTCAGGCTCCGGTTCAGCACCGCCGAGGAGCTCGACGCGGCCGCGCGGATCATGCCGGAGTCCACCCGGGACGACGACACCCTGACGCTGCAGGTGCCGAGCGACGGCGGGACGAAGTCGGTGCGCGGCCTGCTGGACCGGCTCGACGAGTACGCCCTCAGCGCCGAAGAGTTCTCCGTCCGGACCCCGGACCTGGATGACGTTTTCCTCGCCCTCACGGGCCACACCACGGAGGTAGCCGCGAAGTGAAGTCCCCGTCGATGGTGATGTTGCGCCGCAACGTCAAGCACATCGCCCGGAACCCGATGACCGTGTTCAACGCGGTGCTGATGCCGGTCGTCGTCATGCTGATGTTCGTGTACGTGTTCGGAGACGCGTTCAGCGTCGGCGTCGACTACGTCGACTACGCCACCCCGGGCCTGCTCCTGCTGGCCGTCTGCTACGGACTCGGGTCGGTGGCGGTGTCGGTGAACTCCGATATGACCAAGGGCATCATCAATCGGTTCAAGGTCATGGACGTCCCGCGCAGCGCGGTGCTGACCGGTCACGTGATCGCGAGCCTGCTGACCAACCTGCTCGCGATCGCGGCGATCATCGGCGTCGCCTTCCTGCTGGGATTCAGCCCGTCGGCGAGCGCCCTCGACTGGCTCGGCGTGATCGGCGTCGTCGCCCTGCTGGGATTCGCGGCCGGCTGGCTGACGATCGCGCTGGGGCTCGCGGCCAAGTCGCCGGAGACGGCGGGGCTGGCCTCTGTGCCGCTGGTCATGCTGCCGTTCTTCAGCAGCGCGATCGCGCCGACCGACACGATGGGCCCGGGTGTCCGGCAGTTCGCGGAGTACCAGCCGTTCACGCCGATCATCGAGACCCTGCGCGGTCTGCTGAACGGTACGCCAACCGCCGGCGACGTCGTCCCCGCGATCGCCTGGTGCGCCGGGATCGCCCTGGTCGGCTACCTGTGGGCGTCGTCGACCTTCACGAAGCGAGCGTGACCGCGACCAACTCGCGCCAGTCCGCCTCCGTACCCTCCTGCGTCGCCTCGGTGAACCGCGTGTCGCCGAGGCGGCGCCGTACTTCCTGCTCGATCCGGTCCACATCCGGGTTGGAGCGATCCCGCAGACCGGCCACGGTCGTGCCCGCCGCGAGCAGACGGGCCGCCTGCTCGAACTGCTCCTGTCGCAGCGCGAGATCCGCGATCCCGACCAGCGCGCTCGCCAGCATGAGCACGGACCCGACCTGATTCACCGCCTCGACGACAACGGAAAAGTGCTCGCGGGCCTGGGTCAGGTCTTTGGCGAGGTAGCCGTGCAGTTCGGCGATCACGCCGCGGACACCGGCCCGGTCGGCAGTCTTCGCCAGCCTGGCCGACGCCACCCCGAGCTGCCGGCTCGCCTCCTCGTTGTCGCCGATCCAGCGCGCCAGCTCGGCCTTGGCGAGCGCGAGCTCGGCCAAAGCCTCCGGCCAGGCGACCTGTCCCGCGACCCGCTCGGCGTCGGCCATGGCCGCCGTACTCGCGCCCTCGTCGCCCGACAGCCAGTGCAGCTGCGCCAGCCGCGCATGCAACCGCACCGCGTCCTCGGTGGCGCCGACCTCTTCGACGACCGCGTTCGCTTGTTCGTAGTACTCCCGGGCGCTCCCGAACTCACCACGTACGGCGATGCGGTCGGCCAGCTCGGTCAACGCGAACGAGATCACCCACCGCTCGCCGATCGCGCGGCCCTCGGCAAGCGCCTGCGCGAGATGGCCGTCCGGCTCCGGACCGCCGTCGCCTTGATGGATCCGCAGCTTGCCGAGCTGCAGTCTGGCCAGCGCGCGGACCCAGGGGTCGTCATCGGTGAGCAGCTCCTCGAACGCCGGAACGTGCGTGTCCGGCGCCGCCAGCAGGCGCTCCATCGCGCCGGCGAACCGCACCGCCGGGTGCGGGCTCTCGACACCGCGGCTGACCCGGTACACCTCGTGAATCCACTCGGCCGCCTCGTACTGATCGCTCCGCCCGGAGACCACGAAACCGACGACGAACGAGTAAACGACGGCCTTGACCTCGTTGGGGACCTCGCCGGGCAGGGCGGTGGCCGCCATCAGCAGCTCGTTCGCCTCGGTCTTGTGGCCGCTGAGCCACCAGTACCAGCACGCCGCTCCAGCGAGGCGCATCGCCCCTTCGGCCTCGCCGGCCGCCAGGGCACCCCGCATGGCGGCGGCGATGTTGTCGTGCTCGGCCCCCAGCACAGCGAGCCACTCCAGTTGCTCGGCGCGGCGCAGATGCGGGTCCGCGGTCTCGGCGAGCTCGGTGAAGTACCCGAGGTGCAGCTGCCGGGCAAGCTCCGACTCACCCGCTTCCTCGAGCCGCTGAACGGCGTACTCCCCGACCATGCCGAGCATCCGGTAGCGCGGCGCTTCGTGGCCCTCGGCAACCACCAGGGACTTCTCGGTCAGCGCGGTCAGCAGCTCCAGTACGTCGCGCGCGTCGACCTCGTCACCGGCGCAGACGTGCTCGGCCGCTTCCAGGCTCGCACCACCGGCGAACACCGAGAGCCTGCGAAGCACCACCCGCTCGGCGTCGCTGAGCAACTCCCAGCTCCAGTCGATCACGGCTCGCAGCGTCCGGTGCCGCGGCAGAGCGGTGCGGCTGCCACCGGTGAGCAGCCGGAACAGGTCGTCGAGCCGGTTGGCGAGCTGGTCGAGAGTCATCGTGCGCAGCCGGGCGGCGGCGAGCTCGATGGCCAGCGGCATCCCGTCCAGCGCCCGGCAGACGCGAGCGATGGTCGTCAGTGTGGCGGCGTCCCGGCCGAGATCCGTGCGTACGGCGCCCGCCCGGTCCCGCAGCAGCTGAACCGCCGGTGAGGCCTCGATCTCGCGCGGATCGGCGTTCTCCGCAGGCAGGATCAGCGGCACCACGTGCCACAGCGTCTCGCCGGTGATCCCGAGCGGCTCCCGGCTGGTCGCCAGGATCCGCAGCCGCCGGCACTCGCCGAGCACCCGGTGCGCGAACGTCGCCGCCGACTCGATCACGTGCTCACAGTTGTCCAGGACCAGCAGCATCTCCCGATCGCCGATCGCGGTGATGACGCGTTCGGCCGGCTCCGCGTCCGGTGCTCCGCCGAGCAGCGCGTCCCGGTGGCCGAGCGCGGCGAGCGCGGCCTGCGCCACGTCGTCATCGGCGCCGATGGCCGCGAGCTCGACCATCCGGACCCCGTCCGGCAGATCGCCGAGCAGCGTCCGAGCGGTCTCCGAGGCGAGCCTGGTCTTGCCGGAGCCGCCGGGGACGATCAAGGTGGTGAGCCGGTGACCGGTGACGAGCTCGCCGACCGCGGCGACGTCGTCGTCCTTGCCGACGAAGCTGGTCAGCTCGGCGCGCAGGTTGGACCGCGGACTCTCCGTCCGGCGTCCCAGCTCGCCGCGCAGCAGCGCGACGTGCAGGTCGGCCAGCTCCGGTGAGGGATCGACGCCCAGCTCGTCGGCCAGCGTGTTCCGCGTCCGTTCGTACACGAGCAGGGCTTCGGAGTCGCGGCCGGACGCGACCAGCGCGCGGATCAGGGCGCCGACGAGCCGTTCGCGGACCGGGTGCGCGGCGACCAGGTCGGTCAGTTCGGAGACCAGTTCTGCACCGTGGCCGAGGCTGATCTCGGCGTCGAACCGATCCTCCATCGCGGTCAGGCGGAGTCGCTCGAGCCGGGTCGCCGCCGCGTCGAACGCCGTACTGTCCTGCAGGCCGACGTCCTGCATGGCCGGACCGCGCCACAAGGCCAGGGCCTCGCGCAGGCGGCGGAGCCGCTGGGATTCCTCGCCGGCGCGGACCGGTCCGACGAGGTGCTCGAACCGGACGGCGTCGACGGCATCGGGCTTGACCTTCAGCCGGTAGCCGTCGGTCTGGCCCTCGACCGAGCCCTCCGGCAGCACCTTGCGCAGCCGGGAGACCAGTCGTTGCAGGGCGTTCGCCGCCTCGGCGGGCGGGTTCTCACCCCAGATCCAGTCGACGAGTGTCGCCTTCGGGACCACCTGGTTCGGTTCGAGTGCGAGGGCGATCAGCAACGCACGCAACCGGGCGCCCGGTACGCCGGCGAGGTCGCCGTCGTCGGTGCGTACCTCGAGGGCTCCGAGCATCCGGATCTGCACTTGGGTGATTGTGCCACGGGCCATCGGGAGCTTCGGCTGGCGTGGATCAGGCGTCGCGCCGGGCCTCGATGAGGTCGAGGTCGCGGACGGCGTACCGGTGGTGTTCCCATTCTTCTTCGAGGATCACGCGCAGGCAGGAGAGGATGGTCTCCGGGTGCTGCGGCGACCACGGGTTCGTGCGGGCCGCGGCCAGGTCCTCCGGGGTGACCGTGGCGAGGAAGTCGCGCACCATCGCGGTGCGACCCGCGCGGGTCTCGAGCACCTCGTCGTACGACGGGATGTCCGTGGTGAAGATCGACATGTCCAGGCCGTCCTCCTCGGCGTCGGAGTTCGCCAGCCCGAGCGGGTGGTACGGCTGCTCGAGCTCGCGGATCGCGCGGCCCAGCCAGGTGTCGGTGGCCATGACCAGGTGCCGCAGGGTCTGCGCGAACGACCACTCGCCGGCCACCGACACGTCGACCGTGCCGGCGGGCATCGCCGCGACGCGCTCGAGCGTGGCCGCCCAGGTGCCCTCGAGGGCCGCCCATGCCGCGCGGAGACCGGCCGGATCCGTCGCGCGCCGATCCTCACGGCCGGGGAAGCGTCGGTTGAGCTCGGCCTCCACGAACGGGATCACGTCGACCCCGTTCACCCGCAGGAAGTTCTCGCCGTCAGGCAACCACGGCGCGTCGATCTCTGTCCGCCGTACCTCGACCCCCCGCATCACCACGTCGGTCAGATCAGCTCCGACGAACCGCGCGTTACTCAGGTTGGTATCCCGGAACTCCGCCCTCCGCAGGTCGTCGGAACGAGTGAAGGTTGCCATCGCGTCTCCTCCGTTCAGCGTTGGCCCGAGCGTAGAGGCGGGCTGCGACAGTTTCACCGGGCGTCAGCTGACGGCCTTCCTGATGAGGGTGGTGAGTTGTTTCTCGACGGCGGGGGTCAGCTTGGTGAGGGCGTAGGCGACGGGCCAGAAGTCGCCGTCGTCGAGGTTGGCGGGGTCGTTGAAGCCGAAGGTCGAGTAGCGGGACTTGAACTTGCCGGCGACCTGGAAGAAGCAGACGTTCTTGCCGTTCAGGTAGTACGCGGGCATTCCGTACCAGAGCTTCGGCTTCAGCTCGGGGGCGTTCTCCTTGATCAGCTCGTGGATCCGCTGGGCCATCGCGGCCTCGTCCTCCGGCAGCTCGGCGATCTTCTCGAGGACGGCGGTCTCGTCGTCGACGTTGCCGGCCCGGGAGGACTTGAGCTCGCGGGCGCGCTCCTTCATCGCGCCGCGTTCCTCCTCGGTGAAACCGTCGTACGACTTGTCCTCAAAGGTGCTGGTCTTCTTCGCCGCGGGTGCCATGAGCTTGTCCTGTCTGTGTGGTCCGTCCTGGTGCTCTCAGACTAGGGAGCCGGCATCCGCCGGGGCTTCTCGAATCCTGATCGATCCGGCCGCGTCGAGGGCGGCCGCCGTCGCGGCGCTGCCGGCGGGGAGCAGCGGGAGGCGGACATGCGGGCTGGGGATGCGGCCGTGGGCGGCCAGGACGGCCTTGATGACCGCGGGGTTGGGCTCGGCGAAGAGGGCTCGGGACAGCGGCAGCAGCGCGTGGTGGAGGCGACGCGCGTCGTCGTCCGGGCTGCCGCACCAACTGGCGACGAGGTCAGCGTAGGCGCGGGTGGCCACGGTGGCGCTGGCGAGGATCGCGCCGGTCGCTCCGAGCGCCAGCAGGGGCGCGGTGTAGAGATCGTCACCAGCGAGTACGGCGCAATCGGCCGGCCGCGTGCTCAGGAAGTCCATCGTGGCCTCGTCGATGCCGCCGACGGGATGCTTGAATCCGGCAACGTTGGGGATGCGCGCAAGCCGCCCGAGAGTGTCCGCTCCCAGGGACCGGCCGGTCCGGCAAGGGACGTTGTAGACGATCAACGGGACCGGGCTGGCCGCCGCGAGCCGGCGGAAGTGCTCGACGACGCCGTCCTCGGACGGGCGGGTGTAGTACGGCACGACGGTGAGCGCGGCGGCGGCCCGCGGATCGAGTTCGGTGAGCGCCTCGATCGAGCCGGCGGTCGAGTTCGACCCGGTGCCGACGATCAGTTGCGCGCCGTGCTGCTCGCACGCGCCGGCGCAGATCTCGGCAATCCTCCGACGCTCCGCGGCCGTCAGCGTGGCCGGTTCGGCAGTGGTGCCCAAGGCAACGATCCCGGCCGCGCCGTCGTCGAGTACGGCGTGCGCCAACGCCTCCAGCGCTTCGGCGGCGAGTTCGCCGTCGGCGGTGAACGGCGTGACCAGGGGAACGAAAAGACCCGTGAATGACATGTCTCCGACGATCACCCAGGTCGCTTCGTCAGGTCCAGTTCGCTTTCCTGTCGCCGAGCGTAAGCTGAACTTATGCTCGATGTCCGCAGACTCCGTCTCCTCCGTGAACTCGCCCACCGCGGCACGATCGCGGCCGTCGCGGAGGTTCTCGCCTACACCCCGTCGGCGGTGTCGCAACAACTCACCGCTCTGGAGCGCGAGACCGGCGTACCGCTGCTGGAACGGACCGGACGGCGGGTGGTGCTGACGGCGGCGGCACGTGCTCTGGTCGAGCGCACCGAGGAGATCCTCGCGATCCTGCAGGAGGCCGAGGCCGGATTGGCCGCATCCTCGACAACTCTGATCGGGACTCTGCGGATCGGCGTGTTCCCGACAGCGGTGCCGACGATTCTGACGC
>NZ_SMKR01000009.1 GCF_004348725.1 Kribbella turkmenica
GTGTACGCCATCGGGGGCAACGAGGAGGCAGCCACGTTGATGGGTGCGCCGGCGGCACGGGTGAAGGTGCTCGTGTACCTGATGTCCGGTCTGCTGGCCGGCCTGGCCGGTGCGCTGAACGCCGCCCGGCTGTCGTCGGGTGTGACGATCCTCGGCGCCGGTCTGGAGCTCGACGTGATCGCGGCGGTCGTCATCGGCGGCACGCTGCTGACGGGTGGGGCCGGCGGCGTGACCGGCACGATGGCAGGTGTGCTGCTCCTCGGCGTCATCCAGGGGCTGATCAACCAGGTCGGCGTGCTGACGTCGGCGTTCCAGCAAGTCGTCAGCGGCGCGTTCCTAGCCGTGGTCGTCGTCGCGCAGCGCCTGCTCCACAGAGCTCGACTGATCTCCTGACAGATTCCGGAGGTTCTGACCATGACCGACCCCTATCTCAACCGCCGGAAGGTTCTCGGCGGGTTCGCCGCGGGCGCCGGCGCCGCATGGTTCGCAGACGGCCTGGCACCCTCGACCGCGGCTGCCGCGACCGCGGGCGGACCGGTCGCCGGGCGTAGTGGTCACTACGTCCCGAACCGGGCGCCGCTGGCCGCCGTGCCCTTCCAGAAACTGCCGCCGGGTGCGGTGCGTCCGCGCGGTTGGCTGGCACAGCAACTCGTCTTGCAAGTGAACGGTTTGTGCGGTCGGTACGACGACGTCTCGGAGTACCTGGTGTACGAGGAGAACGGCTGGGTGGACCCGGCCAAGTGGGCCTGGGAAGAGCTCCCGTACTGGTTGCGTGGCCTCGGCGATCTCGGCTATGTGACCGGGGACGAGCGCATCCTCGGCAACGCGGAGCGCTGGATCACCGGGATCATGGCGACTCAGGCGCGAGACGGCTGGTTCGGCCCCGAAGGTCTGCGGACATCGCTCGAGGGCGGCCCCGACTTCTGGCCGGGTATGCCGTTGCTGGGTGCACTGCGGTCGTGGCACGAGTACACCGGTGACGAGGCCGTCCTGCCGTTCCTGACCAGGTACTTCGCCTTCCAGGATCGTCAGCCGGCCGAGGTGTTCAACCGCTCCTGGGGTGCGTTCCGCTGGGGCGACAACATCGACAGCGCGTACTGGTTGTACAACCGCACCGGTGAGACCTGGCTTCTCGACCTGGTCCGCACGATGCATGCCGGATCCGCCGACTACACCAGCGGGATCCCCAACTGGCACAACGTCAACCTTGCGCAGGGTTTCCGCGAGCCGCTCCAGTTCGGCCTGCTCTCCGGCGAGCCGTTGCATCGTGAGGCGACGTACCGGAACTACCGCACGATCATGGACACGTACGGCCGGTTCGCCGGCGGCGGGTTCGCCGGGGACGAGAACAGCCGGCCGGGGTTCGGCGATCCGCGGCAGGGATTCGAGACGTGCGGAATCGTCGAGTTCATGCACAGCTTCGAGATGCTGACCAGGTTCACCGCCGACATCGCCTGGGCCGACCGGTGCGAGGAACTGGCCTTCAACCTGCTGCCGGCGGCCTTCGACCCGGAGCAGAAGGCGTGTCACTACATCACCCCGGCGAACGTCGTCCAGCTCGACGACGGCCACAAGCACGGGCAGTTCCAGAACGGGTTCCCGATGCTGGCGTACAAGCCAGGGATCCGGCAGTACCGGTGCTGTCCGCACAACTACGGCATGGGGTGGCCGTACTACGCGCAGGAGATGTGGCTCGCCACCTCCGACGGCGGTCTGGCCGCATCGCTGTACGGCGCCAGCGACGTCCGGGCGCGGGTCGGCAGCGGTGAAGGCGCGGAGGTGGAGATCCGGCAGGACACCGAGTACCCGTTCGGCGATCAGGTGAAGCTGACGGTCACCGCGCCACGGCCGACCCGGTTCCCGCTGTACCTGCGGATCCCCGGTTGGGCCGACGACGCGACCGTCCGCGTCGGCGGGAAGCCGCTGCCGATCCGCTGCGAGCCTGGCGGCTGGGTGAAGGTCGACCGAGCGTGGAGCTCGGGTGAGCATCTCAGCCTGCACTTGCCGATGCGGGTGTCTGTTCGGCGCTGGAAGGACAACCACGACTCGGTGTCTGTCGATCGCGGCCCGCTCACCTACTCCCTGCAGATCGCCGAACGCTACGAGCGTTTCGGCGGCACCGAGGCCTGGCCGGAACTGGCCGTCTACCCGGAATCGTCCTGGAACTACGCGCTCGTCGATCCCCGCGCGGACCGGTTCGATGTCGTCACGCGCTCGGTCCCGGCCGGATCGAACCCGTTCACCAGCGAGGGTGCGCCGATCCAGTTGCGGGCGCGAGCCAAGCAGCTTGCGGAATGGGAGGCCGACGCCGAGGACGTGGTAGGCCTGCTGCAGGCGAGTCCCGCCGCGTCACAGGCAGCCGTCGAGACCGTCGACCTGATTCCCATGGGCGCGGCTCGGCTGCGGATCACGTCGTTCCCGACCACCCTGCCCCGATCCGGCGGCCACCGCTGGGGCCTGCGGCCGATCGCGTCCGCATCTCACGTCTGGGACGGTGACTCCTATGAAGCGCTGTCAGATGATCGGGTGCCGGCCAGTTCGGCGGACACCTCGATCCCGCGCTTCACCTGGTGGGACCGGCGCGGCAGCATCGAGTGGGTCCAGCTCGACCTGCGGGAACCACGAGCCGTCAGCGAGGCGTCGGCGTACTGGTTCGACGACACCGGTTTCGGCCAGTGCCGGGTCCCGGCATCCTGGCGCGTGCTGTGGCTCGACGGCTCGACCTGGCGTCCGGTCACCGGCGCGGATGCTTACCCGACCGACCTCGACAGGTTCAACACCGTTCGGTTCGACCGGGTGAGGGCTCAGGTCTTCCGGGTGGAGGTCCAACTGCGACCGGACGTCTCCGGCGGCATCCTGGAGCTCCGCTTCAAGTAGCTGAGAACCTCGTCGAGCAACGTTTGGCGTTTGGTGTGTGCCGGCGGCTGCAGATCGAGGACAGGGTGCGGCTCGACAGGATGTCTGCGGCGATCGAGCGCGCGTCCACGGGGTGCCCAGCCTGCACCAGCCGGCAGTGGGTGTATACGTCCTGTCGATCTGCACCTGCCCACCGCGCCGTCCAACTGAGCGGCATGCGGGTGGTCAGCCCGACCCGGGGTGCGTACGACCCGACCCGGACGACGATCGACGGCTCGTCGTGCTGCCGCGCGACGAGCCGTCCGTTTAGCGTCCACCGCAGCAGGCCGCCCGCCCTCGACTCCTTCACCCCGTCGAGTGCCAGCGCGATGCCACCCACGTCTGCGATTTCCACCCCGCCACCTTGCCACGGATTCCTGCCGCGGCGGTCAGCGTAGGTCGAGGCGCATCAGTATGCGCGGGTGGCCGGCCAGGACCGAGGTGGTGTCGGCTGACTTGGTGAAGCCGGCGCGTTCGAAGTTCTTCCGGAGACCGGCGTACGCCATCGTCAGGTCGACCTTGGCGTCGCCGTTGTCCAGCGGGTACGCCTCGACCGCGGCCGCACCGTGCTCGCGGGCGAACGCGACCGCGCCGGCGATCAGCGCGTGCGAGATCCCCTGCTTGCGGTGACCGGGCCGGATGCGGACGCACCACAGCGACCAGACCGGCAGGTCGTCGACGTGCGGGATCTTGCGGTTGCGCGCGAACGACGTGTCCGCGCGGGGTGCGATCGCCGCCCAGCCGACCGGCTCGTCACCGTCGTACGCGAGCACGCCGGGAGCCAGGTCCGCACGGCACAGCTCGGCGACGTACTCACCGCGGGCCGGGCCGCGCAGCTCGTTGTTGAGCTTGGACGGGATCCGGTAGCTCAAACACCAGCAGACATTCGCGCCGGGCGACTTGGGGCCCAACACGGCGCGAAGATCCTCGAACACGGACGCCGGACGGACTTCGATGGCCATGGCACCACCATGTCAGGTTAGGAGGTGGGTACCAGTAGGCGACTCGAGTGCTGGGGAGGAACTGTGGACGCGTTGTACTGGATCGCCGGGATGGTTCTCGTAGTCGCGGCGTGGCGTTGGTGGATGGCCAGTGCGGCCGGTGAGCTCAGGCGGCGGACCCGCCGGCACTGAGGCGGAGCACCACCTGACATTCGGACGCGAACGGCCGCCGACGCTGCGACGTGTCCGGTCCGCAGACCGCCAGGCTTCTCGCACCGGCTGAACCACTCCGCGAACAGCCCCCGGCAGGGCCGAGGGTCCCGTCCCCGCCGGGACCCGGACCCGGCGATCAGGCGTCCGAGCGGAGGGTCTCGGTGTACCGCGCGACGTCCTGCAAGGACTTCTCGTCGGCCCACGACCATTCGGGTCGGGGCGTGTCCGGGCCGGCGTAGGGCTCGTCGGCGTACTGGTGCTGCAACTCGGCGAGCCTGGTGGTCAGGCGCGCACGGATGCCGGCGTACGCCGGGTCGTCGGCGACGTTGACGAGTTCCTCCGGATCGGTGCGCAGGTCGTACAGCTCCCACTCCGCCGCGAACAGGCGCTCCGACGACCCGGGTACGCCGAGCCCGGCACCGTAGTAGTGGATGAGTTTGAACTCTGCAGTCCGTACGCCGTAGTGCGCCGGCGCGTGGTGGATCGGGTCGTCGTGCTCCCAGTAGCGGTAGTACACGGCGTCGGGCCAGTCGTCGACCTCCTCGCCGCGCAGCAGCGGCAGGAAGCTGCGGCCCTGGGAGGTCGGCAGCACCGTGGCCGCGTCCATCCCGGCCAGGTCGAGGAACGTGGCCGCGAAGTCGACGTTCGTGACCATCGCGTCGCAGGTGCCGCCGACCGGGATCGAGGACGGCCAGCGGATCAGCAGCGGCATCTGCAACGACTCGTCGAACATCAGCCGCTTGTCAAACCACCCGTGGTCGCCGAGGAAGAACCCCTGGTCGGAGGTGTAGACGACCATGGTCGAGCCGGTCAGGCCCTCCGCGTCGAGGACGTCGAGCAACCGGCCGACGTTGTCGTCGACCGATTGCACGCACTGCAGGTAGTCGCGCAGGTAGCGCTGGTACTTCCAGCGCATTCGCCCGACCCGGTTCTCCGGCCCGCGCAGCCCGGCGGGCAGGTCCTCGCCGAGCTCGTCCGAGCTCAGATCGTCGGCGACGGACATCCGCACACCGCGAACGGCCTGACTCCGGGTGCCGTGGTCGTCGAACAGCGTGCTCGGCTCCGGGATCGACCCGAGCGGGTACAGCTCCTTGTGCTTTTCGTCCGGCACCCACGGCCGGTGCGGCGCCTTGTGGTGCACGAGCAGCAGGAACGGCCGGTCCGGGTCGCGGTCGCGGAGCCAGTCGATGCTCTGGTCGGTGACGATGTCGGTGGCGTACCCGGGCACGGTCTCCGTCGCGTCCGGCCCGATCATCACCGGGTCGACGTACGCGCCCTGACCGGGGAAGACCTTCCACGCGTCGAAGTGCCGCGGCGCCGCCTCGGGCCGCTCGCCGAGGTGCCACTTGCCGAACAGCGCGGTCTGGTAGCCGGCCTCGTGCAGCACCTCGGTGAACGTCGGCACCCGGTAGTCGATCTCGGTGAAGATCGACGCCACCCCGTTGACGTGGCTGTAGGTCCCGGTCAGGATCGACGCCCGCGACGGCGAGCAGATCGAGTTCGTGCAGTACGCCGCGTCCATCCGGACCCCCTCGGCGGCCAGCCGGTCCAGGTGCGGGGTCCGGTTGACCTTGCTCCCGTACGCCGAGATCGCGTGCGCGGCGTGGTCGTCGGACAGGATGAGAACGAGGTTGGGCGATGAGGTCATGGTGTCCAGCATCGGACATCGGACCGGCCGCCGCCGTACCTCGGTCAGGTTTGTTGCTGATGGCCAGGTTCGAGGTGGGATGACGAGGGGTTCGGCGGCACGTCGGCAGCGGCGACCCCGGCGGCACCTTCGAAGCGGCGTCCTGGAGAGTCATCGATATACCGATGAGTTCCGCGCGGCGCTGTCGTTTCACCTGACGAGAGCGTCGGTCAGACTGTGACCGACCCGAACCGCGGGAGGCCGCAGATGGACTGGAAACTCGAACTCGTCATCGTCCCGGTGTCGGACGTGGACCGGGCGAAGAAGTTCTACACCGAGCAGCTCGGCTTCCGTGAGGACGTCGACCACAGCGCGGGCGAGTCGTTCCGGGTGGTACAGCTGACCCCGTCGGGATCGGCCTGCTCGATCACGATCGGCACCGGCCTGACCACGGCGGCGCCCGGCGCCTACCAGGGCACGCACCTGGTGGTGAACGACATCGAGGCGGCCCGCGCCGAGCTGGTCGAGCGCGGCGTCGACGTGAGCGAACCGTTCCACTTCGCCGCCGAGGGCCGGCAGCCGGGTGTGCACCCGGACCGGCCCGACTACGGCACGTTCCTGAACTTCCAGGACCCCGACGGCAACGGCTGGACGGTCCAGGAGGTCCGCACGACGAATCGCGACCGGCTGTGAGGACGCTCGAGGAGGCGGCGTTCGCGGGTGACGAGGCCGCGTTCGCCGACCTCGCCGGCCGGCACCGGCGTGAGCTGCACGTGCACTGCTACCGGATGCTCGCGTCTTTCGACGACGCGGAGGACGCCGTCCAGGAAACCCTGCTGCGCGCCTGGCGCGGACGGGACGGGTACGACGGCCGGACGTACTTCCGCGCCTGGCTGTACCGGATCGCCACCAACGTCTGCCTGGACGTGGCCCGCCGGCACGCGCGCCGGCAGGCCGCGTCACCGGGCGAGATGGTGTGGCTGCAGCCGTACCCGGACCAGTTGCTCGACGAGATCGCCCCGCCTGACGACCAGCCCGACGCGGTGGCCGTGGACCGGGAGACGATCGAGCTGGCCTTCCTGGTGGCCATGCAGGCTCTGCCACCGCGGCAGCGGGCGGCCCTGATCGCCCGCGACGTACTCGGCTGGTCCGCGCACGACACGGCCGAGCTGCTGGGAACCAGTGTGCCGGCGGCCAACAGTGCGCTGCAGCGCGCCCGGGCGACGATGCAGCAACGCCTGCCGGCCCGGCGGAACGACTGGAGTGCGCCGCGGCCGACCGCGCCGGAGCGGGAGTTGCTGGACAGGTTCATCGACGCGCACGAGCGGTGCGACGCGGCCGGGGCGATCGCGATCGCGGCCGAGGACATCCGGATCTCGATGCCGCCGGACCAGCTCGCCTTCGCCGGTCTCGACGGGTTGCGGCCGCTGCTGGAGCGGGCCTTCGGTCCGGACCGGGACGGGGACTGGCGGCTGGTGCCGACGTCGGCGAACCGGCTGCCGGCCGCGGCCAGCTACCTGCGCCGCCCGGGCGACTCGGTGTTCCGGGCGTTCAAGCTCGACGTCCTGCGGATCAGCGAGGGCCGGATCGCCGAGATCACCACCTTCGGCTACTCCCGTTTCCCCGCCTTCGGCCTCCCGGGGACGATGACCGCCTGAGTGCTCCGCGCGGAGCACTAGTCTGGACCCATGTTGGGACTCCCGACGGGGATCACGGCCTGCCTGTTCGATCTGGACGGTGTGCTGACGAACACCGCGGCGGTGCACGCCGCCGCGTGGAAGGAGATGCTCGACGAGTTCCTCCGGACGTACTCCGACCAGCACGGCATCCCGTACCGGCCGTTCGACGCGCGGGCGGAGTACGACGAGCACGTCGACGGCAAGCCGCGGATCGACGGCGTCCGGGACTTCCTGGCGTCCCGCGGGATCCACCTGCCGGACGGGAGCCCGGACGACCCACCGGCCACGCTGACGGTCAACGGTCTCGGCAACCGGAAGAACGAGGCCGTTCAGCGGCGGATCCGGACGCAGGGTGTCGAGGTGTTCGAGGGCTCCCGGCGGTACCTGCAGGCCGCCGAGAAGGCCGGTCTCCGGCGGGCCGTGGTGTCGTCGAGCGCCAACACCCGCGAGGTCCTCGGCGTCACCGGACTGGCGGCGTACGTCGAGGAGGTGGTCGACGGGGTGACGATCCGGGCCGAGGGGCTGCTCGGCAAGCCGGCGCCGGACACGTTCCTGCGGGCGGCGCGGCTGTTCGGGGTCGACCCGGCCGAGGCGGTCGTCTTCGAGGACGCGCTGGCCGGAGTGGCCGCGGGACGCGCCGGGGCCTTCGGCCTTGTGGTCGGCGTCGACCGCGTCGGCCAGGCCGAGGACCTGAAGGCCCACGGCGCGGACGTCGTCGTCAAGGATCTGGCCGAACTGCTGGGGGAGGACCGATGATCGACCGCGGGCACCATCCGATCGAGCCGTGGCGGTTGCGGGAGACCCGGCTGCAACTCGACAAGCTGGCCCAGTCGGAGTCGCTGTTCGCGCTGTCGAACGGGCACATCGGGCTGCGCGGCAACCTCGACGAGGGCGAGCCCTACGCGATCCCGGGCACCTACCTGAACTCGTTCTACGAGCAGCGCCCGCTGCCGTACGCCGAGGCCGGCTACGGCTACCCGGAGTCCGGCCAGACGCTGGTCGACGTGACCAACGGCAAGCTGATCCGGCTGCTGGTGGACGACTCGCCGTTCGACATCCGGTACGGGTACCTGAGCCACCACGAGCGGACGCTCGACTTCCGCACCGGCCTGCTCGAGCGCGACGTGGACTGGACCTCGCCGGGCGGCAAGCGGATCCGGGTCCGCAGCCGCCGGATGGTGTCGCTGACCCAGCGCGCGGTCGCCGCGATCGAGTACATCGTCGAGCCGATCGACCAGCCGGCCCGGTTCGTGATCCAGTCCGAGCTGGTCGCGAACGAGACCCAGCCGAAGCTGTCCGACGACCCCCGGGTCGCCGCGGTGCTGGACAACCCGCTCAAGCCGGTCAGTCACGACGGCGGCGAGAACGGCATCGTCCTGATCCACCGGACCACCCGCAGCCGGCAGTTGATGGCGGCGGCGATGGTGCACGAGGTCGACACGTCGGCCCGCTACGCCCTGGACCGCGACGTCCGGGAGAACTGGGCCCGCTCGACGGTGATCTGCCAGTTGCAGCCGGGCGAGACCCTGCGGGTGGTGAAGTACCTCGCCTACGGCTGGTCGAGCCTGCGGACCGAGACGGCCATCCGGGACCAGGTCGCGGCCGCGCTGGCCAGCGCACGCTTCTCCGGCTGGGACGGGCTGACGAAGCAGCAGACCGAGTTCCTGGACGACTTCTGGGACGGCGCCGACGTGGAGGTGCACGGCCACCCCGAGCTGCAGCAGGCGGTCCGGTTCGCGCTCTTCCACGTGCTGCAGGCCGGTGCCCGGGCCGAGCGCCGGGCGATCCCGTCGAAGGGCCTGACCGGTGCCGGGTACGACGGTCACACCTTCTGGGACACCGAGGGCTTCGTCCTGCCCGTGCTGAACTACACCATGCCCGGCGCTGCCGCGGACGCCCTGCGCTGGCGGCACTCGATCCTCGAGCAGGCCAAGGAGCGGGCCGGCGTGCTCGGACTGCGCGGTGCCGCGTTCCCGTGGCGGACGATCCGCGGTCAGGAGTGCTCCGGCTACTGGCCGGCCGGTACGGCGGCATTTCACATCAACGCCGACATCGCCGAGGCGGTGATGCGGTACCACATCTCGACCGGGGACGACGAGTTCCTCGAGGAAATCGGACTGGAACTGCTGGTGGAGACCGCCCGGCTGTGGATGTCGCTCGGCCACCACGACCGGCACGGGCGCTGGCACCTGCCCGGCGTGACCGGCCCGGACGAGTACAGCGCGGTTGCCGACGACAACGTCTTCACGAACCTGATGGCTGCCCGGAACCTGCGCGCCGCGGCCGCGGTCGCGGTCGCGCACCCGGCGAAGGCGCGCGAGCTCGGTGTCGACCGCGAGGAGGAGGCCGGCTGGCGGGACGCGGCCGCCGCCGTCCACATCCCGTACGACGAGGAGCTCGGCGTCCACCCGCAGTCGGAGGGGTTCACCGGGTACGCCGAGTGGGACTTCGAGGCGTACAAGGGCAAGTACCCGTTGATGCTGCACGCGCCGTACTTCCAGCTGTACCGCAAGCAGGTGATCAAGCAGGCCGACCTGATGCTGGCGACGTACTGGTGCGGGGACGCGTTCACGGCCGAGGAGAAGGCCCGCAACTTCGACTACTACGAGCGGCTGACGGTCCGCGACTCCTCCCTGTCGGCCTGCGTCCAGGCGGTGATGGCGGCCGAGGTCGGGCACCTCGACCTCGCCTACGACTACGCCTACGAGGCGGCGCTGATCGACATGCGGAACCTGCACCACA
Source organism: Kribbella turkmenica (assembly GCF_004348725.1). GTDB lineage: Bacteria > Actinomycetota > Actinomycetes > Propionibacteriales > Kribbellaceae > Kribbella > Kribbella turkmenica. Next base: position 10,098 of record NZ_SMKR01000009.1, read on the forward strand.
ACACCGGCGACGGCCTGCACATGGCTTCACTCGCCGGAGCCTGGACCGCGCTCGTCGCCGGTTTCGGCGGTCTGCGGGAGCGCGACGGCGGCCTGTGCTTCGACCCGGCGCTGCCGCAGGGCATGTCCCGGCTGGTGTTCTCGATCCGCTGGCGGGGCGCGCGGCTGAAGGTGGACATCACCGAGCTCGAGGTCAACTACACGGTGCACGACGGTACCGATTGCAGCGTCTCCTTCATGCATGCGGGCGAGCAGGTCAGCGTGACTCCCGAGAGCCCGCTGAGGCGCCCGCTCGGCAAACGCACCCCGCTGCTCCCGCGTCCCAGCCAGCCGCCGGGCCGGGAGCCTCGCTCGGCCCTCGCCCAGAACGGACTCGGCGGCTAGCGCAGGGCCCGCAGGAGCAGGGCGACACCCCGGACGGCGTCGACGTTCGCGGCGATCGCGACGGCGATCAGGCCCCACAGCGGGAAGCCGGAGATCGCCGCCAGCGCAAAGATCAGCAGCCGGAACTCGCGCCGGAACAGCAGCCGTACGTCGGTGTCCCGCCCGACCGCGTGGACGTAGGAGATGAGCAGGCACCCGACGGCCGCGGCGAAGCCCCAGGCCCACGCGGTGCGCGTCGCCCCGGTCGCCAGAACCAGCGCCAGTACGACGGCCAGGTCGGCGTACCGATCGAGGAGCGTGTCGAGCGTGGCACCGCGGCGGGACGCTCGCGCACTGACGCGGGCGAGCTCACCGTCGACGCCGTCGAGCGCGGACCCGAGAACGACGCCCAGACCGCCCGCAACCATCAGCCAGGTGTCGCCGGTCGCGACCAGGGCCGCTGCGATGAGCGTGACTGCGAACGCCAGTGCGGTCGCCACATCGGGGGAGAGGCGAGTGCGCAGCAACAGGCGGGTGAGCGGTCCGGAGATGCGCCGGTTGAGCACTCGCGCGATCACGCCGTCCGTCGGCTTCGGGCCGTACCGGCGCCACATGGACCGTTCGAGCGCGCGCACGGTCTCCGGCGTGTCCACGTCGGCCCAAAGACCCCGCACCTCCCGCGACTGCATCTCGCACCCGTGCGCGAGCAGTTGCTGCCGGACCTCCAGCCACGACTCCCGCTCCCGATAGGTCACCAACAGGACGTCCTGCACGTCGACGACCGACAGGCCCGCGTCCACCCCGTCGTACTCGTCGAGGTCGGGTCCGAGACCGGCCACCGATCCGTCGTCGCGCAGGCGGATCCGGTTCGGCCGTGTGCTGCTCTCCGCGACGGGCTGCTCCGAACGCCCCACGGCCGCGACGTTCCCGGCCGGCGTCTGGATCAGCCGCCGTACGTCGTCCGCCTCGAAGACGTGGTCACCCATCACCACCAGGCAGCGGCGCTCGCCGATCTGGCTCAGCCCGGCGAGCACCGAGGACGCCGTACCGCTCTCCCAGTCAGGATTGACCACCACCTCCACCGGCAGCTTGCGGTCCTTGATCGTGGCGACGACGTCGTCGGCACGGTAGCCCAGGACGACGATGATTCGCTCGACGCCGGCTTGCCGCAGCACCCGGACCGAGCGCTCCAGCAGAGTGGTGCCGCCGACACGGCGCAGCACCTTCGGCCGGGTCGACCGCATCCGGAGTCCCCGTCCGGCCGCCAGCAGCAGGGCCACCCGGACCGCATTCTCCTTGACCACCGTCGACCTCCCCTCGCCCATCCCCAGGATGCCTTACCCGCTAACCTGTGCGGTGATGAACGCGGCGCATCGTCTGGCGCGCTCCCTGGTGTTGCTGGGAGCGCTGTTCGGTGTGCTCGCGCTGTCCGGGGCGAACGTCTCGTCGGAGCCGCCCGTCGCGATCCCGGCCCAGACCACCAGCGTTCTGCAGGTGGATCCGCACGGCGTGGTCGAACGGCTCGAACAGGTCGCGATGCTGGCGCCCGGCGCGTTCGCCGTCGACGCATCCGATCATCGGTACACGCTGCTGCCGGGCGTCACCTTCGCGTCGGCCGGGTTGCTGTTGCTGCTCTGCGTCGGCTTGTTCCTGCGCCGCGAACGTTTCGGTGAAGCGCCACGCGAGGCGATCATGACGCTTGCGCCCGCACCTCGCCGCGTGGTCCCGGAACCACCGGATCTGGCAAGGCTCTGCATTCTGCGGACGTGACGGTCGGCTGCCCTCACAGCTGATCTCACCAATCTCCGCGTTCGTGCAGGGGTCGCCCCTGTGCGCGTGCCTTCCTGAAAGGACGCCGCCATGCGGCTCTCACCTCGCGGCGCTGCCGCCTGCCTTGCTGTCGTTGCCCTGACCGGTTGCGGTGCGGCCGAGACTCCGGCCGCCGACACGACGCCGACCACCATGCCGACCACCATGCCGACCACCATGCCGACCACCATGCCGACCACCATGCCGACCACCACGCCCACGCCGACCCCGACGACTCCACCGTCCGCCACACCGCCCGCCGTACCGACCAAAACTCCGACGAGTACGGCGGACGTCACCGTCGACGTCTCGATCGCCGACGGGAAGGTGTCCACCGCGAAGCCGGTGGTGAAGGCGAGGCCCGGCCAGACGGTCCGGATCACCGCGGTCAGCGACGTGGCCGACCAACTACACGTGCACGGCTACGACAAGGCCCTGGACCTGAAGCCGGGAATGCCGGCGTCGGTCGAGTTCGAAACCTCCACCAAGGGGACGTTCGAGGTCGAGACGCACGAGACCGGCAAGCTCCTGTTCAAGCTGCAAGTGTCGTGAGGGCTGTGGTCGTGCCACTGCACGGGATCGGCGGCCGTCAGGACCTGCCGATACCGCTGGAGTTCGCCGTCACCGGGGCGGCGGTCGCGATCACGTTGTCGTTCGTGATCCTGGCCGTCGCCTGGCGGACGCCTCGCTACCGGGGCGCCGCCTCCGGTACGGCGCTGCCCTCTGGGCTCGCCGCAGTCCTGGACTCCTTCTGGTTGCGGTGGACGGTGCGGTTGTTCGGCCTGGCGGCGTTCCTCTACGCGGGGATGGCGTTGCTGGCCGGAGCGGATCGGCTGACGAATCCGATCTTCGGAGTCGTCTACATCCTGGTGTGGGTCGGGCTGGTGCCGGTGTCCCTGTTCCTTGGGCCGGTGTGGCGGACTCTGAACCCGCTGCGGACCCTGCACCTGCTGGTGTGCCGCCTGTTGCGTCACAACCCACGGGACGGGTTGTTGGAGCTGTCACCGCGCGTCGGGCTGTGGCCGGCGTCCGCCGGGATCTTCGCGTTCGCATGGTTGGAGCTGGTCGCGCCGGACCGAGCGACCCTGCCCGTGCTGCAGACGTGGCTGGCCGTGTACGTGGTGGCCGTCCTGTTCGGTGCGGTGCTGTTCGGAGACCGGTGGTTCGCCGCTGCGGACCCGTTCGAGGCGTACGCGACGCTGATGGCCAAGCTCTCACCGTGGGGCCGTCGAGCCGACGCAGTGATCGTCGTACGACGTCCGCTGGAGAACCTGGACAGCCTCACGCCTCGCCCAGGCCTGGTCGGCCTGGTCGCCGCGCTCCTCGGATCCACGGCGTACGACGGCTTCTCCCGGAGCACACTGTGGATCGCCTGGGCGCAGAACCCGGGGTACTCGCAGACACTGCTGGGAACGGTCGCCCTGGCCGGGTTCATCGCGTTCGTGCTGGTGACGTACTCGGCGGCGACCGTACTGGCCGGGCGGATGTCCTCGCGGGCCGCACTGCCGGGGATGTTCGCCCACTCGGTCGTGCCGATCGTCCTCGGGTACGTCGTCGCGCACTACTTCAGCCTGCTCGTGCTCGAAGGCCAACGCACGCTGATCCTGCTCAGCGATCCGCTCAGCAACGGCTGGAACGTGTTCGGTACCGGCTTGCTCGGAGTCAACGCCGGACTGACCAACCATCCCGGTGCGATCGCGACCGTCCAGGTGAGTGCTGTGGTCGTCGGTCACCTCCTCGGGGTCATCTCCGCCCACGATCGGGCCGTCGCCCTGTATGCCAGGGGCCGGGCGCTGGCCGGCCAGGTCCCACTGCTGGTGGTCATGGTGGCCTATACCGTCGGCGGGCTCCTGCTGCTGTTCTCCACCTGAGTCGTTCTGTCCGGGGTGTGCCTCAGCCTCGATCTGTGCCTGAGGTTTCGCGGCCGGACGCTCGGCGGATCGCCGTGCGGGCCCAGCTGCTGGGCCGGGACCGGCCAGAGGACCTGGCGGAGATGGCGGAGTGGCCGGGGAGCGGGCCGCTGCTCGACTGGCAGGAGTACCGCCGGGACTGGGTGAAGGCGAACGAGGGATGCCGGCTCGACATCCTCGAGCGGCTCCGGCAGGACGGCCCGCTGGTGATGCGCGAGCTGCCCGACACGTGGGTCCGGGCCATGTAGCGGTCTAATGGAGGTAGTTGGGGGAGGCTGGTCAGATGGCGACGGGCGGCCCGGGACAGGAGCAGCGGCAACGGATGCGGCCGGCTGCGGCGATCGCGGCCGCCGTGGTGGTCACCTTGCTGTCGGCTCTCCTGGCCGGCCTGGGCGTGCTGTACTTCGGCGGCGATCCCGCGTCGACCGGGCAGGGCGCCGTACCCCTGCCCGGGGCCGCGGCCACGGCGACCGCATCCAGGACGTCTTCCGGGACCACCTCCTCCGCTGAGCCGCCAACGCCCTCGCCGACCAGGCAAGCGCCGCCGAGTGCATCCCCGACCAGGCAAACGCCGCCGAGTGCATCCCCGACCAGGCAAACGCCGCCGAGTGCATCCCCGACGTTCCGGTTCCAGCCGTTGTGGCCGTTCGCCTCGGTCGCGGACGCGGCCGAGTGGCAACGTAGGTACCGGGACGGCGGTGACCAGCCATGGCACCTGGACGCGGAGCAGACGGCGTTGTCCTTCACCACCGGCTTCCTCGGCTTCACCGAGATCGACCGGGTGGTCGCCCGCTCGATCAGGGGTGACGACGCCCGGATCTCCGTCGGGTACGAGTCCGGCGAAGGGCCGGCGAGCGTCGCCGCGGTGATCCACCTGGTTCGCATCGGCCAGGGCCCCGACGCGCCGTGGGAGGTCGTCGGGACGGCCGACTCCACGCTCACCCTCGAGCGGCCGCGGTACGGCGCGCGCGTGAGCTCACCGATCACCGCCGGCGGCCGGATCACCGGGGTCGACGAGTCGATCCAGATCGACGTCCGCCAGGCCGGCTCCGAGCGGCCGCTCGGCACGGCGTGCTGCGTCCCGGGCGGCGGTCAGCGGCAGCCCTGGTCGACGCGGGTGAGCTTCCGCGGTGCCGACGCCGGTGCGGTCGTGATCGTCGCCTCCACCGGCGGTCACGTGCAGGACGTCGAGCGCTTCGCGATCACCGGTGTCCGCGTCGGCTGACCCGCGCCTGTTGATGTGTGACGCCGGTCACAGTTGATGTTGACGCAAACATCGGGCATTGACGCGGCCCCGTGTTTACGTGAACATCGCCGCGACACGCAAACCCGCGGCGCCGGACCGCCGCTCGTGAGGATCGGAGAGCGCGTGAGATCAACTGTTGGGCGCATCGCCGCGGCGGCGCTCGCCGCGACCGCGGTCGTCGCGGCCGTCACCGTGCCGGCCGGGGCGTCGGCCACACCGAGCACGACCGGCACCGCCGGCCACACCGGGCCCACTGGCACCGGCGAGTTCCGCGGGGTGAACTGGGCGGACCCGAGGGACAACTACGCCGACGACGAGGTGGTCCCGTCCGGTCTGAGTACGGCGGACTCGTACGCGACGACGTACCGGAAGGCGACCGGGATCGTCGGCGAGTTCCGCAAAGAGCTGAAGGCGAACACGGTCCGGCTGCCGATCAACCCGTCGAGCGCCGGCACCGACTGGTGGCAGTCCTACCGGGCCGCGATCGACGCGTCGGTGGCCGGCGGGTTCAAGGTCATCCTCAGCTATTGGGAGGCCGACAACGCCAAGGACGGCCGGGTCGACGACCCGGTGAAGTACGCGGCGATGTGGGACGCCGTGGTGACGGCGTACGGCAAGAACCCCCGGGTGTACTTCGAGCCGATGAACGAGCCGTTCGGCTACTCGCTCGACGAGTGGGTGTCGCTCACCTCGTCCTGGATCGCCCGGCACCAGAACGTGCCGCGCGGGCGGATCGTCATCTCGGGCACCGGCTACAACGACAACGTCACCGGCGTCGGCGCGGCACCGCAGCTCGAGGGCACCCTGCTGTCCCTGCACTTCTACGGCTTCTGGGCGTCGGACGAGAACAAGGCCGCCTGGCTGGCGAACCTGCGGCCGCGGATCGGCGACTACGGCTGGCGGACGATCATCGACGAGGCCGGCTCGCCGATGACGATCGGGCTGAACTACGGCAACCACGAGGGCAACGTCTACACGTCGTACCTCGCGGCGCTCACGCAGGTAGCGCGCGAGCAGAAGATGGGCATCGTCTACTGGCCCGGGCTGCGCACCGGCGACTCGTACTCGATGACGACCCAGGTCGGGCCGAAGGACTTGCAGGTCAACAGTCAGAGCGGTCTGGCACAGCTGTGGTGGGGCTGGGGTCTGCTGCGTCAGGAGCCGACGAACGACCTGCCGCCGGCACCTCCGGGTGAGCCGATCCGCGGCGTCGCCAGCAACCGGTGCGTCGACGTCCCGGGCTTCTCCACCGCCCCCGGTACGGCACTCAACCTGTGGGACTGCAACAACGGTGGCAACCAGTCGTGGAACTACACCGCCGACAAGCAACTCACCGTCTACGCCGACAAGTGCATGACCGCCGGGGCCGCTGGCAGTCCGGTCACCATCGAGAACTGCACAGGCGCGCCCAGCCAGGCCTGGAACGTGAACGCCGACCTCACCATCACCAGCGTCGCAAGCCCCGACCTCTGCCTCGACGCCGCCGGCGGCGGAACGGGCAACGGCACGGCCGTCGATCTCTGGTACTGCAACAACGCCGACAACCAGAAGTGGACCCGCTCCTAGCTTGCTCCTAGCCGGCCCGGGCTTCACCGAGAACCTGGTGGACCTGGGCCGTCCCGAGCAGGCGGCGCCTGCGTTCGATGGACTGGCCCCAGGTGGTGCCGAGGAGGATGAGGGTGGCGCCGGCGGCGGCGGGGACGGTGAAGCGGTCCCCGGCAAGGATGATGCCGATGGCAACGGCCCAGAGAGGCTCGGTGCCGAGGAGGAGGCTGGCCCGGCTCGCGGAGGTGCGCTGGACTGCCCAGGTCTGGGCGAGGAAGGCGAAGACGCTGCAGAACAGCGCGAGGTAGACCAGTTGCAGCCAGGTGGCCGCGCCGGCGTCGGTGGGCAGGTGTCCGACGGCCGGTCCGGCGAACAGCGCCGTACCGACCACGGTCTGGACGGTGGTCACCTGCAGCGGCCGGAGGTCGGTCGCGAGCCGGCCGACGAGGGCGACGTGGGCGGCGCGGACGACGGCTGCCGCGAGCATGAGCAGGTCACCGAGGCCGGGGGCGTGCAGTCCGTCGCCGGACATCAGCAGGCCGACGCCGACGATGCACACTCCGGCTGCGAGGAAGAACCTCGGCGGCATCCGGCGGCGGTCCAGCAAGGGCGTGAGGACAAGGGTCAGGCTGATGATCAGCCCGGCGTTGGCCGCGCTCGTGTGCGTGACGCCGTACGTCTCGAGGACGAGGACCGCGGCCTGGCTCAGTCCGAGCACGCCGCCGACCCTGAGCTCGCGCCGGCTGACGCGCCGTACGAACAACACCAGCGCCAGCGCGGAGATGCCGTACCGCAGGAACAGCACCGTGAGCACCGGCGTGGACCCGGTCGCGGTCTTGGCGGCGAGATAGCTCGAGCCCCACACGATCGCGACCAGCAACAACACCATGTCGGTACGGCGGGAGGCGAGCACGGCACAACGGTGGCCGGTCACGATGCTGAAGCCAAGTACCAGCTTCTTAAGCGATTTTGTAGCAGGCCTACAGTGTCCGTATGGACGAGCGACAGTTGCGAGTGCTTCGGGAAGTCGGTGAACTGGGCAGCGTCACCGCCGCTGCGGAGGCGCTGCTGGTGACGCCGTCGGCGATCTCCCAGCAGTTGCGGCTGCTCCAGCGCTCGATCCCGGTGCCTTTGACCGAACGCGACGGCCGACGCGTCGTCCTCACCGACGCCGGTCGCGCGCTCGCGGCCGCGGCCGTCGGCGTGGAGCGCGCGCTGGCCCACGCCCGGCACACGGTCGACGAGTTCGTCGAGCAGCCCGACGGGATCGTGTCGGTCGCCGCGTTCCACAGTGCGGCGGCCACTTTCTTCCCGTTGCTGCTGCGCGCCGGCACGCCACCTCGGCTCAGCCTGCACGACGAGGACGTCCCACAGGACGAGTTCCCCCTGCTCACCCGCGAGTACGACGTCGTCCTCGCTCACCGCCTCGACCACGGTGCCGCCTGGCCGGGCACGGTCGCCGTCACCCCGTTGCTCCACGAACCCCTCGACGTGGCGCTGCCAGTCGATCACCCGCTCGCCGCCAAGCGGCACCTGACCCCACGCGACGTCGCCGGCGAGCCCTGGGTCACGGTCCACGACGGCTTCCCGCTGATGGCCACCATCGAGGCGATCGGCGCCGCCGCCAACCGCCGGCTCGACCTCGTGCACCGCATCAACGAGTTCGCGGTCGTCGCGGAGGTGGTGGCCGCGGGCGCCGGCATCGCGCTCATGCCCCGCTGGACCGCCCGCCGCCACCCGGACGTCGTACTGCGTCCCCTCCGCGGAGTCCACGCCCGCCGGCACATCGACGCCCTCCACCGCCCCGAGCGCACCGCCCGCCAGGCGGTCCGCACCGTCCTCACCACCCTCCGCCGGTCCGCCACCCACACCCGCCGGACCGACGGACCGCTACTCTGAGTGCTGACCTGTCACCCGCCCGCGATGGTCTTTGTCCGTACGGATCTCGAGGGAGTCATGGCAGCAATTCTTCGCCGCACACTCGCGGCATCGATCGTTCTCCTGACCGGAGCGGCCGCGCCCGTCGGCGCCGCGGCATCGCCGAATTCGAAGGTGGTCACCGCGCACGACGGCCTCCGCGACCTGGAGCCGGACCTGAGCGGGGCCTTCGACCGGGCGCATGGGCTGGCGGTCCTGGTGTCGCGTGGTGAGTCGACGTCGGCGATCCTGCGGGTGCGCGGGATCGAGCGGTCGGCCGCCGGCCGGTCGTTCGGTGCCCATCTGCACTCCGGGCCCTGTGTCGCCGGCGACGGCGCGGCGGCCGGTCCGCACTACAACACCGACACCGTCGCCGGGAAGGTCCCGCCCCGGGTGAACCGCAGCACCGAGGTGTGGCTCGACTTCACCGTCGGCCCGTCCGGGGCCGCCAACGCGATGGCCGTCGTACCCTTCACACCCCTGCCGGGCAACCGCTCGATCGTCATCCACGAGAAGCCGACCGACCACCACGGCGCCGCCGGTGCCCGCCTGGCCTGCCTGCCGCTGTCGTGGTGACCGGCCGGCGATGAGAATTCTGTAATCTTCCGCTCATGCGGTTCTCCAGGAGGCCTCGCAGGATGTGAGGATGCGGTCTCCACGCCTGATCTACGGGGTTGTCGCCGGCGTGCTGGTGGTGGCCGGGTTCCTGCTGCCCCGGTTCCTGGCCGACCGGTCGTCACCCGAGCTCGGCGAGACCGTCGTCGTCCCCGCCTCGTCCACGTCGGCGGCACCCACGCCGGCCCCGTCGCCCTCGCCCACCGTGACGCCGACGCCGACGCCGGCGAAGCCCACGGTGACGGGAACCACCGGTGCCGACCCGGTGTCGCCCCCGCCGGCCCCGACCGCGGGGGACGACGATGACGACGACGGCGCGGACGACCCGGACGACGACGATGGGTGATGCCCGGCGGCGGCCGGTGGTCAGCGCCCGGGTGCGGATCATCGGCTGGATGTACGGGGTGCTCGCCCTCGCACTGTCCGCGCTGGTCCTCCTCACCTGGCAGGTGCTGGCAGCGCGTGCCGACGCGGCCGCGGACGACGAACTGACCCACGAGGCGAACAAGTTCCGCGCGTTCGCCACCTCCGCGGAAGCAGCGTCGTTCTCCCGCCCGGAGGCGCTGCTCGACCGCTGGCTGCAGGGCAACCTGCCGGACGACTCGGAGGCGCTCTTCTCCATCGTCGACGGCCGCGAGTACCACCGCAGCCAGGGCACCCCGCCCGCCCGGCTCGACACCGACGCCGCCTTCGTCCGGCGGGTCGGCGGCGCGACCGAGCCGTCGTACGGCTGGGCCGACAGCGCGGCGGGCAAGGTCCGGTACGGCGTCATCCCGGTGCGACTGGGGTCAGCGCCGGTCCGGGCGCACCTGGTGGTGCTCGAGTTCCGCGACGTCATCGCCCAGCCGTCGATGGACGCGGCCCGGGCGCTGGTGCTCATCGGCGCGATCACGCTGGTGCTGGCCGGGGGCGCGTGCTGGCTCGTGACCGGGCGCGTGCTCGCACCGATCCGGCAGCTGCGAACGACCGCGGAGCGGATCAGCGACACCGACCTGCGCCGCCGGATCGATGTCGTCGGCAAGGACGACGTCGCCCAGCTGGCCGGCACGTTCAACACCATGCTGGACCGGTTGGAGGACGCGTTCACCGCGCAGCGGGACTTCGTCGACAACGCCGGGCACGAGCTGCGGACGCCGATCACGGTGATCCGCGGTCACCTGGAGCTCATGGGCGCGGATCCGCGCGACCAGGCGGAGACCAAGGCGCTGCTGCTGGACGAGCTGGCCCGGATGAACCGGATGGTCGACGACCTGTTGGTGCTGGCGAAGAGCGGGCGGCCGGACTTCCTCGAGCTGGGCGCGGTGAACCTGACCGAGCTCGTGGTCGAGGTGGTCGCGAAGGCGCGGCCGTTGGCGGACCGCGCCTGGCGGGTGGCCGGGACGGCCGACGCGACGATCGTCGCCGACGGTCAGCGACTGACCCAGGCCCTGATGCAACTCGTGTCCAACGCGGTCCGGCACACCGGGCCCGGCGACCGGATCGAGGTCGGCTCGCACCTGGACGCCGGCGGGAGCGTGCTGCTGTGGGTCGCCGACACCGGGCCGGGGGTGCCGCCGGCGGACCGGGAGCGGATCTTCGAGCGATTTGCCCGGGGCAACGACCAGCGCCGGACCGATGGCGCCGGCCTCGGGCTGGCGATCGTCCGCTCGATCGCGCAGGCGCATGACGGTGAGGTACGGCTGGCGCCCGGTCCCGGCGCCCGCTTCGAGATGACGCTGCCCGCGGCCGAGGAGGCGATGGCGCGATGAACCGGATCCTGATCGCCGAGGACGAGGAGCGGATCGCGTCCTTCGTCGAACGCGGCCTGCGCAGCAACGGGTTCGTGACGACCGTGGTCGGCGACGGCGAGACGGCGTACCAGGAAGGGGCCGGCGGCGCCTACGACCTGTTGATCCTGGACATCGGCCTGCCGCGGGTCGACGGCTTCACCGTGCTCCGGCGGTTGCGCGAGGCAAGGGTCACGATGCCGGTGGTGATCCTGACCGCGCGCGACAGCGTGCGCGACACGGTCGCCGGGCTGGAGGGCGGTGCGGATGACTACATCGCCAAGCCGTTCGCCTTCGAGGAGCTCCTGGCCCGCGTCCGGCTGCGGCTGCGCAGCGAGGGCACGCCGGACGCCAACATCCTGCAGATCGGCGACCTGAGCCTGGACCTGCGCACCCGGCGTGCCCTGGTCGGCGGCGAGACGGTCGAGCTGACCGCGCGGGAGTTCCTGCTGGCCGAGGTGTTCTGCCGTCATCCCGACCAGGTGCTGTCGCGGGAGCAACTGCTGTCCCAGGTCTGGGGGTTCGACTTCGATCCCGGGTCCAACGTGGTCGACGTCTACATCCGCTACCTGCGCCGAAAACTCGGCCAGGACCGCATCCAGACCGTCCGCGGCATGGGCTACCGCCTGCTTCCGTGAGAGGTTTCTCACCACCCCCTCAACAGGCTCTCACTCCGGGCCGGAGGGGTGAGGTTCACCCCGACCTCCACCTGGAGGAACCGTGTCCTGGTGCTGCGTCGGCTCACTCGGAGTGGATGATGTGCGCGTCCGGACCGGGGAAGAAGAGGGTCTCGCTGTCGGTGTCGGTCCAGTGCACCAGGTACGGCGGGGCGCCGTCGGGATCGTGGACCTCGACGATCTCGCCCTGCCGCCGGTGGGCCATCACGTGCGTGCCCTCGACGATCACTGTGTCACCCGCCGCCGCCTTCATCGGACCGCCTCCATAACTCGGTGACTACTCCCTCCCAGCTTGACCCCAGACCCCCGGTCGGCACCAGACGTCAGCGGATGTCGGTCGCGAGCCGGGCGGCCAGGGCGGCGAAGATGCCGGCGCAGACGCGTTCGAGCCGCCGGCGGACGGTGCTGCCGGCGCGCAGGAACCGGTCGGTCAGGCTGCCTGCGAGCAGGCCGACCGACCCGTCCACGGCGAAACCGATGACCATCAGGATCAGGCCGAGGGCCAGGATCTGCGGGCCGGCCGGCCAGCTGCCCGGACCGGTGCTGATGAACTGTGGGACGAAGGCCAGGTAGAACAGGATGACCTTCGGGTTGGCGACGTTGGTCAGAACCGCCATCAGGTAGGTCCGGGGCAGCGTCCGCCGCGGCAGGTCGACGGCCTCGTCGGTCTCACCGACCTCCCGCCGGCTCGCTCGCCAGGTGAGGTAGGCGAGGTAGATCAGGAACGCCGCCCCGGCGATCCGCACCCCGTCGAGGACCTGCGGCGCCGCCTGGATCAGCGCGCCGAGCCCGAGGGCCGCGGCGGCGGTGTGCACCACCAGCCCCGTCGACACCCCGGCCGCCGCGACGACGCCGGCGCGCCGTCCGCCCGCGGCCGCGTTCGCGGCGATGAACAGCATGTCCGGCCCCGGCACGATGCTCACCACCAGGGCCGCCACCATGAATCCGATCACGATCGAGAGCTCCATGCCGTCCATCCTGCCCGGAGCGTGGACGGCTCACGACCCGTTTCCAGCCCGTGGTCTAGGCTTCGTCGAAGCGCTTCGACATCCGCTGCAGGGAGGGCCCGCCCGATGAAGTTCACCGACGGTTACTGGCAGCTGCGGGACGGGCTGACGCGGCTGCGGCCGGCCGAGGTCGAGAGCGTGCAGCCAGGGGATCGGGAGCTCACCGTGTTCGCGCCGGCCAAGCGGATCGAACGCCGCGGGGACACCCTCAACCAGCCGGTGTTCACGGTCACCTTCACCTCACCGGCCCGCGGTGTGATCGGGGTCCGGATCGCGCATCATCTCGGCGGGCTGCCCGCCCGGCCGTCGTACCGGCTGAACACCGGAGACGGCCACCCGGTCAAGGTGGAGATCGGTCCGGCCGAGGCGCGGCTGACGTCGGGTGAACTCAGCGTGGCCGTCGGTCTGGACGGACCGTGGGACGTGCGGTTCGAGCAGGACGGGCGGCCGGTGACGAATTCGGGGGCGCGCAGCCTCGGGCTGATCACCGACCAGGACGGCCGGCAGTTCCTGCACGAGCAGCTCGCGCTCGGCGTCGGCGAGACGATCTACGGCCTCGGCGAGCGGTTCGGCCCGCTGGTGAAGAACGGCCAGGTCGTCGACATCTGGAACGCCGACGGCGGCACGTCCAGCGAGCAGGCGTACAAGAACGTCCCGTTCTTCCTGAGCAGCCGGGGGTACGGCGTCCTGGTCGACACCCCTGCCGAGGTGTCGTTCGAGGTCGGGTCCGAGGTCACGTCCCGCAACCAGTTCAGCGTCGAGGGCCAGGAACTGTCGTACCACGTCTTCGCCGGACCGACCGCGAAGGACGTGCTCCGGCGCTACACCGCGCTCACCGGCCGGCCCGCCCGGGTGCCGGCGTGGTCGATGGGGCTGTGGCTGTCGACGTCGTTCACCACCGACTACAGCGAGGAGACGACGAGCGCGTTCGTCGACGGCATGGCCGAGCGCGACCTGCCGTTGAGCGTCTTTCACTTCGACTGCTTCTGGATGCGGCAGTTCCACTGGTGCGACTTCGGCTGGGACCCGGTCGCGTTCCCCGACCCGGCCGGGATGCTGCGCCGGCTGAAGGACCGCGGCCTGCGGGTCAGTGTGTGGATCAACCCGTACATCGCGCAGCGGTCGGTCCTGTTCGAGGAGGGCCGCCGGCTCGGCTACCTGCTGAAGCGGCCGGACGGCTCGGTCTGGCAGTGGGACATGTGGCAGGCGGGCATGGCGATCGTCGACTTCACCAACCCGGACGCCACCGCGTGGTACCGCTCGAAGCTGCAGACGCTCATCGACCTCGGCGTCGACTGCTTCAAGACCGACTTCGGCGAGCGGATCCCGACCGATGTCGTCTGGTTCGACGGTTCGGACCCGCGGCGGATGCACAACTACTACGCGCACCTCTACAACGAGGCGGTCTTCGGGCTGCTCGAGGAGAACCACGGCGAGGGCGAGGCCGTGCTGTTCGCCCGCTCCGCGACCGCCGGCGGTCAGCAGTTCCCGGTGCACTGGGGTGGCGACTGCGAGTCGACGTTCGAGGCGATGGCGGAGTCGTTGCGCGGCGGGTTGTCGCTGGCGGCGTCCGGATTCGGCTATTGGAGTCACGACATCGGCGGGTTCGAGGGCACGCCTGATCCCGCCATCTTCAAACGCTGGGTGCCGTTCGGGTTGCTCTCGTCGCACTCGCGGCTGCACGGCTCGTCGTCGTACCGGGTGCCGTGGGCGTTCGACGACGAGGCCGTCGACGTGCTGCGGAAGTTCACCAAGCTGAAGATGTCGCTGATGCCGTACCTGATGACCGCGGCGGCCGAGGCGCACCGCGACGGCGTACCGATGATGCGGCCGATGATCCTGGAGTTCCCCGACGACCCGGGCGCCGCGTACCTGGACCGCCAGTACATGCTCGGCCCGGACCTCCTGGTCGCACCCGTGATGAGCTGGACCGGCGAGGTGTCGTTCTACCTGCCCGCGGGCATCTGGACCGACCTGCTCAGCGGCGAGCGGTTCGCCGGACCACGCTGGGTCCAGCAGACCCACGGGTTCGGCTCTGTGCCGGTCCTGGTCCGCGAGGGCGCCGTCATCCCGATCGGTGCCGTCGACGACCGTCCGGAGTACGACTGGTCGGACAACGTCCAGCTCCGCTGGTTCGCCCCCACCGAAGGACGGACGACCGTCGCCAAGCTCCCGGACGCGGCGGTCGAGCTGACGTTCCGGGACGGCCAGGTGGGATCCCGCCTGATCGACGGCAGTTGCGAGCGCTACACCGTCGAACTCGCCTGACGGTGTGGGACGTCGGCCGTCAGCCCGGCCAACACCACGTCGGGTGAGGAGAAGACGACGTAGACGGTGTGTACGCCGGTCTGCGTGAGCTCACCGGACAGGGCGGCCGGCCGGTGGTTCGGCGGAATCCGGAGGGTGTCCAGCAGGTCGCCGTGGAGCGGGTCGTCCAGGCGTAGCTCGATCGAGGCCGGTGCGGCTCCGCGGTTGGCGACGGTTGCCTGGTACGGCGCCGGAGTGAGCTCGACGTCGTCGTAGCACACCCAGGCGCC
This sequence comes from Kribbella turkmenica, assembly GCF_004348725.1. GTDB lineage: Bacteria > Actinomycetota > Actinomycetes > Propionibacteriales > Kribbellaceae > Kribbella > Kribbella turkmenica. The sequence continues at coordinate 25,489 of NZ_SMKR01000009.1, forward strand.
GGCCTCCAGGGAGAGAACCGCGTCGCCCTGCTCCGGGGTCGCGGTGGTCAGGGTCAACGCGGAGTAATCGTCGAAGCTGGTGGCGGCGAGCCGGCTGATCGAGCGCGGCGGGATGCGCTCGCCGTGGACGTCGAGGGTCGCGGCGAGCCGGATGTCCGTGCTGGAGCGGCCGACCATCACGCTGTGCCGGGCGGTCTCCACGCAGCGGCGGTCCCGGGTCACGTCCCAGAACCCCAGGTCCGCCGCGGCGATCGTCAGCTCGACCTCGGTGCTCTCACCGGGAAGCAGCGACAGCCGCCGGAAACCACGAAGTTGCCGCAGCGGTTGTTTGACCCGTGAACGCTGCTGGTGGGTGTAGAGCTGCGCGACCTCGCAACCTTCCCGGGTGCCGGTGTTCGTCACGGTGAAGGTGACCCGGACCTCGCCGTCCGCCGGGATGGACGCCGGGCTGAGCCGCAGGTCGCCGTACGAGAAGGTGGTGTAGCTCAGCCCATGGCCGAACGAGTACAGCGGCAGTCCGCGGTAGTACAGGTACGTGGCGTCGGCCGCGATGATGTCGTAGTCGTGCAGGTCGGGCAGCTCGGCGGCCGAGTGGTACCACGTCTGCGTCAACCGGCCGGCAGGGTCGGCGTCGCCGAACAGTACGTCGGCCAGAGCGCGACCGTACTCCTGCCCACCGTGGGCCGACCAGAGCACGGCCGGAAGATTCTGCTGGGCCCACCCGGCCGCGAACGGGTAGCTGCTCGTCATCACCAGGACTGTCCGCGGGTTCGCCGCGTGCACGGCCCGCAGCAGACGCTCCTGCGCCCTCGGCAGGTCCAGGTCGGTCCGGTCCTCGGTCTCCCGGCCGTTCACCATCGGATGATTGCCGAGGACAACGATCGCGACGCCGGCGGGTGCGGCGAGTCCGGCGGCGGCCGCCGCGCCGTCGACCAGGAGCTCGAGCTCGAAATCGGTCCCGGACTCGCCGAGCCCGACCGTGCCGTCCACCCGCAGGTAGCGGCCGCTGTTCAGGTGGAGCACCCGGACCCGGCCGCCGGTCTCGACCAGGCGGAAGGTCTGCTTCACCTCCCAGCCGTTCGGACCAGGCTGGTCGGCCACGAGCGAGCCGTCGTGGTTGACAGTCAGATGCTGCCCGTTCCGGACCGAGCGCAGTGCACATGCGCCACCACCCCAGTCGAACAGGTCGAACGCTTTGTGCTCGTCCTCGCCGGCGCGGAGGACGCCGTCGGCCCCGATCGTCAGGTACGACGCCGAACCGGCGACCCGCAACGCGATTCGGTCCACACCCTCGCAGTACTCGACCCGGCCGTCACCCAGTCGTTCGACCAGACCGTCGTACGCGGTGATCTGGTAGGGCAGTGTGCCGGCGTACCAGTCCGCGGAGAGTGTGTTGCCGAGCGGGCCGATGACCGCGATCCGTTCGATCGTCGAGGCGTCCAGCGGAAGCACCCCGCACTCGTGCTTGAGCAGCACGATCGACTGCCGGGCGGCTTCCTGGGCGAGCCGGCGGTGGCCGGGACAGTTGACCAGGCCGGGTTCGAGGCCGCGGTACGGATCGAGCTCGGCCGGGTCGAACTCGCCGAGCCGGAAACGGATCGCCAGCGCGTGCCGGACCGCGGTGTCGACGTCGTCGAGGGTGATGAGGCCGCGGTCGATCGCGTCCGCGAGGTTCGCGATCGACGGCCCCGCGTCCGTGCCGTCCTGGGTGAAGCTGTCCACTCCGGCCTTGAGAGCGGCGGCGTACGCGGTCGCGCCGTCAGGGTGGTACCGCTGCAACCCGTACAGGTTCGCGGGCGCGTAGGCGTCGCTGACCACGAGCAGTTCGTCGCCGGTCCAGCCACGGAGCACGTCGTTGATGAGCGGGCTCAGGTGCGCGGGCCGCCCGTTCACCAGGTTGTACGACGGCATCACCGCGACCGCCGCGCCGGCTTCGATCGGGGCCCGGAACGCGGGCAGTTCGTAGTCATGCAGCACGCGCGGTGGGAGGTTGCTGGAGGTCGTGCAGCGGTCGGTCTCGTTGTTGTAGGCGAGGAAGTGCTTGAGCGTCGGGGCGGTCCGCAGATGCGTGGGGTGATCGCCGGCCAGGCCCTGCCCGTACGCGGTGGCGATCACGCCGGTCAGCCAAGGGTCCTCGGCGTACCCCTCCTCGTTGCGGCCCCAGCGGGGATCGCGGAGCGGGTTGACGACCGGCGCCCACACATTCAGGCCGACCCCGGCCGGGTCCTTGTGGTGGAAGACCCGGACCTCGTCGCCGACCGCGGCACCGACGGCCCGGACCAGCTCGGGATTCCAGGTGGTGGCCAGTCCGACGGCCTGCGGAAAGACGGTCGCCGGGCCGTGCCAGGCAACGCCGTGCAGCGCCTCGGTGCCGGTCCGGAACGCTTCCAGGCCGAGGCGATGGACCGGCGCTTGGTGCTGGTGCAGCAGGGCCAGCTTCTCGTCGGTGGTCAGCCGGCCGAGCAGGTCGTCGACGCGTGCGCGCAGCGGCCGGGCCGGGTCTCGGAACGGTGGGTCCTGGGGCGCACTCATCGGCGATCGACTCCACTGCGGCTGTGAGTCGAAGCGCTTCGACTGTCCTCCCGGCGCAGTATCGAAGCGCTTCGACGGGCTGGGCGAAAAAATCCGTCTCGGTCAGTGACGACCCTGTGACGACGGAGTGATCAGAGGTTGGCATCCCAGGCCGGGCTGGTCAAGGCCTGGTAGACGCTTTCCGGAGTTCACCCGGGACTGGGCAGGTGACCGGTCGTCAAGGACGTGAGCGCTCGGGCGGTGGCGCCGAGGGGAGTTGCGGTGTCGGGGAACGTCGACGCGACGACGGTGCAAGCGCCGGCCTGCGGGGCGATGGCGGACTCGTGCAACGCCTTGGTGACGGCGGAGGACAGGTGCGCGGCCAGCAGGGCGTAGGCGCCGCCCAGGACGACGTACTCCGGGTTGAGGACGTTGACGAGGGCCGCGATGCCGTGGCCCAGGTGGGTCCCGGCTTCGGCGAGAACCTTGGTGACCGCCGCCTCGCCGTCGTCGGCCCGGCGGATCAGGTGCTCGAGCTGGATCTGCGGATCGGGATCGGTCAGGCCGTCGACGCGGGACAGGATCGCCGGCAGACCGGCGAGTGCCTCCAGACAGCCGCGACGCCCGCAGCCGCACAGCGGCCCGTCCGCGACCACGCGAAGATGGCCGATCTCCCCGATGTACCCGAGATGGCCTCGCAGCGGGCGGCCGTCGACGATGATGCCCGCGCCGACTCCGGTGTCACCGGCCAGGTGGATCAGGTTCTCCGAGCCGGCCAGTGGGCCGTAGAGATGCTCCGCCAGCACCGCGAGTGAGGCGTCGTTGTCCACGGTCACCGGGATGTCCGGCCGGCCGAGCGCGGCGGTGAGATCGGTCCGTAGCGGAACGTCGCGCCAGCCGAGGCCGGCCGCGAGCACGACCGAACCGTCACGGTTCACCAGGCCGGGCACGCCCACCGTGATCCCGAGGACCCGCCGGCCCGACGTCTGCACGGTCGAGATCGCCCGCCGGGCCAGCGCCGCGACCGCGGCGACGGTCTTCGCCGGTCCGGCGCCGGCGCCCGGCCCCGCCCGGTGCCAGCGCAGCACCTGCCCGCCGGCGGTGTCGTAGGCGAGCGCGGTCAGGCCCCGGGCGCTCACCTCGAGCCCGATGGCGGCGTACGCCGAACCGTCCAGGACGAGCAGGGTCGCGGGCCGGCCGACGTGATGCTGGGTCTGCCGGGTCTCGCGGACCAGCCGGCGGTCGAGCAGGTCGGCGACGATGCTGGTCACGGTCGCCTTGTTGAGTCCGGTCCCGGACGCGATCGCGGCCCGCGAGCACGGCGCCTGGCGGCGCAGGTAGCCCAGCACGGCAGCCAGATTGGTGGCGCGGATGTCCGTGTGGTCCGCGGTCTGTGAGGTCAAGGTCCGTCCGTTCGGGTGGCCAGTGGTTCGGCGATGGCTCAGTTCTACACCTTGTCGTGCTCGCGCGCTTACGTTAATTTGTTTGGCTACCAGCCCAACTAATTCTAGGCCAAGAACTCCAGGAGAGCCATCGTGACCGGACCAGTGGGCGGCGGGACCAGCCGCCGGACGTTCATCTCCCTGCTCGGCGCGGGCGCCGCGGCGGCCACCGGCGGCGTCACGCTGACCGGCTGCTCGGACGGCGGGTCCGGGTCGTCGACGGCCGGTCGCGCGGAGACCGAGGACAAGCTGTCCGGTCTGCTGCCGAAGCACATCCCGTACGAGTCGGTCCAGCCGGACCTGCCGGGGGGAAACGGTGCGGCGCCGGGATTCACGAAGTACCCGGCCGAACTGAAGCGGGCCGTGCCGGACAAGGCGGTCGCCAGCGGCAAGGAGGTGTCCGCGATGACCCCGCTGTGGAGCCCGGCGCCACCCGGTCTCGGCCACAACTCGTACTACGACGTCAACAACGAGCGGATCGGCGCCCCGGTCCGGTTCAACATCCTGAACGGCAACGACTACGGCGACAAGCTCGGCCCGATTCTTGCTGCCGGCAACGTCCCCGAACTGCTCTGCGTGCCGGGCTGGAACATCTCGGGACTGACCCGGTTCGGGCAGGCGGCGGACAAGCTGTTCGAGGATCTGACACCGTACCTGGCCGGTGACAAGGCGGCGGCGTACCCGATGCTGGCCAATCTGCCGACGCGTGCCTGGGCCTACGGCGTCTGGAACTCGCAGCTGAAGGCCGTGCCGTTCCCGTCGGACGGCTTCCCGTGGGCGCTGTACTACCGCAAGGACCTGTTCGACCAGTTCGGTGCCGAGCCGCCGAAGAACGCCGACGACCTGCTCATGCTGGGCAAGGAGCTCACCGACGCCAAGGCGAACCGGTGGGCCTACGGTTCGGTCGCCGACGAGGTGATCCGGGCGTTCGGGGCGCCGGCGGACTGGCGCAAGGAGTCCGACGGCAAGCTGGTGAACAAGATCGAGACCCCGGAGTTCGAGGAGGCGGTGGCCTTCGTCCGGAAGCTGTTCCAGGCGGGTTACGTGCATCCCGAGGTCGTCGGCAACGCCGGCGCCGACCAGAACCCGCTGTTCGAGGGCGGCCGGCTGCTGATCCGGCAGAACGGGCTCGGCGGCTGGCACGAGTCGTTGCAGCGACAGCTGCCGGTGAACCCGCAGTTCGAGCCGCAGGCGGTGCTGCCGTTCGCGCACGACGGCGGCACACCGATCACCTGGGGCGGCGACCCGGCCAACATCTTCACCTTCGTCAAGAAGGGCCTCGGCGAGGCCCGGGTGAAGGAGCTGCTCGGCGTCCTGAACTACACGTCCGCGCCCTTCGGCACCGAGGAGTACCAGCTGTACAGCTACGGCCAGGAGGGCAAGCACTACACCAGGCAGCCGTCCGGTGCACCGAAGCTCACCGCCCTGGGACAGAAGGAGGTCTCGCAGACCTACGTCTTCCTCGGCGGCCGGCCGGCGGCCATCACCCAGAGCGAGTACCCGGGGTACGTGGAGTCGATGAGTGCCTGGCAGAACGCCGCGGCCAAGGTCCAGCAGAAGAGCCTGTTCGACGGGATCCGGGTCGAGCAGCCGGCGAAGATGGCCGGGCTGGCGCAGCCGTTCGACGACGCGCTGCAGGACATCTTCCGGGGCCGGCGCCCGGTCGGCGAGCTGAAGACCGCGGTCAAGCAGTGGCAGACCAACGGCGGCAACGAGGGTCGCGACTTCTACGCGAAGGTGCTCAGTGACAACGGTCGCTGAGGACTCCGCGCGGACCGCGCCGGCCGGCACGAAGCGTCCGCCGGCGCCGCGGACCGGACGCCGGCGGGCACGTGGCGGGGCAGGATGGCGCCACCGGCTCCGGCGGGACTGGCCGCTGCTGCTGATGGTCCTGCCGGTGATCGTGCTGCTCGGTGTGTTCCACTACGTCCCGACGCTGGGCAACGTGATCGCGTTCCAGGACTACTCGCCGTACGTCGGCATCCGGGGCAGCGAGTTCGTCGGATTCGGCAACTTCGGCCGGCTGTTCTCCGAGCCGGCGTTCTGGCAGGCGGTCACGAACACGCTGACGATCACCGCCGTCCAGTTGGTGTTCTTCTTCCCGGTCCCGATCGGGCTCGCGCTGCTGCTGAACAGCGTGCTGTCGGTGCGGCTGCGGACCCTGATCCAAGGAGTCGTCTACCTCCCGCACTTCTTCTCCTGGGTGCTCGTGGTCTCGTTGTTCCAGCAGATGATCGGCGGTGCCGGCCTGCTCGCCCAGTCGCTGCGGGCGAACGGGTACGAGGCCGTCGACCTGATGACCAGACCGGACACCTTCATCCTGCTGGTCACCGCACAGTCGATCTGGAAGGACGCCGGCTGGGGCATGATCGTGTTCCTGGCCGCGCTGTCCACGATCAACCCGGCGCTGTACGAGGCCGCCGCCGCCGACGGCGCGAACCGTCGCCGTCGCCTCTGGCACATCACCCTGCCGGGACTGCGGCCGGTGATCGTGCTGCTGCTCATCCTGCGGCTCGGTGACGCGCTGACGGTCGGTTTCGAGCAGTTCATCCTGCAGCGCAGCGCGGTCGGTGGCGACGCGGCCGAGGTGCTCGACACCTACGTCTACTACCAGGGGCTGCTCGTCGGCGACTTCGGGTACGGCGCCGCGGCCGGCCTGTTCAAGGGTGTCGTCGGACTCGTCCTCGTCCTGGTGGCCAACCGATTCGCCCATCTCGTGGGCGAGCAGGGGGTGTACTCGCGCTCATGACGACCTTGTCACGACCGATCTGGGAAGAGGAGCCGAGCGGGATCGCCCGGCTGTCGAGGCCGCTCGTGCTGGCCCTGGTCGCGCTCGCGGTGACGTTCCCGTTGTACGTCGTCGTGGTGACCAGCCTGTCCACCACCGAGGCCGTGACGCGGGCCGGCGGGTTGGTCGTCGTACCCCGGGAACTGACGGTGGCGGCGTACGCGCAACTGCTGTCGGGTGGGGTGGTCACCCGGGCCCTCGTGATCAGCGTGCTGATCACCGTGGTCGGTACGGCGTTCAGTCTGGGAATCACCGTCCTGGCGGCGTACGGGCTCTCGCGGCCGGGCTCGCTGTTCCACCGGCCGTTGCTGTTCGTCGTCCTGCTCACGTTCCTGTTCGGCCCGGGCATCATCCCGAGCTACCTGGTGGTGAACGCGCTCGGGCTGATCGACAGCTACGCGTCGCTCGTCCTGCCGACCGCGGTGTCCGCGTTCAACCTGATCGTGATGCGGTCGTTCTTCATGGGCATCCCGGGGGAGCTGATCGACAGCGCGCGGATCGACGGCGCCGGGGAGTTCGCGATCCTGCGCCGGATCGTGCTGCCGCTGTCGAAGGCGGTGGTGGCGGTGGTCGGGCTGTTCTACGCGGTCGGCTACTGGAACGCGTTCTTCAACGCGTTGCTGTACATCAACGACAACAACAAGTGGCCGCTGCAGATGGTGCTGCGGACGTACATCGTGCAGGCCCAGGTGCTGCCGACCGGTGCCGGCGGGGTGGCTTCCGGGACCGGGCTGGGGATGGCGCCCGCGCCGAGTCTGGCGATCAAGATGGCGATCGTGGTGATCGCGATCGTCCCGGTCCTGCTGGTCTACCCGTTCATCCAGCGCCATTTCACCAAGGGCGTCATCATCGGCGCGGTCAAGGGATGATGCCAGGATGGGTCCGGCGGACGGGAAGGGCCGGCATGACGCGACTGTGGTACGGCGGCGACTACAACCCGGAGCAGTGGGATCCGCAGGTGTGGAAGGAGGACGCCGACCTGATGCGTCAGGCCGGCGTCAACCTGGTCACAGTCGGCGTCTTCTCCTGGTCGAGTCTCGAGCCGTCACCAGGGGAGTACCGGTTCGGCTGGCTGGACCAGGTTCTGGACCTGCTGCACGCCGCCGGCGTGAGTGTCGACCTGGCCACGCCGACCGCGTCGCCGCCGCCGTGGTTCAGCCGGCTGCACCCGGAGGCGTTGCCCGTGACCGCCGACGGCGTCCGGCTGACGCACGGCAGCAGGGACACGTACTGCGCCTGTGCGCCGGCCTACCGCTCAGCGGCCACGGGGATAGCGCGTGCGCTTGTCGATCGGTACGGCGATCATCCGTCACTGGCGATGTGGCACGTCCACAACGAGTACGGAACCGTCTGCTACTGCCCGTTGGCGGCTGAGCGGTTCCGTGAGTGGCTGCGGGAGCGCTACGGCTCGCTCGATCGGCTGAACGCCGCGTGGACGACGGCGTTCTGGAGTCAGGGGTACTCCGGCTGGCAGGACGTGCAGCCGCCGCGCCGGACGCAATACCTGGTGAATCCGACGCAGTTCCTGGACTACCGGCGGTTCTGGTCGGACGAGTTGCTGGCGGCGTACCTGGAGCAGAAGGCGGTCATCCGGGAGCGGTCGTCGTTGCCGGTGACCACGAACTTCGTGTTCGGCGGCTGGGTGCCGGTGAACCATGCCCGCTGGGCCGCGGAGGTGGATGTCGTTGCCATCGACCACTATCCGACCCGGACCGATGCCGGCGCCGAGGAGCAGACCGCCTTCGGTGCCGACCTCGCCCGGTCGTGGGCCGGCGGGAGACCGTGGCTGTTGATGGAGCAGGCGGCGGGAACGCTCGACGACGGGAAACGCCTGCACACCAAGGAGCCCGGACGGATGGCGCGGCACAGCCTGTCGCACATCGCCCGCGGGTCCGCCGGAGCGTTGTTCTTCCAGTGGCGGGCGTCGCGTGGCGGTTCCGAGGTGTACCACTCGGCGCTGGTGCCGCACGCCGGTCCGTCCTCGCGGATCTTCCGTGAGGTGGTCGCGCTGGGTTCGCTGCTGCCGTCGCTGGCGGAGGTCGCGGACGCCGAGGTCGTCGCCGATGTCGCCGTACTGTGGGACGTCGAGTGCTGGTGGGCGATGCAGGGGACGCATCTGCCGTCGTCCTCGCTCGACTACCTGTCGGCGGTGCAGGACGCGCATCGGCACTTCTGGCGTGCGGGAGTGACTGTCGACTTCGCGGAGCCGTCGGCGGACCTGTCGTCGTACCGGCTCGTCGTGGTGCCGTCCTTGTACCTGATCAGCGACGAGGCGGCCGCATCGCTGGCCGCCTATGTCGAGCGCGGCGGCCAGTTGGTGGTCGGGTACTTCAGCGGAATCGTCGACCCCGACGCGCGGGTCCGGCTCGGTGGCTATCCGGGCGCCTTCACAGCCTTGCTGGGTGTTCGGGTGGAGGAGTTCCACCCGCTCACCGAGGACGGTGAGGTCCAGTTGTCGTCCGGCGGGCGTGGGCGGGTGTGGAGCGAGGACGTCGAGGCGGTCTCGGCCGAGGTCGTCGACCGGTACGTCGGGGGAGTGCTCGACGGGAAGCCGGCGATCACCCGCCGCCGGGTCGGGGCCGGGATCGCGTGGTACGTGTCGACGTCGGTCGACGTCGACACGGCTGCCGGGTTGTTCGGCCTGACCGGATCGGCGGTGGAGACGGTTCGGCGTCGCTCCGGCGACACGACCTGGACGTTCCTGGTCAACCATGGTGCGTCCGAGGTCGTCGTGCCGATCGCCGGCGTCGAGCTGATCTCAGGCTCGGCGGTCGACGGTTCGCTCGCCTTGGCCGGTGGTGGTGTCGCTGTCGTCCGCTCGCCCTGACGAGCCGCGGGCGGTGAACTCCGGCGGCAGCAGCGTCAACTCGGGTGCCTCTGCGCCGGACAGCTTGGTGATCAGGGACTCGACCGCCAGTGCGCCGATCCGTTCGGCCGGGATGGTGACGGACGACAACTGCGGCACCTGCCGCTCGGCGACGTCGTCCGCGCAGATCGCCACCAGCGACATGTCCTCGGGAACGCGTCGTCCGAGTCGCCGCAGGACGTCGAGCAGCGGGCCGATGATCGGCTCGTTCTGCACGACGAGCCCGGTGAGGTCCGGGTGATCGTGCAGCAGACGCTCGACGGTGCCGAGGACGGCGGCGAACGTGTGCTCGCACGGGGTCTCGACCCCGACGACGCCCCGTTGTCCGGCGGCTTCGGCGAATCCGGTCAGGGTGCGCTGGGCGAAGCCGGTCTGACGTTCGTACACGGCGGACGGCGTACCCAGCAGGGCCATCGAGCGGTGGCCGAGGTCGGCCAGGTGGTCGACGCAACGGGCGCCCGCGGCAACGAAGTCGAGGTCGATGCAGGTCAGGCCCTCGGAGTCGGCCGGGTAGCCGATGAGCACCGACGGCATCGGCAGCTCACGCAGGACCGGAACCCGTTCGTCGTCGAGCTCGACGTCCATCACGACCAGCGCGTCCACCAGCGAGCTCTGCGCGACCCGCTGCAGCCCCTCCGGGCCCTCGTCGGCGGTCAGCAGCAGGACGTCATGGTCGTACCGGCGGGCGGTGGTCACCACCGCGGCGGCGAACTGCATCATCACCGGGACGTGCATGCCGGTGCGCAGCGGGATCACCAGCGCGAGCACGTTGGAGCGCTGGCTGGCGAGCGCCCGGGCACTCGCGTTCGGGCGGTAGCCGAGCGCGCGGACGCTGCGCTGCACGCGCTCACGGGTGTCGGACGAGATCGACCGCTTTCCGCTGAGCACGTAGGAGACCGTGCTGGCCGCAACCCCGGCGTGCCGGGCGACGTCCGCGATCGTGACCACTGTGGCGCGCTCCCTCGTCCCGGTCGAAGCGCTTCGACCCGCTGGACAAACAAAAGCAAGGAGAGTGGATCTCCTTGCCTGTTTCAACTTATAGCGCAGGTGGAGGCTTGCCGCAAGGCCCGGGGTGCGCCGGAGAATCGCCGCTCGTGACTGGATATCAGCCGGCTCAGCCGGCGGCCGGACGACGTGGCGGCCGCGGGGTGACGGACGTCGACGTCCTGGTCGTCGGCGGTGGACCGGCGGGGTTGATGCTGGCGGGTGAGTTGCGGTTGGCAGGCGTGCGGGTGGCGGTGCTCGAGCGGGCACCGCGGCCGCGGGAGACGGCGAAGGCGAACGGCCTGGCCGGGCAGATCCTGGAGCTGCTGCGCGGACCGGCCGGCCGACGTGATGCTGATCCGGCCGGACGCCGTCGTCGCCTGGGCCGGTGACGAGCCGGCTGGTCCCGCGCTGCCGGGACGCGCTCTCGACCTGGTTCAGCGGGTGAGGCGCAGGATCCGGGCCGACGGCTCGGCGACGTCCGTCGTGACGGTGAGGTCGTCGCCCGACCAGGAGTAGCTCCAGCCGCCGGGAGCGGCCGGGAAGAGGTGGTCGATTGTGGCCGGAGGCAACGAAAGGGTCAGTTCGGACGGGCCGGCGACGCGGTGCCACAGGGCCAGGTAGGTGACGGTGTCGTTGCCCAGGGCCAGCGCGATCCAGTCGTCGTCCCAGTTCGGGAGACCCAGCGGCCAGCTCGGGACCAGGGTCTCCACGTCCTTCAGGACGACGCGATGAGCGGCGATCGCGGACCGGACCAGCTCCAGCTCGGCGCCGGTCATGTGGTTGAGGTGTCCGGACAGGTAGAGCCGGCCCGGGATGCCGTTGACCAGCGCGAGCGTGAACTCCTCGCGCGTGGTCCCGGTGATCGGATAGGCCCAGTGCCCGGCCTGTTCGGGCAGTACGCCGGCCGGGGCCGCCGCGGTGATCGGTGCGTAGAGCAGCGGGTGCTGCTGGTCGGAGGTCGACTGCAGATGAAGCCGGGACAGCATCGCGTAGTCCATCCGCATGGCTCCGGAGGCGCAGTTCTCGATCAGCAGCTCCGGGTGGCGGGCCTGCAGCGCGTCCAGCCAGCTGAGCACGGCCCGGTTGTGCTCGAGCAGTCCCTGGCCGAGCGACGTACCGCCCTTGTCGGTGCCGGGCCCGGTCATCGTGTTGTTGTCGAACTTGAAGAACCCGATGCCGAAGTCGCTCACCAGCCGGTCGACCGTGTCGTCGAGGTGCCGGCGGGCGAGCGGGTTGCGGAGGTCGAGCAGGTAGCGGCCGTGCTCGGCGACCCGGATCCCGCGCCGGGTGAGGAAGGCCTCGTCGGGCAGTGCCGACGCGATCGGCGCGTGCACGCCGATCACCTCGGGCTCCAGCCACAGGCCCGGCACCAGCCCGCGGTCGTGGATCCGGTCGATCACCTCGCCGAGACCCTTCGGGAAGCGGGTGGCCGACGGCTGCCACGCGCCGACGGTGCTCCACCAGTGGCCTTCGGCGTACCAGCCGGCGTCGATGCAGAAGTAGTCCGCGCCGGCCTCGGCCGCGGCGTCGATCAGCGGCAGCAGCTTCTCGGTCGTCGGATCGCCCATCAGTGTGTTCATGTAGTCGTTGAAGACCACCGGCATCCGGTCGTCGACCCGGCGCCGCCGCCGGAGCGTACGGCGCTGCCGGGTGAGGGCCGCGAACACACTGTCCCGGTCGGTGCCGGCGACGAGTGAGACCGGCACGCTGGTGAACGGCTCGTCCACCGTGATCCGGACGGTCCACTGGTGTTCCTGGTCGGTCGGTCCGCTGAGCAGGAGGTAGCCGCCCCGCCGGTTCTCACCGAGCTCGAAGTGCCACGGCCCGTTGTGCTCGATCTGCCAGCCGAGCGCGGACGGCGTACCCCGATCGACCAGTACGCCGACGGGCAGGCGCTCACCGCTCGACCACGACCCGGTGCTCGTCACCGCGTGCCGGCTCTTCGAGACCGGGTGGTGCGGATCCCGGACGATCTCCGGGACCCGGCCGGACCGCAGTGGCTCGACCGACCAGCGGTTCTCGGCCATCCAGTCGTTGGCCGCCGAGTACAGGTCGGCGTCGACCGACTCGAGGCCGACGACGAGGGAGGAGAGGAAGTCCAGTTCCAGCGATCCCGGTCCGGACATCGACGCCTCGGACCAGGTGCGGACGCCGGCCCTGGCCTCGAACACGCTGGTCACCCGCAGCCCGGTCTCGACATCCTCCTGCACGATGCGCAGCGTCGACCCGTCGTCGTCATGGCGCACGTACCGCAGCCGCTGACCCAGGATCGTGTCGACGTGCCGGCTGGTCCCGGGGAAGCGCCCGTACCCGAGCGCCGACACCTCGACCAACGGCTGGCTCAGCTCAGCGGCGGCCCCGGCGGTCACCCGCACCGGACCGTCGTCGAGAGTGAAGGTCAAGGACAGGTCGGGCGTGCTCCAGCGCAGGTTCATCGATAAACCTTAGGTGGATCGGTCACCGCCGGCGCAATGGGCGTCTCGCGGCGCGGGCGCGCGAGGGTGATGCCGCCGAGCACGAGTGCCAGCCCGAGGAGTTGGGGCAGGGTGAGCAGTTCGCCGGACAGGGTCGTCCCGAGCAGTACGCCGGTGACCGGGTTCAGCAGCCCGATCAGACCCACGGTTGCGGCCGGGAGCTGACGGAGGCCGGTGAACCAGGCGGTGAAGGCGAGGGCGGTGGCGATCAGGCCGACGTACGCGAAGCCCGCGACCGCGGCAAGGTCCAGGACGGGCGGTCGTCCTTCGACGGCGACCGCGAAGGAACCAGCACCAGGCCGCCGGCGAGGAGTTGCCACGCCGTGGTGGCCAGCGGGCTCGCGGAACGGCCCCACTTCTTCGTGAGGATGTAGCCGCACGACGACATCAACAGGGCAGCGACCGAGGCCGCCACCCCGCGGACGTTGACCGAGGTGGCGCCGGCGCCCAGAAGTAGGCAAACGCCGACGATCCCGGCCGCCGCGCCGACGAGCACCGCCGCGGTCGGACGCTCGGCCAGCAGCGCCCAGGCGAACAGCGCCATCGTCAGCGGACTGGCCGACATGATCGTCGACGCGAGGCTGACCGGCAGGAGTTGCGAGGCGAGGTAGACGAGGGCGAAGAACGCTGCCATGGTGCAGATGCCGAGGACGAGCGACCGCCACCACCACGCACCCCGGGGGAGACGCCGGGCGATGCCCAGCACCAACAGGCCGGCGGGCAGTGCGCGGAGGACGGCGCCGTACAAGGGATAGCCGGCCGGCAGGTACTCGTGGGTGACGAAGTAGTTCGTGCCCCAGGCGATCGGGGCGATCGCGGTGACGAGCACCCACCGGAAAGTATTTTCCATGGAAATTACTATATCTTCCGTGGAAGCTATGCTGGGCCGGTGACCGAGGACCAACTGGACCACGTGGCGCGGATCCAGGCCGAGTGGCGGATCGAGCGTCCGGATGTCGACACCGGACCACAGGGTGTGATCGGCCGGCTGCACCGGATCGCCAACCGGATGACCGGTGAGCTGACCACCCTTTACGCGAAATACGGGCTGACCGAGGGAGAATTCGACGTCCTCGCCGCGCTGCGCAGGGCGGGTGCGCCGTACGAACGGGCGCCCGGGGAGATCGCGCTGCACACGATGGTGACGACCGGCGCGGTCACCAAGCGGGTGGACCGACTGGAGCAGGCCGGCCTGGTGCAGCGGCGGCGCAGCGACGCCGACGGCCGCGGGCGGGCCGTCCGGCTGACCCCGGCCGGTCGCCGCCTGTTCGACCAGGCGTTCACCGCTCACATGGCCAACGAACGACGCCTGCTCGAAGCCCTGGCTCCGGACGAGGCAGCCCAGTTGGAGAGGCTGCTGACCACCTGGCTGGCCGTCCTGGAGCCGCCGGCCACCTGAGGTAGCCCTGCGGTCACGTCCGGGTTGCTATCCGGCCACAAGTGTACGAGACCGTAACGGATCACGAGTTGTTTCTATTATTCCCGTGAAATCGTGCAACGCTTCCCGAGCCCGGCACGTTTCGCCAGTGCCGCTACTCATGAAGGAGAACGCGTGAACGGCCCACACGTCGTCATGCTCGTCGGCAACGACGTCGTCAAGGACACCCGCGTCCTGAAGGAAGCGTTCGCGCTCGGCCAGGCCGGCCGCCGGGTCACGTTGCTCGGGGTGTCGGCGACGTCGGACCGGCCGGTGATCGACACGATCGACGCCGGGGTGGTTCTGATCCAGTTGCCAGGCCGGTTCGTCCTGCGCGACGAGCGGATCCGGCGCCGGCGCGCGCGGCGCGGACGGCGCCTGCTGACGCCGGCGCAGTCGGAGTCCCTGCAGGCGGCGAAGGTCGCCGCACGCCTGGCCGACCTGACCGCGGAGACCGGGCACGCGCTCGCCCTTCGCCGGGCCGGCGCGGTCGGACCGGTCGCGTTCCAGGCCGGGAGGGTGCGGCGTGCGGTCCAACGGCAACGCTGGCTGCGGTCCGGGAAGGGGACCGCGGCGCGCGAGTGGCTGGCCGACTGGGAGGGGCGGAAGGCGACGGACTTCTGGCAGTGGTGGGACGGCTCGACGTCACAGTGGCGGTGGCCGGTCGACTGGCGCAAGGTCATCCCGGAGGCGGACGACTTCGAGGCGATCTTCGCCAAGGTCCTGGACGACCTGCTGCCCGACGTCCTGCACGCGCACGATATGCACGTGATCGGCGTGGCCTCCCGGGCCTCCGGCCGGGCGGCCCTGCGGAAGCGGGACGTGAAGGTCGTGTACGACGCCCACGAGTACGTCCCCGGTCTGTCGACGTACCCGCCCCGCACCCCGCGCATCGTCGCCGCCTGGGCGCAGCACGAGCGTGAGTACATCCGCACCGTCGACCGGGTCATCACGGTGAGCCCGGCGATCGCGCGGACCCTGCGGGAGCGCCACAAACTGGATCGCGAACCCACCGTGGTGATGAACAGCCCGGCGCCGGTCGAGCTGAACAGCGGGGTGACCGACATCCGCACGGTGATCGGGCTGGCTCCCGAGGTGCCGCTGATCGTCTACAGCGGCGCCGTCACGCGCGCCCGCGGCGTCGAGACCGCGGTCGCCGCCCTCCCGCAGTTGCCGGGCGTGCACCTGGCGGTCGTGTGCGTACCGCGGACGAAGATGAAGCCGGTCGAGGAGTTGCAGGCACTGGCGGCCGAGCTCGGCGTGACCGAGCGGGTGCACTATCTCGACCCGGTGGCGCCGCTCGACGTGACGGCGTTCCTGCGGACGGCCGACATCGGGCTGATCCCGATCCTGCGCTACCCGAGCCACGAGATGGCGTTGCCGAACAAGGTGTTCGAGTACATCTTCGCCGGGCTGCCGGTGGTGACGAGTGACATGCCGACCCTGGAGGAGTTCGTCGGCCGGACCAGGATCGGTGAGGTGTTCGAGACCGCGAACCCGGCCGGCCTGGCCGCCGCGGTCTCCCGGATCCTCGCCGGCCCCGCGCCGTACCGGGAGGCCTGTGCGTCGCCGGAGCTGCGCCAGGAGTCGTCCTGGGAGACGCAGGCCGATCGCCTCCGGGCGCTGTACGACGACCTGCTCGGGCCGGTCGAGCCGCCGGGCCCGGTCCCGACCCGCCTGGTCATCGGGCCGCTGGACGGCAGCCGGGTGCCGAGCGGGTGGGCCGCCTCCATCGACGAGGCCGAGGTGACGCGCCGCCGGCTGAGCCCGGCCGACCTGAACGGGATCACGCACCTGCTGATGGAGGACTGGAACTCCGTCCTCGGCAGCGAGACGCTCATCGACGACCTCCCGCTGCTCGCGGCGGCCCGGGTGAAGCATGGCGTGATCGTCTACGCCAAGCCGGACCGCACCGAGTTGCGCCGGCGGATCCGGGCCTACAACGGCACGGTGTTCGTCACCG
The DNA here is from genome assembly GCF_004348725.1 of Kribbella turkmenica. GTDB lineage: Bacteria > Actinomycetota > Actinomycetes > Propionibacteriales > Kribbellaceae > Kribbella > Kribbella turkmenica. Next base: position 41,937 of record NZ_SMKR01000009.1, read on the forward strand.
ATCCGCTGGTCGCCGAGCAGGTCGCCGGCACCGTGCTGCTGCCTCCCGGCGAGGAGGGCGTCGAGGTGCTCCGCAAGTTCATGGCCGACTAGGGAGACGCACCCTGGGCCGCTTCCCCCAGGACACGTCCGACCCGGGGCGCGCGGCGGGCTTGCTGGCGGCGCCGGGAAGGGGTGGGTAACCTTCCCTGGTCGTCGGTCGAGCGGATAGGAGATGATGCCCCCCGTGACCGGACCACGTAGCCAGGACGCGCAGGACCGGCTGACCCCGTCGGAGGCCGACCCGTCCGTCGCCGGCCTGACGGTGGGTCTCGGTGGGCCAGCCGGGCGGTTGGCCCGGCTGGGCTCGTCCTGGTGGACGCCGCTGCGGATCGCCCTCGCGGTGTGCACGGTCACGTTCGCGCTCGGTGTGCTGCAGAAGGCGCCGTGCATGGAGGCCGGCTGGGACCGGCAGAGCTGGCGGCCGTTCAAGGCGCTGTGCTACTCCGACATCGGCTTCCTGTACCAGGAACGCGGGTTCGCCGAGGGCAACCGGCCGTTCCTCGACACCGGCAACTACCCGGTGCTGGAGTACCCGGTGCTGACCGGCGGGTTCATGGAGGTCGCGGCCCGGGTCACCTGGGTGATCACCGGCGACCCGAAGAAGGACCTGACCGTCGAGGAGAAGCGCGACACCGCGGGCGTCTTCTTCGTGGTCAACCTGGTGATGCTGTTCCTGTGCGCGCTGGTGATCGTCGGGTTGACCGTCGCCACCGCGCGCGGGGTGGAGAAACGGCCCGGCGCGGCCCGTGGGCAGCCGCTGGACGCGCTGTACGTCGCCGCCGCGCCGGTGCTCGCGCTGACCGCGACGATCAACTGGGACCTGTTCGCGGTCGCGCTGACCGCCGGCGCGATGTTCGCCTGGTCACGCGGCCGGCCGATCTGGTTCGGCATCCTGCTCGGGCTCGGGACGGCGGCGAAGTTCTACCCGTTCCTGCTGCTCGGGCCGCTGCTGATCGTCTGTCTCCGCGGCCGCAAGCTGTGGCCGTGGTTCCAGGCGACGGTGGCCGCGATCTTCGCCTGGGGCCTGGTGAACGCGCCGGTCTACCTGCTGGCGAAGAACGAGTGGATGTCGTTCTGGACGTTCAACGACCAGCGGGCGAGCGACTACGGCTCGATCTGGTACGTGCTGAAGCTGGCCAAGCACGAGGTCGCCGACGTGAATCAGCTGAACATCGTGATCTTCGCCGGCCTGTGCCTGTCGATCGCGATCCTCGGCCTGATGGCGCCGCGACCACCTCGCTTCGCACAGTTGGCATTCCTGGTGGTGGCGGCGTTCCTGCTGATCAACAAGGTCTACTCGCCGCAGTACGTGCTCTGGCTGCTCCCGCTGGTGGCGCTGGCCCGGCCGCGACTGCGGGACTGGCTGATCTGGCAGGCGTGCGAGTGCTTCTACTGGATGCTGGTCTGGATGCACCTGGCCCAGTTCCTGGCGCCCGGGAACCCGGACCAGCCGGACCGGATCTACTGGCTGTCGGTGATCCTGCGGATGGCCGGCACCCTCTGGCTGATGCTCGTGGTGGCACGCGACATCCTGCTGCCGGAGAATGATCCGGTCCGCCAGGGTGATGTCGTCGACGACCCGGGTGACGGGGTCAAGTCCGACGTCCGCGCGCTCGCGCCCGCCTAGAGGGACCCGGCCTAGAGATTCAGCTTCGACACGTCGAGGTTGCCGCCGCTGACCACGGAGGCGGTCGTGCCGGCCAGTTGGATGCTGCCCTCGAGAAGTGCGGCGAACGGCGCGGCCGCGGCCGGCTCCAGGGCCAGCTTCGTGCGTGACATCACCAGGCGGGTCGCCGCCAGCAGCGACTCCTCGCTCACCCGGACCACGTCGTCGACGTACTGCTGGATGATCGGGAAGTTGCGGGTGCCGCAGACCGGGGCGGCCAGGCCGTCGGCGATCGACCGGGCGGTCGGCAGCTTCCGCGGTTCGCCGGCCGCGAGGCTGCGGCTGACCACGTCGGCCTGCTCGGGCTCGATGCCGATCACCCGGATCTCCGGCTTGGCCAGCTTCACCGCGAGCGCGACGCCGGAGATGAGGCCGCCGCCGCCCATCGGGACCAGCACGGTGTCGACGTCCGGGCGGTCCTGCAGGAGTTCCAGGCCGAGGCCGGCGTGGCCGGTGATCACATCGTCGTCGTCGAACGGGTGGACGCCGGTCAGCTTGCGCTCGTCCCGGATCCGCTCGTACTGGGCCATCAGGTCACCGTCGACCAGTTCGACGGTGGCGCCGTACCCGCGGGCCGCGTCGATCTTCGCCTGGACGGCGGTGGTCGCCATCACCACGGTCGCCGGGACGCCGGCATTCCGGGCCGCCCAGGCGAGCGCGCCGGCCGCGTTCCCGGCCGACACGGTGACGACGCCGCGCTCGCGCTCCTCGGAACTCAGCCGGAGCAGCTTGGTGAGCAGGCCGCGGACCTTGAAGCTGCCGGTCTTCTGGAACAACTCGGCCTTCAGCAGGAGCGTGCCGCCGAACCGCTCGTCGAGGGCGCTCGAGGTCAGGACCGGGGTGCGGTGGATGCGGCCGTCGAGCTGGTCGGCGGCCTGCTGGATCTCCTCGAGCGTCGGCATGCCACTGACTCTATTCGGCCGCTACAGACGGTTCGCGACCGCCGTGGCCAGCTTCTCGGTCGCCTCCGGGAACTCCGGCAGGAACAGGTACGGCTCGATCAGCTCCAGCTCCATCAACAGGAAGCGGCCGTTGACGACGACGCCGTCGACGCGGGCGTACAGCGGCGCCGGACCGGCCGCGGCCAGCGTCTCCCGAGCGCTTTCCAGGACGGCGGCCGGCGGGTCGGTCAGCGTGGCGACGCCGCCGAACATCACCTGGACCCGGTAGTCACCCTCGGCCGGCCGCTTGACGACGGCGTGGGTGAACTCGCCGTCGACGAACATCAGCGACCACTCCCCGTCGGTCACGATCTCGGGTACGAACGGCTGGACCAGGTAGACCAGATCCGGCAGGTCGTCCATCGCCAGGCTCAGCTCCGCCGAGCCGGCGACGCCGCGGACGGTGTGCCGGGCGGAGGCGCCGACCGTGGGCTTCGTCACGATCTCCTGGCCGTCGAGCCCGGCGACCACCTCGCGCAGGCACGCGCCGGCCGCGATCTGTGACGGCACGATCGCGACTCCGCGCTCCCGCAGTTCGACCAGGTACCGCTTATCGCCGTTCCACCGGACCAGGCCGCTGTCGTTGAACACCGGGACGCCGGCCTTGTCGACCACGTTCAGCCACTCGCAGAACTCGTCGTACCGGCGGTGGTAGTCCCAGACCGAGCGCAGCAGGACGGCGTCGTACGCCGACCAGTCGACCGACGGGTCCGTCCACACCACGGCCACCGGGTCCAGGCCCTTGGCGCGGACCGCGTCGACGAGGGGGAGGTCGTGTTCATGCAACCCGGGATGGTCGGCCGAGGTCGCGAGGGCGATGCGTTTGGTCACGCCCGACAGTGTTGGCTGGGACTCGGCGGCTCGTCAAACTGTTGCTCGGCGTCCGGGCGGTGACGCACGGTCAGTCACGGCCCGACGATCTACGCTCGTCCTGTGGCTACTCGTGTGCTCGTGGTGGACGACGACCCGACCGTTTCGACCGTGGTCTCGGCGTACCTGACCAAGTCCGGGTACGACGCCCGCGTGGTCGCCGACGGCGTCGCGGCGGTCGAGGTCTGGCAGCAGTGGAAGCCGTCCGTCGTCGTCCTGGACGTGATGCTCCCCGGCCTGTCCGGGCTGGAGGTGCTGCGCCGGATGCGCGCCGCCGACGACGGCGCCGCCGTGATCATGCTGTCCGCCCGCGGCGAGGAGGAGGACCGGGTCGTCGGGCTGGAGGTCGGGGCGGACGACTACGTGGTGAAGCCGTTCAGCCCGCGTGAGCTCACCCTGCGGGTGCAGGCGTTGCTGCGGCGCGAGGAGCGGCTGGCCGGGCTCGACCTGACACCGACGAAGCTGAGTGCCGGGCCGGTCGGCATCGACACGGCCGCGCGGGTGGCGACCCTCGACGGCCGGGAGCTCTCGCTGACGCATCGCGAGTTCGACCTGCTGACCTATCTCGTGTCCCACCCGGGCAAGGCGTACACGAAGGCCGAGTTGCTCCGCCGGGTCTGGGGCTGGGACTTCGGTGACTCGTCCACGGTGACCGTCCACATCCGGCGGTTGCGGGAGAAGATCGAGGCTGACCCGTCGGATCCCCGGCTCGTGCTGACCGTGCCGCGGACCGGCTACCGCTTCGCGGGAGAGTCGGGATGAACCGCGACACCGCCACGATCCTCGCGTTGACGACCCTGTGGACGCTGGTGGTCGCTGCCGTGGGCGCCCTGGTGCTGTGGCAGTTCCGGCGGAGATCGTTGCGGACGGCGATGATCGTGGCGGCGCTGGTCCCGATGGCGGCCGCGCTGGCCGCCGTCCTGCAGAGCGTGCGGGCGATGTTCATCTCGGCGCACGACTCGTGGGTGGTGCTGTGGACGCTGGCGTTCTCGGCGCTGCTCGGGGTCGGGTTGTCGGTGCTGATCGGGCACTGGGTGACCGCGGGCTCCCGCGATGTCGGCCGGCGGCTGCGTCAGCTCGGTACGTCGTACGACGCCCCGGCGGAGGCCTCGACCGGGACGGTGCCGGCGGAGCTGGCGGCGTTGACCGACGAGTTGGAGCAGACGCGGATGAAGCTCGCCGCCTCGCACGAACGGGAGAGAACGCTGGAGGACAGCCGGCGCGAGCTGGTTGCCTTCATGTCCCACGACCTGCGGACGCCGCTGGCCGGGTTGCGGGCGGTGTCCGAAGGGCTCGAGGACGGCGTGATCGACGACGTACCCGGGGCGTTGCGGCAGATGCGGGCGACGGTCGACCGGATGACCGGGCTGGTGGAGGACCTGTTCGAGCTGTCGCGGCTGTCGTCGGCGCCCGCACCGCGGCGGCGGATGGCGGTGTCGTTGCGGGAGCTGGCGGACGACGTCGTCGGCGAGAACTCCGAACACGCGCGTTCCAAAGCCGTCCGGCTGTCCGTCGCGACACCGGCCGACGACCGGCTCGCCGTCCAGGGGGATCCGGACGAGCTGACCCGGGCCGTGACCAACCTGGTCGACAACGCGATCCGGCACACGAAGCCCGAGGAGACCGTCACGGTGTCGGTCGACCGGTCGGCCGGCGGTGGCGTGAGCCTGGCGGTGACGGACGCGTGCGGGGGGATCCCCGCGGAGGACCTGGAGCGGGTCTTCGATGTCGGCTGGCGCGGCGACGCGGGACGGACGCCGGCTCACGGCGGGGCCGGTCTGGGACTGGCGATCGCCCGCGGGATCGTCGAGTCCCACCACGGAACCATTGCCGTCAGCAACGTTCCGGGCGGATGCAGCTTCCGCATCGACCTTCCGGCGGAGCGACCCGCTGCCGACCCACCCGCCGCGCAGCCGTGAGCCTGACCTGGGTGCTGGTGCTGGTCGCGGCCGGGGTGCTGCTGCTCGGCGCGTACTCGAGCTGGACCGCCGGCCGGCTGGACCGACTGCACCACCGGGTCGAGAGCGCCCGGGCGTCGCTGGAGACGGAGCTGGCCCGCCGGGCGGCGCTGGTCGTGGAGCTGGCCGGGACCGGCATCCTCGACCCGGCGTCGTCACTTCTGTTGATGGACGCGGCCCATCGCGCCCGCACCGCGTCGCCGGAGGACCGCGAGCAACGGGAATCCGCGCTGACGCGGGCGATCAATGCCACCGGCGCCGAGGTCGAACCGTGGCGTGGTGAACTGAGCCTGGCGACGCGACGGGTCCAGCTCGCCCGGCGGTTCCACAACGACATCGTGGTGTCCACCCGCGATCTGCGGCACCGGCGCCTCGTCACCTGGCTGCGGCTGGCCGGCCACGCCCCGATGCCCACCACGATCGAGCTGGAGGACGGGAGTTGAGTTTCGCCGACGACGCCGAACGCCATCGGCACGAGTTGCTGGTGCACTGCTACCGGCTCCTCGGCTCGTACGACGACGCCGAGGAGATCGTCCAGGAGACCTACCTGCGCGCGTGGAAGGCCCGCGACACGTTCGAGGGCCGTTCGTCACTGCGCGCCTGGCTCTACCGGATCGCCACCAACGTGTGCATCGACGACGTACGCCGTCCGCGGCGCGTCCTCCCGTACCAGCTCGAGCCCGCCTCGTTCCCGTCGGAGGCCTTGCCCGCACGCGACGACGTGCCGTGGCTGCAGCCGTTCCCGGACGTGCTGCTCGACCGCGTCGAGGAGCCGGACGCGGTCGTGGTCCGCCGAGAAACCATCGAGCTCGCCTTCCTGGTGGCGATCCAGCACCTCCCGCCGCGCCAGCGCGCGCGGTCCTCATCTTCCGCGACGTGCTCGGCTGGACCGCGCGCGAGACCGCGGAAGCCGTCTCCCTGTCGGTCCCGGCCGTGAACTCCGCCCTGCAACGAGCGCGCCCGGTCCTGCGCGAACACCTCCCGCCGCACCGCTGCGAGTGGTCCGCGGCGTCGACCGCGCAGGAGCAAGCCCTCCTGCGCAAGTACGTGGCCGCCTGGGACGCCGCCGACGCCGAGGCGTTGGCCGCCCTCATGCACGAGGACATCCGCATCACCATGCCGCCGTACCCGTTCTGGTTCGAGGGCGCCGACGCCATCCGCTCCCTCACCGCCAACCTCGACCCCACCCATCCCGTCTACCGAGGCAGCTGGCGCTTCCGCCCCACCACGCTCAACCGCCAACCCACCCTCGCCGCCTACCTCCAACCCACCGGCTAGCCCACGTACCGCCCGTTCGCCGTCGACATGTTCCGCATCGAACAGGGCCGGATCGCCGAGATCACCGCCTACGAAGCCACGGACTTCGAGCGCTTCGGGCTGCCGGATCACCCGCCCGCGTCGTAGGACCTCGGCTACTTCGCGTCGGCGTAGCTCTCGACGGTTGCGGTGGTGAACGCGAAGTTGGTCGGGGTCGGTCCGAAGGTGAGGGTGCCGGCGAGGTTCCCGGCGGACTGGACGGCTCGGCTGACGACTTCGGCTTCGTCGGTGGGGCAGTGGACGATGACCTCGTCGTGCTGGAAGAAGACCAGCTCCGCCTTGAGGTCGGCGAGGGACTGGCGGAGGGCGGCGAGCATCAGCAAGGCCCAGTCGGCGGCCGAGCCCTGGACGACGAAGTTCCGGGTGAAGCGGCCGCGGGCGCGGGCGTGGCGGGCGTCGGTGAGCGGTTCGTCGGCGGGCGGGCCTTCGAGCAGGGCGGCGTCCAGGGGTGCGCCGGCGGGTGGGCAGGTGCGGCCGAGCCAGGTGCGGACGAGCCGGCCTTCCTCGCCCGCGCGGGCGGCGTCGTCGACGTACTGGACCGCGGCCGGGAATCGCTTGCGAAGCATGGCGAGGTTCTTCAGGCCGTCGCCGGACGTCTGCCCGTAGATCGCGCCGAGGACGGCGAGTTTCGCCATCGCCCGGTCGCCGGCGAACGCCGCGTCGGACACCGCCTGGTAAAGATCGCCGGGGGAGCTCGCGACCTCCATCAGCGCGGGGTCGCGGGAGATCGCGGCCAGAATGCGCGGCTCCAGCTGGGAGGCGTCCGCGACCACGAGCCGCCAGCCCGGGTCGGCGACGACCGCGCGCCGGATCACCTTCGGGATCTGCAGACCTCCGCCACCGTTGGTGACCCACCGGCCGGAGACCGTCCCGCCCGGCAGGAAGCCGGGCCGGAAGCGGCCGTCGTGAACCCAGTCCTGCAGCCAGGACCACCCGTTCGCGGTGTAGATGCGGTAGAGCTTCTTGTACTCGACCAGCGGCGCGACCGCCGGATGGTCGATCGTCTCCAGCTCCCACCGCCGCGTCGACTTCAGCTGGTACCCGGCGGCCTTGAACGCCTTCAGCACGTCGGCCGGCAGATCGGGCCGCACCCGCCGGCCGAACGCCGCGGACACCTCGTCCGCCAGCTCGGTCAACCGCCGGGGCTGACCCGTTCCGCCGAACCGCTCACCCAGCAACTCCGTCAGCAACGACCGATGCGCCGAGGCACTCCACGGCAACCCGGCCCGGTCCATCTCGGCCGCGATCAGCATCCCGGACGACTCCGAGGCCGTGAGCAACCGCATCCGGTCCGGATGCTCCGCCGACCCGTGGCGCCGCAGCTGGTCGGCGTACACCTGCAGCAGGCCTTCGAAGGGAACCGGCTCCTCCTGGATCTCGAACAGCGACGACTGCTCACCGGGAACGGCGGCGCGCAGCGGCGGATCCGGCGGCACCGGTCGCCCGGTCAACCGGGCCCACGCGGCCGCCGCCGACCGGGGCTCACCGAGCCGGCCTTCGTGGCCGAGCAGCAGGCCCTCACTGTTCTCGATGTCGTAGCACCGCTCCACCCGTACGCCGCTGTCCAGCAACCGCGGGTAGAGCTCCGAGGTCGACCGCCACACCCACCGCGACACCTGCGGACGTGCCGCGACGGCGGCCGCGAGATCAGGCTCGTGCAGCACCGGCCCGGCGGACCGACCGTCCGGACGCAGGGCGACGAGAACCGCCCCGCCACCCTCCGGCGCGATCGCCCACCGCTCGTCCATACCCCCGATCCTGTCATCTCGCTCCGACAGAATCGTTCGGCCGTCGCGCATCGGATGAAAAGCCTCTCATCTAGGTGAGAGTCTCCTCATGATGACTCCGGGCAGCGGTTCGCGCTCCTACGATCCGAGCGTCGGACAAGACCGGTGGGGGCCGGTTCGGGCAGTTGGGGTGGGGTTCACCAGCCATTCGGCTGATCCACGGACGTGGTCCGCGAAGGGCCGTCGGCGCTGACGCAGCGCCGCGGGTCCCGGCGCTGCCGCACGCCCTGTGACGGACCCTCGGAGAAGGGGGTTTGGGTCATGTCGGATTCGAAGCAGACACGGCGCCGGTTGGTCGCGGTCACCGCCGCCCTGACCGTTCTGATCGGCCTGGTGGCGGTCCCGGTGACGCCGGCCGCGGCCAGTTCGGTCTACGCGGTCACCACCACGGTGGACGCCGTGGACGCCGCCGTCGGTGACGGGATCTGCGCGACCAGCGCCGGTGCCTGCAGCCTGCGGGCCGCGATCCAGGAGTCGAACGCCAGCACCGCCGCGGACACCGTCCAGGTCCCGGCCGGCAACTATGCCTTGACCCTGCCGCCGCAGGGCGACAACCTCGCCCACAGCGGCGACCTCGACATCACCAGACCGCTGAACGTCCTCGGTGCCGGCGCGACCACTGTCACCGTCGACGCGAACGGCATCGACCGCCTGGTCGAGATCCATCCCGAAGCGGGCGCGGTCACCATCTCCGGCCTCGCCCTGCGCGAAGGCGCCCACGAAGAACGGGGTGGCGGACTGCTCAACAGCTCCACCGGAACGGTCCGGCTGCAGAACGTCGCCGTACGGGACAGCTCGGCGAGCACCTTCGGCGGCGGCATCGCCAACGAGGGCACCGGCCGGCTGGACCTGACCGGCGTCACCGTCGAGGGCAACCGGACCGACGGTGAAGGCGGCGGTATCTCGACCGGTCTGGGCACGCTGACGATCACCGGTACGTCGGCCGCCCCGAGCCGGATCGCGGACAACGAGGCGCGCACCGGCGGTGGCCTGTTCAACAGCGGCGAGCCCGGTCCGGACGGCCTGCCCAGCCTCGCCACCATCTCCGGCGCCACCGTCGAATTCAACGATGCACTCGGGGCCGGCGGTGGCGTCTTCGTCGGCCACGAGGGCGAGCTGATCGTTGCCGACAGCACCTTCAAGGACAACACCGCCGTCGAGTACGGCGGTGCGGTGGCGGCCGTGGCGAAGACGACGGTCACGATCAGCCGCGGCGCGATGGAGGGCAACACCGCCGGCGGATCGGGCGGCGGCCTGTTCAGCGACACCGAGCGGCCGGTCTCCGTCACCGGCGTCACGCTGACCGGCAACATCGCCGGCGATCCCGTGTCGGGCGACGGTGGCGGTGGCGGGATCGAGGCCGGCGGCAGTGGCGCGATCACCGTCTCCGGCTCGACCTTCGCCGCGAACACGTCGATCGCCGAGGGAGGCGCGCTGGCGACGTCCAACAACGGCTCGGTGACGGTTCGCGACAGCACCTTCCGGGACAACTCGTCGACCGCGGGCGGCGGAGCGATCGCGAACAGCGGGATGCGCACCAGCCTCGAGCGGCTGGTCGTCTCGGGCAACCGCGCCGGGGCCGAGGGCGGCGGCATCCTGAACGACGGCAGCGGCGACTTCACCCTGCTGGAGAGCACGCTCAGCGGAAACACCGCGGCCAGCGGCGGTGGCCTTGCCAACGAAGCGGACGGCGCGCTGCGCGTCGTCCGCTCGACCATCTGGAACAACAGCGCCCGTTCCGGGGCCGAGGAGGACAGCGGCCTGGGCGGCGGCGTGTACGGTCTGGGTGACGCCGAGGCGACGTACGAGAACACCACCATCAGTGGCAACTACGCCCAGGTGCGGGGTGGTGGGTTGTACATCGACTCCGACTCCACCGTGCACGTGAACAGTACGACGATCTCGCACAACAGCTCCCCGGTGGCCAGTGGCGTCGGTGGCGAGGTGACCGTGCCGGCCGTTCCGGTCGTGCCCAGCCCGTCGGTCATCCTCCGCAACTCCGTTGTCGCCGGCAACCGCTTGGGGGCGGACTGCAACTTCGCGATCGGGTCCGAGGGCGGCAACCTGGACTCGGCCGACACCTGCTACTTCCGTGGCCCGCGCGACCGGAACAACGTCGGCGACCCGCGCCTCGACGCGGTCGCGGACAACGGCGGCCCGACGATGACGCAGGCGCTCCGGGTGGACAGCTTCGCCGTGGACGGCGGGGTGTCGCCGTGCCCGCCGACCGACCAGCGCGGGGTCACCCGGCCGAAGAACGGCCGTTGCGACAGCGGGGCGTTCGAGCACGAGGGCCCGTTCGGTCCGCCGGACACCACGCCGCCGACCACGACGCTGATCGACCCGCCGGCCTCGGTGGGCGAGACCGCGACCTTCCGGTTCGGCGGCGCGGACAACGTCACCCCGCTCGGTGACCTGCTGTTCGAGTGCCGCATTCTCAACAACGACCCGACCGATCCGCCGGACCCGACCGATCCGACCGAGCCGCCGGATCCCGAGTTCGCCTTCGTGGGCTGCCCGAACCCGTACGTGGTCCAGGCCGTCGAGGAGGGCCAGAACCGGATCGAGGTCCGGGCGGTCGACCGCGCCGGCAACACCGACCAGACGCCGGCCGTCCACGAGTTCGTCGCCGGCCAGGACGGTACGCCGCCGCAGACGATCTTCACGCTGACCCCGCCGAACCCGAGCAACGGCCGGACGGCGACCTTCGGGTTCACCGCGACCGACGACATCACCCCGCCGCTGCTGATCGAGTTCGAGTGCCGGCTGGACAGCACCGACGAGGAGGCCTGGGTCGAGTGCTTCAACCCCACCACCTTCTCCAACCTCACGCCGGGACAGCACACCGTCCAGGTCCGGGCGATCGACGAGATGGACAACATCGACCCGACGCCGGCGACGTACACCTGGACAGTCGCCTCACCGGTCGACTGCGACGAGGCGAACGTAACTCTGCCTGCCGTCGCCGACAGTTGGGTGGACGAGGCGAACCCGCTGGAGAACTTCGGCAGTCTCGAGGAGCTGACCGTACGCTCCGACAGCCCGGGCGCGGACGCCCGCGCGCTGGTGCGGTTCGGCCTGCCCGGGACGATCCCGGCCGGTTGCGAGCTCACCTCCGCGACGCTGCGCCTGCACTCCGAGGGCGGAGAGCCCGGCCGGACGCTGGCCGCCGTGCCGATCGACGCGGCGTGGGCGGAGACGGCCGTCACCTGGAACAACCAGCCGGCCGCCGCCGGCACCGCCGTCAACGCGACGTCCGGCTCCGGCTTCCGGGAGTGGAACCTGATCGCGGCGGTGACCGCGATGCTCGCCGGTGGGCCGAACCACGGCTTCCTGATCCGGGACACCGCGGAAGAGGCCGACCCCGCGGCGGAGCAGTCGTTCGCCAGCAGGCAGGTCGAGCCGGACCCGAGTCAGCCGCCGGTCCAGCCGCAGCTCGTCCTGCGCTTCGGCGGTCCGGGTACGCCGCCACCGCCGCCACCGGCCGATCCGGTCCCGGCGACGGTGAGCTGTGGGCAGGTGCTCACCCAGAGCACGAAGCTGCTGAACGACCTGACCGACTGCCCGCTCGACGGTCTGGTCATCGGCGCGCCGAACATCGCCGTCGACCTGAACGGTCACACCGTCGACGGACCGGGCTACTTCCCGGACCAGCCCGGCTCGCCGATCGAGTTGCCGGAGGACGGCCTGCCGGCCGGGGTTCGCAACGTCGGGTACGCCGGTGTGGTGGTCCGCAACGGCACGATCACCGAGTTCGGGTACGGCGTCCACCTGATGGCCGGATCGCGGTTCGGCACGGTGCAGGGGCTGACGCTGCGCGGGAACGCGACCGCCGGAATCGAGTTGTCGGACGCCGACGACGGCCGCAACGGCAACAAGGTCATCGGGAACACCCTGACCGGCAACGAGGTCGGGATCGCGCTGTACGACGACTCCGAGAACAGCCTGGTCGAGAACAACACGCTCACCGGCAACTTCGGGGTCGCCATCCACGCCTGGTCCGGGAGCGGACACCAGGTCACCGGCAACCGGATCAGCGGGGTCACGACCGACCCGCTGCTGGACAGCGACGGCGGGATCAGGCTGGAAGGCTCCACCGACAACGTGCTGGTCGCGAACACCGTGAGCGACACCGGGGACGCCGGCGTCATCATCACGGCCGGCGCGCACCGCAACCGGGTCGAGGACGGCACGTTCAGCCGGACCGGGGACGCCGGTGTGTCCGTGGAGGAGTCGGACGGCAGCCAGGTGCTCGGCAACGCCGCGTACCTCGCCTCGGACAGCGGTGTCAGCCTGACCGGCGCGAACTCCTCGGTGGTCCGCGGCAACGACGTCCGCTTCAACCCGGGCGGCGTCGAGCTGGACAACTCGTCCGACAACCTGATCGAGGACAACGACGCCGGCCGGTCCACCGGCAGCGGTATCTCGGTGAGCGGCGACTCGTTCCGCAACCGGATCCTGGCCAACACCGCGATCGCCACCGGCGCCGACGGTATCTCCATCGTCGGTGAGGCGCTGGACGCGAACGGCGATCCCGCCGGCGGCAACCTGGTCCAGGGCAACACCGCGCACAGCAACCTCGGCGACGGCGTCTCCACGGCCGCCGGGCACACCCTGACCGGCAACCTGACGCACAACAACGCGGCCTACGGCATCCAGGCAGCCGAGCCGAACGTCGACGGCGGCGGCAACGTCGCCAACGGCAATGGCAACCCGGAGCAGTGCGCAGGCGTGGTCTGCGGACCGGGTGCGGCGGTACCGCCGGTCCTTCCCGACCTGGTCGCGCCGGACACCAGGATCACCGCCGCCCCGGCCGATCCGAGCAGCAGCTCGGGCACCGCGGTGTTCTCCTTCACCGGGACCGACGACGTCGCCCCACCGAGCGCGTTGCGGTTCGAGTGCAGGCTGGACGGTCCGCCGATCGACCCGAACGACCCCGACGGCGGCGAGGGCTGGGCCGAGTGCCCGGACCCGACGAGCTACGGGTTCCTGCCGGCCGGCGAGCACACCTTCGACGTCCGGGCGATCGACCCGTCCGGCAACGTCGACCTCACCCCGGCCTCCGTGACCTGGACCGTGGTCCCCGCCCCACCCGGTCCGGACGACGTGCCGCCGAGTACTACGATCTACTCCGGTCCTGACCTGGTCAGCTCCAGCACCGAGGCGACCTTCGGCTTCCGCGGCAGTGACAACGCGACCCCGGGCCCGAACCTGCGCTACGAGTGCAAGTTCGACAGCGGGGCCTTCACCGCCTGCGTGTCGCCCAGGACGTACTCCGGTCTCGCACTCGGCGAGCACACCATCCAGGTGCGCGCGATCGACCTGGCCGGGAACGTCGACCCGACGCCGGCGACCCGGATCTGGACGATCGAGGCCCCGCCGCCGGACACCACCGCGCCGGACACGCTGATCGCCTCCGGTCCGGACGCGAGCACGGTGGCAGCCACGGCCACGTTCACGTTCACGTCCACCGAGCCGGGTTCGACGTTCGCGTGCGCGCTCGACGGGACAACCTATGTGCCGTGCACGTCGCCGCGGACGCTGTCCGGGCTGACGGTCGGTGACCACACCTTCCGCGTGCGGGCGACCGACGCCGCGGGCAACGCCGACCAGAGCCCGGCGGCGTACAGCTGGACGGTCCAGTCGGCTCCGGTACCGGTGACGGTCGGCTGCGGTCAGGTGCTGACCCGGAGCAGCCTGATCACCAACGACCTGACCAACTGCCCGAACGACGGGCTGGTGATCGGGGCGAGCGGCATCACGATCGACCTGGACGGCTCGGTGATCGACGGCATCGGCCAGGGCACCGGCATCCGGAACCCGGGCTTCGACTCGGTCACCATCACCGGTGGCACCGTGCAGGAGTTCGACTACGGCGTCCAGCTGACCGCCGGTACGGCGCTGGGCATCGTCGGGGCGCTGACGATCCGGCTCAACCAGGAGGCGGGCGTCCAGTTGGTCGACGCCGACGACGGCGTCAACGGCAACATCGTCCGGGAGAACTCGATCGCCGGGAACGGTGCCGGGCTCAGCCTCGGGGGCGGTACGCAGGGTGCGGCCGTGCTCCGGAACACCATCGGCGGCAGCGCGCTGCACGGCATCCGGGTGCTCGGGGCCACCGGCAACACGCTGGAAGGCAACACCGTCACCGGGTCGAGCGAGAACGGCATGTTGTTCGATGCGGCCGGCAACAACACGGTGGTGAGCAACTCGGTCACCGCCAGCGCGAAGAGCGCGATCCTGGTCCAGGCCGGGTCGCACGCCAACCTGATCCGGGGCAACACGCTGCGCGAGGGGGAGGCCGGGATCGAGCTGACCGACTCCGACGGCACGGAGGTCGTCGCCAACATCGCCAACCAGATGGACAAGCCGGGCATCGTGCTCGAGCGCGCGCACGACACCGTGGTCCGCGGCAACGACGTGCGGTTCAACGGTGGCGGCATCGAGCTGCTGGAGTCGAACAACAACCGGCTCGAGTCCAACAACGCCAGTGAGAACTCCGACACCGGCATCTCCCTCGGCGCCCTGTCCCTCGGCAACGTTGTCCTCACCAACGATGCCGGCGCCAACGACTCGGACGGCATCTCGGTCGAGGCCGAGGTGCTGCCCGGGTCGGTCCTGCCCGGCAACCTGCTGGAACGGAACACCGCCCACGACAACTCCGGTGACGGCATCACGGTCAACAAGGCCGGGCACACCGTCACCGCGAACAGCGCGAACAGCAACGACGGCTGGGGCATCTACGCCGAGATCGACAACGTCGACGGCGGCGGCAACCGGGCGGTCGGCAACACCGAGCCGGCGCAGTGCTACACCATCGAGTGCAACGGCGGGCCACCGGTGCCGCCAGAGCTGGCACCGCCGGACACCGAGCTGCTCGAATTCCCGGCCAACCCGAGCGGCAGCAGGTCCGCCGCGTTCATCTTCACCGGGATCGACGACAACACGCCGCTGACCGAGCTCGCCTTCGAGTGCCGGATCGACAACGGCGCCTTCACCGACTGCGAGAACCCGCGGCTGTACTCCGGGCTGGCACCGGGCACGCACACGTTCCAGGTACGGGCCGTCGACCTGGCCGGCAAGGTCGACCCGACGCCGGCGAGTTATGCGTGGGTGATCGAGCTGCCACCTCCGGGCGTCCCCCCGGACACGACGGTGCAGTCCGGGCCGCCGGTCCAGACGCCGCTGGAGAACGCCCTGTTCACCTTCGGCAGCAACGAGCCGGACACCACGTTCCAGTGTTCGCTGGACGGGGCCGCCTTCACCGCGTGCACGTCGCCGCAGGAGTACGAGGAGGTCGCGTACGGCGCGCACGAGTTCCAGGTACGGGCGATCGACCCGGAGGGCAACGTCGACGCGAGTCCGGCGGTGCACACCTGGACCCGGACCGGACCTCCGGTGGTAACCATCACCTCCGGACCGGCCGATCCGACCACACAGAACGACGCGACGTTCGCCTTCACCGCGAACGAGCCGGTCACGAAGTACGAGTGCTCGATCGACCTGGGCGCGTTCACCGAGTGCACCTCACCGGTGACGTTCGAAGGGCTGGCCGTCGGGGACCACTCGCTGCGGATCCAGGCGACCGACCTGGACGAGCTCGTCTCCGGACCCGACGAGATGGGCGTGTTCGAGTGGACGGTCGAGCCGTCGCTGGACGACGTACCGCCGCAGACGGTGCTCACCAGCGGGCCGGCGACCCCGAGCGGAGACGCGACCTTCGTGTTCGCCGGGACCGACAACGTCACGTCACCGCAGGGGCTCACGTTCGAGTGCCGGCTGGACAGCGACAACGAGGCGGACTTCGCCGAGTGCACGAGTCCGTACACCTATCCGAACCCGGACTTCCCCGAACCGCTCACGGTCGGGCAGCACACGGTGGACATCCGGGCGATCGACGTCGAGGACAACGTCGACCCGACACCGGTCCGGCACACCTGGACGTACTCCGGTGACACTGCCGCGCCGTCGACGACGTTCGTCAGTGGCCCACCGGCCACGACCGCCGCGACCGAAGCGACGATCTCCTTCAACGCCGACGACCCGTTCGCGACCTTCGAATGCTCGTTGGACAACGCGCCGTTCGAGCCGTGCGAGTCGCCGCACCAGGTCCAGAGCCTCGAGCCCGGAGCACATGAGCTGCGGGTGCGGGCGACCGACCTGTCCGGCAACACCGAGACGACGCCGGTGGTCCGCGGCTGGACCGTGGTCGCCGCGCCGGAGACGACGATCACGTCCGGACCGGCAGCGACGACGACGAGCACGACGGCGACGTTCGCGTTCAGCTCCGACCAGGCCGGTTCCACCTTCGCCTGCTCGCTGAACGGTTCGGCCTTCACGGTGTGCACCTCGCCGGCGACCTACACGGTGGCCGGTGGCCTGCACGAGTTCGCGGTACGGGCGACGAACGGGCTGGGGCAGGTGGACCAGTCGCCGGCCGAGCACGCGTGGACCGTCGACGCTCCGCCCCCGACCCCGCCGGAGACCACGATCACCGGGCAGCCGGATGCGACGACCTCGGACACGACAGCGACGTTCACGTTCGTGGCCGACCAGGCGGGCTCGACGTTCGAGTGCTCGGTCGACGAGGCGCCGTACTCGGCCTGCACGTCGCCGGTGCACCTGACCGGGCTGGCCATCGGCGAACACGTCTTCTCCGTCCGGGCCACGGATCCCGGCGGCGAGGTCGACGCCACTCCCGCGGACTACGAGTGGGACGTGACCGCGCCCGCCCCGCCGGACACCACGATCGGCACCGCACCGTCGGCCACGACGACGGCTACGACGGCGAGCTTCACGTTCTCCGCGACCAAGGCCGGCTCCACCTTCCGTTGCTCGCTGGACGGGGCGGCGGCGACGGTCTGCACGTCACCGGTCAACCTCACCGGGTTGGCCTTGGGCAGCCACACCTTCCGGGTGCACGCGGTCGACCCGGATGGTCTGGTGGACGCGACTCCGGCGGTGCACACCTGGACCATCACGACCCCGGCACCGGTGTGTACGCCGACCACTGTGACGGTCGGCGCGGTGGCGGACAGTTGGCTGCTGCAGAGTTCAGGCGGCCAGAACTACGGCACGGACTCGGTGCTGAAGGTCGACACCAAGTCCGGTGCGAACGCCCGGGCCGTGGTCCGCTTCAATCTGCCGGCGATCCCGGCCGGGTGCCAGCTCCTCGACGCCAAGCTCCGGCTGTACGCGACGTCGTACAAGTCCGGGCGGACGCTGCAGGCGCTCCGGCTGAACGGACCGTGGACCGAGACCAACGTGACCTGGAACAACCAGCCGGCCACCACCGGTACGGCGGCCACCGCCGCCTCGCCGACGTCCAACCGGTACGTCGAGTGGAGTGTGGTGTCGCAACTGCAGAGCATGTACGCCGGCGGCAATCACGGCTTCCTGATCCGGGACGCGGTGGAGAACGGCGGCGGATCGGACCAGGGATTCCACAGCCGTGAGAAAGGCACGGACAACCCGCCACGCCTGGTGTTCACCTTCGGGTGAGGTGATGTTCACCTTCGGGTGGAAAAGTCTGGTGGTTAGCGGTGGGGGTGCGATCTGGTGCGGACGCAGCAGAGACCGGCCGGGGAACGGCGCGGTAGGTGAGGGCCATGAGGGGGATCGGCTCGGGGGAGGACGAAGGGTCGGCCGTGTCCGGGCGGTTGGGGCAGGCGTTGTCGAACCTGCCTCGCTCGGTCCGGGCGCGGATCCTCGCCTGGGTGCTGCTGCTGGCCGCGGTCGGGATGGCCGGCGCGGCCGGTACGGCGTACGTCCTCGAGCGGCAGCGGATCGACGTACGGATCGAGCAGGCGCTGCAGCAGGAGGTCTCGGAGTTCGCCGAGTTCCGGCGGTCGGCGGTGGATCCGCGCGACGGTGGACAGTTCACCACGTTGGAGCGGATGTTCGAGATCGCGCTGCGGCGGAACGTGGCCGACCACCACCAGACGCTGGCCGCGTACCTGCCGACCAAGACCCTCTCGCCGGTCGGCGGGACGCTGGCGCTGCACTCCGATCCGGCGTTCCGGGAGCTGGTGACCGGATCCCGGCAGGCGACCTCGGGGTCCTACCGGCCGCCGGATGCCGGCGAGATCCGCTACTCCACCGTGCCGGTGCAGCTGGGCGACGCGCGCGGCACGTTCGTCGTGGTGTACTTCACCGCGCCGGAGCGGTCCGAGCTGACCGAGGTGTTCCAGATCTACTCGGTGGTGGCGGTCGCCGCGCTGGCGGTGATCGCGCTGGCCGGCTGGCTGGCCGCGGGCCGGCTGCTGCGGCCGATCCGGGATGTCCGGCAGACCGCGCAGCAGATCAGCCAGACCGACCTCGTCCGCCGGATCGTTGTCCATGGCAACGACGACGTGTCGTCGCTGGCCCGGACCTTCAACGCGATGCTGGACCGGCTGGAGGAGGCGTTCGCGACGCAGCGCCGGTTCCTCGACGAGGCGGGGCACGAGCTGCGGACGCCGATCACCATCGTCCGCGGTCACCTGGAGCTGATGAATCCCCGCGACGCCGAGGAGACCGAGGAGGTCCGGGAGCTGCTGCTGGACGAGCTGGACCGGATGAGCCGCTCGGTCGAGGATCTGATCGTGCTGGCGAAGGCGGAACGGCCGGACTTCCTGCGCACCGACGTGGTCGACATCGGCCGGCTGACCGACGTCGTCCTGGACAAGGCGCGGGCACTCGGTGACCGCTCCTGGCGGATCGACCAGCGGGCGGACGCCTGGGTGGTGGCCGACGGGCAGCGGCTCACCCAGGCGCTGGTCCAGCTCGCCGAGAACGCGGTGAAGTTCACCCGGCCGTCCGACCAGGTGACGATCGGCTCGTCCGCCGACGGCGACACCGTCCGGCTGTGGGTCCGCGACTCCGGGCCCGGGATCGCCCCTGAGGACACCGAGCGCATCTTCGAGCGGTTCCAGCGCGGCCACAGCGTGATCCGGGCGGACGGCTCCGGTCTGGGACTGGCGATCGTCCGGGCGATCGTGGAGGCACACGGTGGCTCGGTCGAGGTCGAGTCCGGCCCGGGCCGCGGGGCGAACTTCGTGCTGCGGATCCCGCGGGTCGCCGTCCCCGCGTGGACGGCGCCGACCGAGGAAGTGGCGCTGTGAGCCGGGTGCTGATCGCGGAGGACGAGGAACGGATCGCGTCCTTCATCGCCAAGGGGTTGCGTGCCAACGGGTTCACGCCGACGGTGGTCGGCGACGGCCGGTCGGCGCTGGAGCATGGGCTGACCGGTGAGTTCGACCTGCTGCTGCTCGACCTCGGCCTGCCGTTGCTCGACGGGTTCAGCGTGCTCGGCCGGCTGCGCACGGCCGGGAGCACGATGCCGGTCGTGATCCTGACTGCGCGGAGCTCGGTGCAGGACACGGTCGCGGGACTGGAGGGCGGAGCCGACGACTATCTCAGCAAGCCTTTCCGCTTCGAGGAGCTGCTGGCCCGGATCCGGCTGCGGTTACGGGAGGACCGCACCGGCGAACCGACGACGCTGCGGTGGGGGTCGCTCGCGCTGGACCTGCGGGCGCGCTGCGCGGTGGTCGACGGGAAGGTCGTGCCGCTCACGGCCCGGGAGTTCATGCTCGCGGAGACGTTCCTGCGCAACGGCGGTCAGGTGCTGTCGCGGGAGCTGTTGCTGAGCCGGATCTGGGGGTTCGACTTCGACCCGACGTCCAACGTGGTCGACGTGTACGTCCGGTACCTGCGCCGCAAGCTGGGCGCGGAGCGGTTCGAGACGGTACGCGGTGCCGGATACCGGCTCGTCTAGCACCGCGTACCGCTCCTCTGTTGGGGGTAGAGGCCCCGGAGTCTCGTGGTCAGGCGGTCAGAGCCGCCGGCACTGGTCCTCCTTGTTGCCACCGACAACGTTGCCGGTGCCGGTCGGGGCGGGGACGTTCGACTTGCACTGCAGGTTGCCGTTCACGCGGTTGGCGGTGAAGTACTGCGCCCCGCGGTTGGTGAACGACTGGATGTCGCCGCCGACCCGGTTCGAGCGCAGCGACGCGGTCCCGCCCTGCTTCAGCTGGATGCTGCCGCCCACTGTGGACGAGGTGACGATGACGCCTTTGTGACCCTCGGCCTGGATGTTGCCGATGACCCGGATGGCGGACGCGCCCAGCGTGGCGCCGCGCTCCACCTTCAACGTGCCTTTGACAGTGGTCCGGCTGAGGTTGCAGGTGGCGCCGGCCGGAACCCGCAGGTTGTCCACGGTGACGGCCCCGAGGGTGCCGCGGCAGACGCGTTCCTCGGCTTGGGCGACGGGTGCGGTCAGAACGCTGCCGGCCAGAACCACGGCGCCTGCTCCGGCCACGATGATGGAGCGCTTCATTCATGTCCTCCGGTCTCGGGACGGCCGGTCCGGCCGTCTACCGGACACTGTGACCGCGCTGGATGAGAGCTCCGTGAAGCAACGATGAGATTGCGTTCATCGACCGTCGGCAGTCCAGTCGTGTCAGACTGGACTTATGTGGCGAGTGGGTGACCTGGATCCGGCGGACGGGACCAAGACCGAACAGGTCGAGGCGCTCGTACTGCGGCGGATCGAGCGCGGGGACCTGTCGATCGGCTCCCGGCTGCCCTCGGAGCGGGTGCTGGCGGAGCGACTCGGACTCAGCCGCGTGACCGTCGTACGGGCGCTCGATCACCTGCGCGCGGACGGCGTACTGGAGACCAGGCGGGGCTCCGGGACCGTCGTACGACCACTCGACCGGCTGCTGGACCCGATCGCGCCGGTGTCGACCGTGACGGCGGGGGACCAGCCGCTGCTGGACCTGCGGTTCGCGACGACCGCCGCACCGCACGACGTGGCCGAGGTGGCTGCCCAGATCGTCGTGGACGGCCTTCCGCAAGCCATGGGCGGCGACGGACCACCCCCGGGCGGTTCATTGGAGTTGCGTGCGGCATTGGCGGCCAGGCTCACCACTGAGGGGGTGCCAACCGAGCCCGACCAGCTCACACTCACCGTCGGAGCAGCGGCTGGACTCAATGCCGCACTGGCCGGTCTGGACCTGGGACCGGGCGTGGCGATCACCGAGACCCCGACGTACCCCGCTGCCTTCGACCTGCTCCGCAAACACCGGCTCGACGTCGCCGGCTGGCCCGCTGGCGTCTGGGACACCGACCAACTCACCCACCTCTGCAGGCGCCATCGCCCCAAGGTCATCTACCTGCAGGCCGACAACCACAACCCGACCGGGCTGAGCCTCCCGGCTGATCGACGTACGGCGGTCGTCGAGATCGCCCGGCGCTATGGCGCCGCACTGATCAGTGATGAGACGATGCGGCCGCTGTGGCTGGCCAGTGGGGAGCAGGCCGAGCCGCTGAGTCGCTATCCGCGCACGGTCAGTGTCGGCTCGCTCAGCAAGACGGTCTGGGGTGGACTGCGCGTCGGCTGGGTTCGTACGGGCAAACAACTGCGGAGACGCATCAACACCGCGGCTCAGCTGAGTGTGGCGTCACCGAGCGCACTGGACGACCTGCTGGCGCAGGCGATCGTCGGACGGCTCGACCGGGTGATCAGCCGGCGCCGGACCCGCCTGCGGGCGAATCTGCAAGCCCTGGAAACCGGACTGAAGGCGCTCGACGGTGTGGCGTGGCCCACGCCGACCGGTGGTATGACGCTATGGCTGGAGCTCACCGAGACCCGGGCGCGGCGAGTGCTCGAGAAGGCCCGCGAACAAGGGCTGCTGCTGGGTGCGGGCGATCTGTTCACACCCGACGGGACCGATCGCCGGCACATCCGGATCCCGTTCACCGCGCCGCCCGCCACGCTCCGGCTGGTAGTCGCCAGGCTGGGCGAGGCGATTCAGTCCACTTGATCCGAGGTGGACTGAAAATCGGTGCCGACGTCCCCCTAATCTGGACACGTGCCCCACGACCAGGAGGATGCAGTGACGGACAACCAGACCCCCGGGACCCCGCAGACCGGGACCGCGAAGGTCAAGCGCGGGATGGCGGAGATGCTCAAGGGCGGCGTGATCATGGACGTGGTCACCGCCGAGCAGGCCACGATCGCCGAGGACGCCGGCGCGGTCGCGGTGATGGCGCTCGAGCGGGTCCCGGCCGACATCCGCGCGCAGGGCGGCGTCTCCCGGATGAGCGACCCGGACATGATCGACGGCATCATCAACGCCGTCTCGATCCCGGTGATGGCCAAGGCCCGGATCGGTCACTTCGTCGAGGCGCAGGTGCTGCAGAGCCTCGGGGTCGACTACATCGACGAGTCCGAGGTGCTCACCCCGGCCGACTACGCCAACCACATCGACAAGTGGGCCTTCACCGTGCCGTTCGTCTGCGGTGCGACCAACCTGGGCGAGGCGCTGCGCCGGATCACCGAGGGCGCGGCGATGATCCGCTCCAAGGGCGAGGCCGGCACCGGTGACGTCTCCAACGCCACCACCCATATGCGCCAGATCCGCCAGGAGATCCGCCGGCTGCAGAACCTCCCCGAGGACGAGCTGTACGTCGCCGCCAAGGAGCTGCAGGCGCCGTACGAGCTGGTCAAGGAGGTCGCGCAGGCCGGCAAGCTCCCGGTGGTGCTGTTCACCGCCGGCGGGATCGCCACGCCGGCCGACGCCGCGATGATGATGCAGCTCGGCGCCGAGGGCGTGTTCGTCGGCTCCGGTATCTTCAAGTCCGGCAACCCGGCCCAGCGCGCCGAGGCGATCGTGAAGGCGACCACCTTCTACGACGACCCCGACGTGATCGCCAAGGTGTCCCGCGGCCTGGGCGAGGCGATGGTCGGCATCAACGTCGACGAGATCCCGCAGCCGCACCGCCTGGCCGAGCGCGGCTGGTGACCGCGGAGTGAACCGGCCGGAAGGCCTGCCGGCGGTGGACGAGCGGACCGCCCGGGAGCTGCGGGGACTGGCCCGCGTCCTGGTGCGGTCCGGGTACGCCGACCACGCCGCGATCACGGCCGCGTTGACCGAGGCTGTCCGCGAGGACGCGCCGTCGATGGACCCGGCCACACTGGTTCCGCTGCTGATCGGCGAAGCGGTCATCGACCTGAACGCCGACGCGGCCGGGTGGCCGGCGACCACGGGTCCGGACCGGCTGGACGCCGTACTGGAGGAGCTCGAGCGGCGTGGGCTGGTGGTGGTCCGGTACACGTCGGACCACCACGACGCCAGGCAGGCGCTGGAGGCGGCCGGCGACCCGAAGGGGCTGGTGTTCTTCACCGACACCGACGTCTGGCACGCGGTCGACTTCGGCATGCTCGAGCTCAAGCTCTGGCACCCTGACACGGCCAACGTGGCGCCGGGTGAACCGCTTCTGGAGGACGTCCTCTCGCTGCTCAACGGGAACGACCTGCCGGCCGTATTCGACGAGGGCCGGATCGAGGTAACCCTCGACTGGCAACGGAGGGTGACGCTATGACCGTGATCGGTGTGTTCGCGTTGCAGGGGAACGTGCGCGAGCACGCGGCCATGCTGACTCAGGTCGGGGTCGAGGCGCGCCCGGTACGGCGTCCGGCCGAGCTGGAGCAGGTGGACGCGCTGGTGCTGCCGGGCGGCGAGTCGACCACGATGGACAAGCTGGCCCGGGCGTTCGAGCTGTTCGAGCCGCTGCAGAAGCGGATCGCGGACGGGATGCCGGTGTTCGGCACCTGCGCCGGGATGATCATGCTGGCGGACGAGATCACCGGTGGCATCGACGGGCAGGAGACGCTCGGCGGCCTGGACGTGACGGTCCGGCGGAACGCGTTCGGGCGGCAGGTGGACTCGTTCGAGGCGGACCTGGAGTTCGCCGCGTTCGACACGCCGTATCACGCCGTGTTCATCCGGGCACCGTGGGTCGAGCGGGTCGGGCGGGACGTCGAGGTACTCTCGACGGTGGGCTCGGGCCCCGCCACCGGTAGGATCGTCGCGGTTCGCCATGATCGGCTGCTGGCCACGTCGTTCCATCCGGAGATGACCGGGGACGCCAGGCTGCACGGCTACTTCGCCGAGCTGGTCCGCAGCCTCTGAGTCGGTAGCAGGAGCACGAAGGGTTGGGTTCGCCATGTCAGGCCACTCCAAGTGGGCCACCACGAAGCACAAGAAGGCCGTCATCGACGCGAAGCGCGGCAAGCTCTTCGCGAAGCTGATCAAGAACATCGAGGTGGCCGCCCGGATGGGCGGTGGCGACCCTGGCGGGAACCCGACCCTGTACGACGCCATCCAGAAGGCGAAGAAGTCGTCGGTCCCGAACGACAACATCGACCGCGCGGTCAAGCGTGGCTCGGGGGCCGAGGCGGGCGGCGCGGAGTACCAGACGATCATGTACGAGGGCTACGGCCCGAACGGCGTGGCGATGCTGGTCGAGTGCCTGACCGACAACCGCAACCGCGCGGCCGCCGACGTCCGGACGGCGATGTCCCGCAACGGCGGCTCGCTCGCCGACCCGAACTCGGTCGCGTACCTCTTCAACCGCAAGGGCGTCATCGTGCTCGCCAAGGAGCAGGACGGGAAGTCGCTGTCCGAGGACGACGTGATGGAGGCCGTGCTCGAGGCCGGTGCCGAGGAGGTGAACGACCTCGGCGAGTCCTGGGAGGTCGTCACCGAGGCCACCGACGTGGTCGGCGCCCGGACCGCGCTGCAGGACGCCGGCATCGACTACGAGTCGGCCGAGGTGCAGTTCGTCCCGTCGATGACGGTCGAGCTGGACGCCGACGGCGCCGGCAAGATCTTCCGCCTGATCGACGCGCTCGAGGACAGCGACGACGTCCAGAACGTCTACGCGAACTTTGACGTGTCCGACGAGATCATGGAAGCCGCCAACGCCTGACGGGTACCGGGGAAGTTCGCGTAGGCGCGCTGCGCTGATTCTCGTCTCCGACGAGCGGCGACGTGTCCGACGAGATCATGGAAGGCCTTCCCGGGCCAGGTGAAGCCTTGGACATCGACAGGGAACGAGTGGGCGGGCGGTACCGACGCACGGCGGGAGGTCCGTGGTTGTGCCAGCCATCGCAGAGACGGGGCAGGACGTCACCCGCCGTTAGCGGAGCAGCACGTCCACCGCTCGTCGTATTCGTCCTGGCGTGCGTCAACTGAAGCCTGCGCAGGCCGAACAGCGAGGTCAACGGTATGCGAGCAGTTCTGATCGGGCTGGCTCGGAGTAGCATCGGCCTCATCGCCACCGGATTCTCGTGGCATTGCAAGGAACCTCCTGGAGGAGGTGCGATGAGTACACGGAAGCTGCGTTTCGCGGCCTGTCTCATCGGTGGGCTGGCGCTCGTCGGCGCCGCATGCGCACCCGAAGAGGAGCAATCCGCACAGTTCACGCCGGGTCCGTTGGGCGCCGTCACCGTCGACGTCGGCGCGCCCATCGAAATCGGGCTCATCCAAGCCATCAGCGGCGACACCGCCAGCCTCGGTACCGACCAGGTGCGAGCGGTTCAGATCGCCATCGACGACAAGGGAGGAACTCTTCTGGACCATCCGATCCGGACGCAGGTCGAGGACGACCTGTGCAAGGCCGAGGGCGGTACCACCTCAGGTCAGAAGCTCGCGGCCGATCCGCAGATCGTCGGCGTCGTCGGAACCAGTTGCTCGGGCGCCGCGGTGCCGGCGATGGAGATCCTCTCGGGCAAGGGCGTCGTGATGATCTCGGGGTCGAACACGTCGCCGTCACTGACGTCCGACTTGCGCGGCACGAAGGCGGCTGCCCACCGGAAGGGGTATCTCAGGACAGCCCACAACGACATCATCCAAGGCCAGGCGGCGGCCACCTTCGCGGTCGAGAAGCTCGGGGCGAAGCGGGCGGCCACGATCCACGACGGTGACCCGTACACCGAGGGACTGGCGAACGCGTTCGGTGCGTCGTTCAAGGAACTGGGCGGCACCATCAGCCTGGCGACGGCCATCAGC